>NZ_CP022363.1:435000-735000 GCF_003119115.1 Azospirillum sp. TSH58
CTCATGAAGCGCGACACGAAGACGATCTCCGTGTCGTCCAGCATGGTGAGGTTGATCGTCTCCTCGGTGGTCTTGCTGAGATGCATCAGGTAGGGCATCGAGCGCTCGAGCAGCCCGTTGCCACGCAGGTAATGGTGCCCGAGGTCGAGCGTCTTGACCGTCAGCTCGAACCGCTTCGTCTCCGGGTCCTTGTGCAGGTAGCCCAGCTTTTCCAGCGTGTGGGTGAAGCGCTGCGCCGCGCTCTTGTCCAGCCCGACGATGGACGCGATCTGGGTCAGGCTCATCGTCGGGCGCGCCGCGTCGAACGCGTTCAGCACGCGGAACGCCTTCTCCACGGACATCACCATCAAGGGATCGCCGGCGCGGGCGGCGCCCTCCTTCACCGACGCGCCCACGTCGACGGTTGCGGATTCCGTGTCTGACTGTCGGGAAGACGGACGGCGCGGAGCCATGGCGTTCGGTCCTGTGGTTCGTGTGCGAGAGATACCGTTGACAGGTCTAGCAAAGCAAGCCAAGCTATTCAATACCAAGTATCGTATTGCAATACGACGCGCCGCCCCGACGGGCGCCGGAACGTCCGCAAGGCGCGCGAAACGCCCCGCTTACAGGAGTGGTCCCGTGTTCAAATTCATCCTCACCGAGGTCCGCGGCCCGGTCGGCATCATCACGCTGAACCGCCCGGAGATCCTGAACGCCTGGAACGCCGCGATGCGCGACGAGCTGGTCGTCGCCTTCGACCAGTTCGAGAAGCAGGACGGTGTGCGCGCGATCATCCTGACCGGGGCCGGCGACCGCGCCTTCGGCGCCGGGCAGGACCTGAACGAGACCAAGACCTTCGACGCCGACCGCGCCGAGGAGTGGGTGGCGGAGTGGGAGCGCCTCTACCACCGCATGCGCACCCTGTCGAAGCCGCTGATCGTCGCGCTGAACGGCGTCGCCGCCGGCTCCGCCTTCCAGGTGGCCCTGCTGGGCGACTTCCGCATCGGCCATGCCGGGGTGCGCATGGGCCAGCCGGAGATCAACTCCGGCATCGCCAGCACCACCGGCCCGTGGATCATGAAGGAGATGATCGGTCTGGCCCGGACTATCGACCTGACCCTGTCGGGCCGTCTGATGGACGCCGAGGAGAGCCACCGCATCGGCCTGATCAACCGCATCGTCCCGCAGGACCGCGTGATGGCCGAATCCCTGGCCCTGGCCGAGGAACTGGCCGCCAAGCCGCCGGTCGCCATGCGTCTGGACAAGCAGCGCTTCCGCGAGATGACCGAGGCCGGCTTCCGCGACGCGCTGGCCGCCGGCGTGCGCATCCAGCGCGAGGCCTACGCCTCCGGCGAACCGGCCCGGATGATGGAGGAGTTCCTCGCCAAGCGCGCCGCGAAGCGCGCGTAAAGCAGACACCGAGTCCAAGGGCGCAACGATCCGCCCACCCGCGCCGCCACGGCGGCGCTCATCCACCGGGGCAAAAGAGACGCCCCGGCCGCAGAACAGGGAGTTTCACATGAGCAAGACCTCCGGCTTCTCCATGGACCGCCGCAGCCTGATGAAGGGGGCCGCCGGCGTCGCGCTGGGCGCCACCCTGCCCGCCGGGCTGCTCCGTCCGGCCTTCGCCGCCACCCAGATCACCGTCGCCGATCCGGGCGGCCCCTACAGCCCGGCCTTCCGCAAGGCCTTCTACGATCCGTTCGAGAAGGCCACCGGCATCAAGGTGGTCAACGTCGCCCGCGAGGCGGAGCCGACCGCCCAGTTCAAGGCCATCGTGGAGACCAAATCCTACACCTGGGACGTCTGCACGCTGACCCTGTCGGCCCGCGACATCCTGATGAAGCAGAATCTGCTGGAGCCGCTGAACTTCACCGCCGCGGACGCGCCCGGCCTGATGCCGGAGTCGCTGACCAGCCATTGGATGGGCACCGACGTCTATTCGACCATCCTCGGCTACCGCGCCGACAAGTTCGCCGCCAACGCGCCGCAGAGCTGGGCCGATTTCTGGAACGTCGAGAAGTTCCCGGGCCGCCGCTCGCTGCGCAAGAACCCGATCGACACGCTGGAGCAGGCGCTGCTGGCCGACGGCGTGCCGCTCGACCAGCTCTACCCGCTCGACGTCGACCGGGCCTTCAAGGCGCTCGACCGCATCAAGCCGCACGTCGCCGTGTGGTGGACCGGCGGCGCCCAGTCCAGCCAGCTCATCCAGAGCGGCGAGGTCGACATGATCGCCCTGTGGAACGCCCGCGCCCAGGCGGTGATCGACGGCGGCGCCCCGGTGAAGATCAACTGGAACCAGGGGCTCTACTCGATCGAGGGCTGGGGCATCCCGCGCGGCAACCCGCGCGCCGACGCCGCCCGCCAGTTCATCAAGTTCTGCGCCGACCCGACCCGTCAGGCCGTCTTCACCGAGGTTCTGGCCTACGGCCCGACCAACCTCGACGCCTACAAGAGCATCCCGAAGGAGCGCGCCCCGGCGCTGCCGACCTTCGAAGACAATCTGAAGGTGATGACCATCGCCAAGGAAGATTGGTGGGGCGCCAACCGGTCGAAGATGAACGAGCGTTTCAACGCCTGGATCCTCGGCTAAGCCCGCCTGTCGGAAAGGAGACCCGCCGCCATGCTCTCACCGCTCGCACAGGCGCGGACAGCGCCGGTCCAGGCCGGAGCCGCCGCCACGCCGAAGCTGCTGGTCGACGGCCTGACCAAACGGTACGGCGCCATCACCGCGCTGGAACCCACCCGCCTGGAGGTTCCGGCGGGCGAGTTCCTGACGCTGCTCGGCCCGTCGGGGTCCGGCAAGACCACGCTTCTGCAGATGATCTGCGGGCTGGTGGAGCCCAGCGGCGGGCGCATCCTGATCGACGGGCAGGACGAGACCCGCACCCCCGTGCACAAGCGGGACATCGGCCTCGTCTTCCAGCATTACGCCCTGTTCCCGCACCTGACGGTGGCGGAGAACATCGGCTTTCCCCTGCGCATGCGCGGCGTCGCCCCGGCGGATCTGGCGCGGCGCGTGAAGGAGGCGCTGGAGATGGTCCATCTGGGCCATCTCGCCGCACGCTTCCCCAAGGAGCTGTCCGGCGGACAGCAGCAGCGCGTCGCCCTGGCGCGCTGCTTCGTCTACCAGCCCTCGGTCATCCTGATGGACGAACCGCTGGGCGCCTTGGACAAGAAGCTGCGCGAGCACATGCAGTACGAGATCAAGCGCCTGCACCGCGAGACCGGCGCCACGATCATCTACGTCACCCATGACCAGGAGGAAGCCCTGGCCATGTCGGACCGCATCTGCCTGATGAACCACGCGCGCATCGAGCAGCTCGGCACCCCGCACGACATCTACGCCCGCCCGAAGACCGCCTTCGCCGCCGACTTCATCGGCGTGTCGAACATCTTCCGCGGGCCGGTCCGGCGCGACGGCAACGGGACGCCCATGCTGGTCACCGGCAACGGCAGCTTCCGCCTGTCCGCCGACACGCCGGAGAGCCAGGACGGCGCCCTGGTCGTCCGTCCCGAGCAGCTCGACATCGACGGCGAGGGCGACAACGAGGTGCGGGGCGAGGTGGTGGACACCGTCTATGCCGGGTCCGAAACCCGCGTCCTGGTGTCGCTGGGCGGCGAGGAGACGATCACCGTCCGGCTGCGCCGCGGCACCGCTCCGCCGCGGCTGGGCGAGGTGGTCGCGGTGCGCTGGCGCGCCGACGCCGGGGTGCTGGTGTCATGAGCGCCGCCACCATGCACGACGGGGCCTTCGCCGCGGCACGGCGGCGGCTGCGCTTCGGCCCGCTGTGGCTGGCCGCCCCCGGCCTCGCCTTCCTCGCCATCTTCTTCCTGTTCCCGGTGCTGCGCCTGCTCGGCCTCAGCGTCCAGGACCTGGAGACCTCGGCCTGGACCGGCGACCATTACGCCCGCATCGTCGCCACGGACGTCTATTTCCGCGTCCTGATGAGCACCTTCCGCATCGCCGGGCTGACCGCCCTGCTGTCGCTCCTGTTCGGCTATCCGCTGGCCTACTGGCTGGCGCAGCTGCCGGAGCGGCAGCGCGGGCTGGCGATCCTGGCGGTGATGGTGCCCTTCTGGACCAGCTATCTGGTGAAGACCTTCGCCTGGATGGTCATCCTCGGGCGCACCGGAGTCATCAACCAGATCCTCTCCGGCACGGGGATGCCCACCCTGCCGCTGCTGCACAACGAGTTCGGCGTGATGGCCGGCATGGTCCACGCCATGCTGCCGCTCGCCGTGCTGACCATGCTGCCGGTGATGACCACCATCGACCGCCGGCTGGTCCAGGCGGCGGAAACGCTGGGCGCGCCGCCGGCCAACGCCTTCTGGCTCGTCTACTTCCAGCTCTCCTTGCCCGGCGTGGCCGCGGCCGGGCTGCTCACCTTCATCTCCTCGCTGGGCTTCTTCATCGTGCCGGCGCTGCTCGGCGGTCCGCAGCAGACCATGCTGGCGCAGCTCATCATCACCCAGATCCAGGAGATGCTGAACTGGGCCTTCGCCGGCGCGCTGGCCACCTTCATGCTGGTCGCCGCCCTGGTCACCTGCTGGGTCTACGACCGGCTGTTCGGCCTGTCCTCCCTCTCGGGGGAAACCTCCGGACGGGCCGGCGGCGGCCAGGGCCGCCTGCGCAGCGCCGGGATGACGGTCCTGTCGGCGCTCGCCAAGGCGTCGGCGGCGCTGGGCGGTCCGGTGGGGCGCGTCCTGGGGCCGAGGATGATGGACCGGCTGCTGCCGCTCTATTCCGCCCTGGTGATCGTCTTCCTGGTCGCCCCGGCGCTGGTCGTGGTTCCCATCGCCTTCACCACCTCGCCCTTCCTCGACTTCCCGCCGCCGGGCTATGGGCTGGAGTGGTTCCGGGTCTACTTCAACTCCGATCTGTGGGTGTCGGCGACCATCCGCTCCTTCGCGGTGGCCTTCGCCACGGCGATCCTGGCGACGCTGGTGGCCGGTCTGGCCGCGCTGGCGCTCGCCCGCTCCTCCTCGCGCTGGCGGGGGGCGATCTTCGCCTTCTTCCTGGCGCCGATGATCGTACCGCGCATCGTCATCGCGGTCGGGCTGTTCTACCTGTTCGCCCAGATCGGGCTGGTCGCCACCGACCTCGGCCTCATCATCGGGCACACGGTGCTGGCCCTGCCCTTCGCCTTCGTCGCCATCTCCGCGGTGGTCAAGGGGCACGACTGGCGGCTGGACCAGGCGGCGGCGACGCTGGGAGCGAACCGCTTCAAGACGCTGATGCTGGTCACCGTTCCGCTGATCCGCGGCGGTCTGGTGGCGGCGTTCCTCTTCGCCTTCATCACCTCCTTCGACGAGCTGACCGTGGCGATCTTCGTCAGCGGCGGCGTCAAGACCACGCTTCCGAAGCAGATGTGGGACGACATGATCCTCCAGTTGAACCCGACGCTGGCCGCCGTGTCCGTCGTGGTCTTCGCGATCGTGATGGCCCTGCTGCTGATGGCGGAGTGGCTGCGCCGTCCGGCGCGCTGATCCGCCCCCCATTCGGCCGTAACCAACCGACCAAACGCATTCGAGATACGCATCATGTCCGATTTCGAAGAAGGGTTCGTCCGCCTGTTCACGCAGGCGGCCCGGACCGGACGCGCCCGCCTGTTCGCCCGCTTCAACGGCGAGGCGCTGAGCTTCGCCACGCTCGACCGCCAGTCCGACGGCGTGGCGGCGGAGCTGCGGCGGCTGGGGCTGAAGCCCGGCGACCGCGTGGCGCTGATGCTGCGCAACAGCCCGCTGGTGCTCTCCACCCTGTTCGGCCTCGCCAAGGCGGGTCTGGTCTGGGTGCCGATCAACGCGCAGCAGCGCGGCGAGGGCCTGCGCTACATCCTGGAGCATTCGGAGCCCGGCGCCATCGTCGCCGAGGCCGAGTTCCTGCCGGTGATCGCCGAGACGGGCGCTGTGCCCGCCGGCACGCCGCTGATCGTCCAGGGCGACCCGGCGGCGGCGCTGCGGCTGGAAACCCTGCTGGAGTCCGACGCCGCCTTCGAGGAGGCGCCGCCCGCCCCCGACGACACCTTCGCCATCATGTACACCTCCGGCACCACCGGGCGGCCCAAGGGCGTGCTGGTGTCGCACCGCATGATGCGGCTGGCCGGCGAGGCGGTGGCCCGCGTCTCCGCCGCCCGCGACGGCGACGTGCTGTTCGTGTGGGAGCCGCTGTACCACATCGGCGGCGCCCAGATGATCGTCATGCCGCTGATCCGCAGCGTGTCGCTCGCCATGGTGGACCGCTTCAGCGCCAGCCGCTTCTGGGATCAGGTGCGGGAGTATGGGGCGACCCACATCCATTATCTGGGCGGCATCCTGCAGATCCTGCTCAAGCAGCCGGTCTCCCCGCGCGACCGCGACCATCCCGTGCGCATCGCCTGGGGCGGCGGCTGCCCCAAGGAGACCTGGACGCCCTTCGAGGAGCGGTTCGGCGTGCAGATCCGCGAATGCTACGGCATGACCGAGGCGTCGAGCATCACCACCTGCAACGACGAGGGCGTGGTCGGCGCGGTCGGCCGCCCGATGCCCTGGTTCACCGTCGAGCTGCTGGACGGCGCGGGCCAGCCGGTGCCGCAGGGCGAACGCGGCGAGATCGTCGTCCGCACCGACCGTCCCGGCGCCATCTTCGCCGGCTATTTCCGCAACCCGGAGGCGACGGCCCGCGCGCTCAAGGACGGCGCCCTGCACACCGGCGACCTCGGCTCGCTCGATGAAAGCGGCACGCTGCTGTTCCACGGCCGGATGACCGACAGCGTCCGCTGCAAGGGCGAGAACGTCTCGGCCTGGGAGGTCGAGCATGTCGCGGCCACCCACCCCTCCGTCGAGGACTGCGCGATCATCGGCGTCGCCGCCGACGTGGGCGAGCAGGACATCAAGCTGTTCGTGAAGCCGAAGGCCGGGGCGACCCTGGACATCCCGTCGCTCTCCGGCTGGCTCGGAAAACAGCTCGCCCCCTACCAGAATCCGCGCTACATCGCCGTGGTCGAGGAGTTCGAGCGCACCCCCAGCCAGCGCATCATGAAGCACAAGCTGTCCCCGGCCTTAGACGGCTGCTGGGATCGGCTGGCCGGCTGACGGCGCGTCTCACCTCCCCCCGCATGCCGCAAGGCTGCGGGGGAATTTTTTTGGACCCGGCTCCCGGCGCCGCCCCTGCCGTCCCGCCGATCGAGCCCGTTTTACTGGAAAGCCTTGGACATGCCGCTGCACCGCTGGTTCTCGAACCGCAAGTTATTGCACAAGATTCTCGTTCCGGTCCTCGTCCTCCTGATCGTCATCGCCAGCCTCGTCTGGACCGCCCGGAGCGCGATCTCCGACCTGACCCGGTCGACCGCCCGCATCACGGACGTGGTCGCCGACCGGCTCGGCGCGGCGATCGCCGTCCAGTCGGCGCTGGGCGACGCCATGGACACCGAGGCGAACGCCATCGTCGCCTCCTCCCGCGAGGCCATCGACGCCGCCAACGCGCAGCTCACGGCCAACATCGCCAAGGCCCTGTCCGCCATCGACACGCTGGCCGAGGCCTACGACGACCCGGCGGAGCGCGAGAGCATCCAGGCCATCAAGTCGATCGTCGGGGAGTATGAGCGCGTCGCCCAGACGACCGTGCAGCTGGCCCGCGGCTTCGACACCGACGGCGCCATCCGCGTGTCCATCGACGTCGGCCGCCCGGTCCGGCAGAAGCTGACCGCGGCGCTGGGCGAGCGGGTGGAACAGAGCATGGCCGAGACGCGGGAGGCCGAAAAGCGCGCCACCGCCCTGTCCCAGCAGGTCATGACGCGGCTCTACACGGTCGCGGGCGCCGGCCTGCTGTTCGCCTTCGGCCTGCTGGGGTCCATCCTGCTGTTCTTCGTCGTGCGTCCGCTGCACCGCCTGACGTCGGAAATGACCTCCATCGCGGCCGGCGACCTGACCGTCGCCATCCAGGGCACCGAGCGCTCGGACGAGGTCGGCCTGCTCGCCCGCGCGCTCCAGGTCTTCAAAAACAACGGGCTGGAGATGCGCCGCCTCCAGGAGGAGAGCGACGCGCACAAGCGCCAGATGGAGGCCGACCGCCGGGCCGCCATGCTGGCCCTGGCCGACCAGTTCGACGCCAACGTGCAGGGCGTGGTCCAGGCGGTCTCGCTGGCCGCCCGCCAGCTTCAGAGCAACGCGCAGACGATGACCGGCGCCGCCGAGACGACGACCGAACAGGCCTCCTCGGTCGCCGCCGCGACGGAGCAGGCGTCGGCCAACGTCGCGACGGTCGCCGCCGCCTCGGAACAGCTCGGAAGCTCCATCGGCGAGATCGGCCGTCAGGTGAACGGCGCCGCGACGGTCGCCCGCGACGCGGTGGTCGAGGGGGAGCGGACCAACGCGCTGGTCGAGCGGCTGTCCACCGCCGCCCAGAAGATCGGCGATGTCGTCAACCTGATCCAGAACATCGCCTCCCAGACCAACCTGCTGGCGCTGAACGCCACCATCGAGGCGGCGCGCGCGGGCGAGGCCGGCAAGGGCTTCGCCGTCGTCGCGGGCGAGGTCAAGGCGCTGGCCACCCAGACCTCCCAGGCGACCGAGGAGATCGCCAGCCAGATCACCGAGATCCAGGCGATCACCGAAGGCACCGTGACGGCCATCCGCAACATCGCCCGGACCATCGCGGACGTGGACGCCATCGCCAGCGCCATCGCCGCCGCCGTGGAGGAGCAGACCGCCGCCACGCACGAGATCGGCCGCAACATCCAGCAGGCGGCCCAGGGCACCCAGCTGGTGTCCGGCAACATCGGCGGCGTCAGCCAGTCGGCCACCGACGTGCGCGAGGCCGCCGCCGAGGTGCTGGACGCCGCGAACAGCCTGTCCCGCGATTCCGACCTGCTGCGCGACGAGATCCAGGGCTTCATCGCCCGGGTCCGCGCCGGCTGACACCTTTGCACGAGCGTGCCCCCCGCGTGACCATTTTTGCGTCGCGCGGGGGCGGCGCCCCCAACGGCCGAATTCGTGGTAGGATGGCGCTCCACAGTCGGAAGCCTTGGAACCCATGCCGAGCCTGTCCAGCGGCCTCAACGCCCTCATCGACACGGTCCTGCGCAGCCACCCGTCGCTGCGGGTGCTGCCGGTGTCCCGCTACACCCGGGACCAGGCCGCCGCCTACGCCGCGGCCAACGGGCGGGCCATCGCCCACGCCGTCGACGAGCGGGGTCGGCAATCGCTTCTGGTCGCCCTGGCCGGGCTGGACTATGTGAGCGTCTGCGACCTCGACCACGTCCTGACGGTTCCCGCCGAACAGCCGGTGTCGCTGGTCGTGCCCGAGCTGCGCGGCGGGCTGCTCGCCCGCTTCACCCCGCGGACCGCCGGGGACGTGTGCCGGATCGTCGAGGCCGTCTGCCCCTGATCCGCCGCGACAGGCCCTCGCGGCGGCCTCCACCCGACCCTCCCCCGCGGCGCGGGGGAGGGCATCGGGACCTCAGGCCGGCTGCATGCTGCCCGTCTGCTGGAAGCGCTGGTGCCAGGAGAAGGCCTCCTCCAGCAGATGCGGGGTGTGGCCGCCGCGCTGGAGCGCCCGGCGGTGATAGTCCAGCGCCAGCTCGCGGTAGCTGGGATGGACGCAGTTGCGGATGATCGTCTCCGCCCGCTCGCGCGGGGCGAGGCCGCGCAGGTCGGCCAGACCGGTCTCGGTCACCAGCACGTCCACGTCATGCTCGTTGTGGTCGGTGTGGGTGACCATCGGCACGACGCTGGAGATCCGGCCGTCCTTCGCCAGCGACTTGGTGACGAAGATGGCGAGGTGGGCGTTGCGCGCGAAGTCGCCGGAGCCGCCGATGCCGTTCATCATCTGCGTGCCGTTGACGTGCGTCGAGTTCACGTTGCCGTAGATGTCGCACTCCAGCGCCGTGTTGATGCCGATCACGCCCAGCCGCCGGATGACTTCGGGGTGGTTGGAGATTTCCTGCGGGCGCAGCAGCAGCCGGCCCTTGTAGCTCCCGATCTTCGGCAGGACCTCCGCGTATTTCCCGGCGCTCAGCGTGATGGAGGAGCCCGAGGCGAAGGTCAGCTTGCCCGCGTCGAACAGCTCGAAGGTGCTGTCCTGCAGGACCTCGCTGTACATGGTCAGGTCGTGGAACGGGCTGTCGATCATGCCGTGCAGCACGGCGTTGGCGATGGTCCCGATCCCGGCCTGGAGCGGATTCAGCGAGCGGCCCAGCCGGCCCTGCCGCACCTCGCAGTCGAGGAACTCGATCAGGTGGCCGGCGATGTCCCTCGTCTCGGCGTCCGGCAGCAGGATGGTGGCGCTGCTGTCCTGCTTGCGCGTCACCACGATGGCCGCGATCTTCGACGGGTCGATGGGGATGTAGGGCAGGCCGGCACGGCTCTCCGCCGTCACCACCGGGATCGGTTCGCGGAAGGGGCGGCGCGTCGGAATGTAGACGTCGTGCATCCCCTCCAGGTCGAGCGGCTGGGTCAGGTTCAGCTCGACGATGATCTTCTCCGCCAGGATGGCGAAGGTCGCGGAGTTGCCGATGGAGGTGGTGGGGACGATCCCGCCCGTCTCGGTGATCGCGCAGGCCTCGATCACCGCCACGTCCACCGGCCCCATCTGGCGGGAGCGCAGAAGCTCCACCGTCTCCGACAGGTGCTGGTCGACGAACATCACCTCGCCGCGGTTGATCGCCTTGCGCAGCACCGGGTCGGCCTGGAACGGCAGGCGGCGGGCCAGAACCCCGGCCTCCGTCAGGATGCGGTCGACGTCGTTGCCGAGCGAGGCGCCGGTCATCAGCGTGACCTTCAACTGCTCCGTCGCGGCGCGTTCGGCCAGCGCCAGCGGAACCGCCTTGGCGTCCCCGGCGCGGGTGAATCCGCTCATGCCGATGGTCATGCCGTCACGGATCAGCAGGGCCGCCTCCTCCGGCGTCACCACCTTCCCCCACAGGGACTTCAGGCGAATACGGTCGCGGTACATGGTTATCCTTTGCACGTTCTCGGGCGTTTGTTGCCTGTTGAAATTGTTCGGCAGACGATTCACTCGTTTTATTGTTGGGATCCGTCATAGGCCCGGCTTTCGCAGCGCTGCAATTGCCGGTCGGTCATATCAGGGTGTCCTAATGGGCATGAATGGCCGCCTTGCGCCGCCACCCCTCAAACGCCCGGTTGTGCCCCGGCACCGCCCTGGGGCATATGGATGGGTCTTGCCGCCGCGGCTGCGCCGCGGCCAACGAAAGAGCCTGTCAGGGAGCCTCCGCCGATGCGTTTCTCGTCCCTCACCGACCGCATCCGCGGCGACCGCGTCGCGGCCTGGGACATCCATTTCGCCGCCTGGGCCGCCAAGGGGCGCGGGGAGGACGTGATCGTGCTGAGCGTCGGCGACCCGGATTTCGACACGCCCGCCCCGGTGCGCGACGCCGCCATCGCCGCCCTGCACGCCGGCGACACCCACTACACCCCGATTCCCGGCCGTCCGGAGCTGCGCGCCGCGCTGGCCCGCGACGTCGGCCGCCGCACCGGCCTGCCGGTCGAGCCAGAGAACGTCATCGTCTGCGCCGGGGCGCAGAACGGCCTGTTCAACGCCACCCTCTGCCTCGTCGAGGCGGGGGACGAGGTGCTGGTGCCGGAGCCGATGTACCTGACCTACGAGGCCTGCGTCCGCGCGTCCGGCGCCACGCTGGTCCCGGTGGCGCCCGACGCCGCCACGCTGCGGCTAGACCCGGCGGCGCTGGCCGCCGCGGTCACCCCGCGCACCCGCGCCATCTTCCTGGCGACCCCCGCCAATCCCACCGGCATCGTCATGTCGGCGGAGGAGTTGGAGGCCGTCGCCGACCTCGCCCGCCGCCACGACCTGTGGGTGGTCGCCGACGAGGTCTACGCCAGCCTGACCTTCGACCGGCCGCACATCAGCATCGCCACCCTGCCCGGCATGGCGGAGCGCACGGTGACCATCAACAGCCTGTCCAAGTCGCACGCCATGACCGGCTGGCGCGCCGGCTGGGTGGTCGCCCCGGCGCCGCTGGTCGCCCATATGGGCACGCTGGCGCTGTGCATGCTCTACGGCCTGCCGGGCTTCGTGCAGCAGGCCGCGCTGGTCGCCGTCGAGCAGGGCGACGAGGCGGTGGCGGCGATGCGCGAGGGCTACCGCCGCCGCCGCGACATCGCGCTGGCGGCGCTCGGCTCCGTTCCCGGCCTGCGCTGCCTGAAGCCGGAGGCCGGCATGTTCATGCTGGTGGACGTGCGCGGCACCGGCCTGCCGACCATGGAGTTCGCGTGGCGGCTGTTCCGCGAGACCGGCGTGTCGGTCCTCGACGCCGGCGCCTTCGGCCCGGCGGCGGCGGGCTGCGTCCGCCTGTCCTTCGCGGTCGGCGAGGCGGAACTGGCGGAGGCCTGCCGCCGCATCGCCGCCTTCGTGACGGGGCTTGGGCCGGCGGCGTGACGCAAGCCCGCCACGCTCAACCGCGCGGCAGGTAGCCGAGCTGGTGCGAGATCGCGTCCGCCGTCTCCACCACCTTGGTCCGCAGATGGTCGAGCGTGGCGGGCTGGTCCATCACGGCGCTGGGGCCGGACAGGTTGATCGCGGCGATGACCTCGCCCCGGTGGTCGCGGATGGCCGCCGCGATGGCGACGATCCCCGACACGAAGGAGGAGCGGTTCATCGTCCAGCCGCGCTTGCGGTCCTCCGCCACCTCCTGGATCAGCGAGGTCAGCGTGACCGCCGTGGTGTCGCTGTAGCGGTCCAGCCGCACGCCGGTGTAGAGCTGCGCGATGGCCTCGTCGGTGAGGCCGCTCAGCAGCATCCGCCCCATCGCGGTGGCATGGGCCGGCAGGCGGTAGCCGACCGCGATGTTGCTGGACAGCGTCATGTGCGAATGGGCGCGGTAGACGTAGACGATCTCCGTCCCGTCGCGCACCGCCATGTGGGCGGAGATCTGCGTGCTGTCGCGCAGCCCGTCGATGTAGGGGATCGCCACCTCGATCCCGTCCAGCCCCGACAGGTAATGGTAGCCGAGCTGCATCGACCGCGGCGCCAGGCGGTAGGACTTGCCGTCCCCCGCCCGCCCGATGTAGCCGAGATGCTCCAGCGTGAAGACCAGCCGGTAGGCCGAGGCCCGTCCGATCCCCAGCGCCTTGGCGATGTCGGTCAGGGACAGGGTCCGGCGCTGCGGCGTGAACAGCTCCAGGATGGCCAGCCCGCGCTGCAGCGCCGGGGCGATGTAGGTGTTCGGATCGGTCTCGCTCATGTGTCCCGGCGCAACCCCTCGATGGCGCGCCGGTAGGCGGCCCGGATGGCGTCCTCCCGGACGTGGCGGCCCTCGCGCACCACGGTCCGCCCCGCCGCGACCACGTCGCGCACGGCGTGCCCGTCGCTGGCGAAGACATAGGCGTCCAGAAGGCTGTCGTCGGTGCGAGAAAGCAGTTTCGGGTTGTCGGCGTCAAGCACGACGAGGTCGGCGGGCTGGCCCACCTGAATACCGCCGCCGGTCACCGGCTGGCCCAGCGCCTGCGCGCCGCCGGCCACCGCCGCCCGGTAGAGGCCGCCGCCGATGGACGGGCAATCCCCGATGCGCAGCACGTTGCGCCGCCGCTGCACCAGCCGCTGGCCGTATTCCAGAAGCCGCAGCTCCTCCGCCGCGGACACGCTGATGTGGCTGTCCGATCCGACGCCGAAGCGTCCGCCCTGCGCCAGGAAGGGGATGGCGGGGAACAGCCCGTCGCCCAGATTGGCCTCGGTCGTCAGGCAGAGGCCGGCCACGGCCCCGCTCGCCGCCATGCCGTCCACCTCCGCCGGAGTCACGTGCGTGGCGTGGACGAGGCACCAGCGCGGCCCGACCGGGGCGTTCTCCAGCAGCCACTCCACCGGGCGCTTGCCGCTCCAGGCGACGCAGTCGTCCACCTCCGCCGTCTGCTCGGCGATGTGGATGTGGATGGGCGCGCCGGGGTCGAGCGCGTCGAGGCCGGCCAGCGCGTCGCGCATCTCCTCCGGCGTCACCGCGCGCAGCGAATGCAGGGCGAGGCCGGCGCGGCGGCCCGCCCGTTCCGTCCCCATCGCCGTCTGCATGGCGGCGACGATGGACAGCAGCCCGTCCACGTCGTTGATGAAGCGCTTCTGCCCGTCGGACGGCGGCTTGCCGCCGAACCCGCTGTGGGCGTAGAGCACCGGCAGATGGGTCAGCCCGATCCCCGCCGTGTCGGCGGCGGCCAGGATGCGGCGCGACATCTCCGCCCGGTCGGCGTAGGGGCGCCCGTCGGTGTCGTGGTGCAGGTAGTGGAACTCCGCCACCGCCGTGTAGCCCTGCTTCGCCATCTCCATGTAGAGCAGCGCCGCGACGGCCTCCGCCGCCTCCGGCGTCATGCGGCGGACGAAGCCGTACATGGCGTCGCGCCACGTCCAGAAGCTGTCCTCCGACGCGCCGGCGTATTCGGTCAGCCCGGCCATGGCGCGCTGGAAGGCGTGGCTGTGCAGGTTGGGCATGCCGGGAATCACCGGCCCGGCGGCCTGCGGGAGGCCGTTCGCCTCCGCGTCCCGCTCCACAGCCGTCAGCGTCCCCCGCGCGTCGAAGCGCAGCGCCACGTTCGAGGCCCAGCCGTCGGGCAGCAGCGCCCGTTCGCAGAAAAGCCCGTTCATGCCGTCCATGCCGTCCATCGCCGCCCCCATCACGCCTGTTCCTCAGCCCAATCGGCCATCGCCCCGACGAAGCGCCGCAGAAGCGGGCGAATCCGCGCGGCGCGCGCCTCGTCGAAGGCGAAGGGCGCATCCTCCTCCATGTAGGTCACCTGCGCCATCTCGAGCTGCACGGCGTGCCAGCCCTCGGACGGGCGGCCGAAATGGCGGGTGATGTGGCCGCCCTTGAAGCGCCCGTTGAGGACATGGGTGAAGCCGTCGGCCCCGGCGTCCGCGCCGACCGCGACCAGCCGGTCGCTCAGCACGGGATCGGCGCTGCGCCCGTCGTTGGTGCCGATGTTCAGGTCCGGCAGCCGCCCCTCGAACAGCCGCGGCACGACGGAGCGGATGGAATGGGCGTCGAACAGCACCGCCCGCCCGAACTCGTCGCGCAGCCGGGTCATCTCCGCGGTGATGGCGTCGTGGTAGGGCGCCCAGTAGCGGGTGACCCGCTCCGCCACCTCCGCCGCGTCCGGTTCCGCGCCCGGCCGGTACAGCGGCGCCCCGTCGAACAGGGTGGTCGGGCACAGGCCCGTGGTGGCGCCGCTGTAGAGCGGCGTGTCGTTGCTGGGGCGGTTCAGGTCGACGATGTAGCGCGAGAAGCGCGCCTGGATCACCCCGACTCCGAGATCCTCCAGGAAGTCGTAGAGCCGCGGCAGGTGCCAGTCGGTGTCGGGCAGCCCCTGCGCCTCCGGCACCAGCCGGCCGATGAATCCGTCCGGCAGCGCGGTGCCGACATGGGGCAGGCTGACCAGCACCGGACGGCGCGCGGCGCGAAACCCGAAGACGTCCATATCCTCTCTCCCCTGCGACATGTGTTTTGTCAGCAAAACTTTTTGCGTCCCTGTTGTGGCGCCCCCGGCCCCGGCGGCGGTCGCGGTACACAGCCGCAATACCGGCGTTGCCATAAGGCGTCCGTCATGCTCCAGTATGACAAACGGCGTTGACGCGACTGTTTTCCCTGGGCAACATATGTTTTATAGGCAAAACACGGCGCTGCCAAGCCGCTCGCTGCGCAAGGGGGTTCCCCGGCGTCCGAGACTGGCAACGCAGGCGCAACGAACAGGGAAATTTCGACCCATGAAGTCCTTTGGTAAGTTTCTCGCCGCCGCCGCCGTCGCGGTTGTCACGGTGGTCGGCGCCGGGTCCGTCCCGGCGCGCGCCCAGGACGCGGTGATCGCCTCGATCAAGCAGAACGGCACCTTCCGCGTCGGCGTGGACGCCACCTTCGCGCCCTTCGAGTTCTCGCAGGACGGCAAGAAGACCGGCTTCGACATCGAGCTGGTCGAGGCCATCGCCAAGGAGCTGGGCGCCACCAAGGGCGTCGAGTGGGTGGACATCGACTTCAAGGGCCTGATCCCCGGCCTGATGGCCAACCGCTTCGACATGATCGCCTCGGCCATGTACATCACCGAGGAGCGCCGCAAGGTCGTCGCCTTCTCCGACACCTACTATCCGGGCGGCCTCGTCATCATGGTCAAGGCCAACAACGCCGCCGTGAAGGGCCCGGCCGACCTCGAGGGCAAGACCGCCGCCGTGCAGATCGGCACCAAGTCGGTCGTCCATCTGAAGGAACATTTCCCGAAGACGAAGATCGTCGAGGTCGAGACCAACGCCGAGATGTTCGGGCAGGTCGAGACCGGCCGCACCGACGTCGCGGTGACCGGCAAGCCCGCCGCCAAGCTCTACGCCCAGACGCATCCGACCGTGAAGGTGCTGGACGACCAGCTCACCACCGAGGATTACGGCTTCGCCATGCGCAAGGAGAACACCGAGCTGGTGACCAAGGTGAACGCCGCCATCGCCAAGCTGAAGGCCGACGGCACCTACCAGAAGCTCATCGACAAGTGGTTCGAAGCCAAGAAGTGATCGATTCTTTCGTGAACGGAGGACCCCTCCCGTGACGCTCGACTTCGCCCCCGTCTGGGGAGGGTTGCCGGAGCTGCTGAAGGGCACCGTGGTTACCATCGAGGTGACCGCGGCGGCCTTCCTGCTCAGCGCCGTGCTTGGCCTGCTCGTCGGCATCATCCGGCTCAACCCGGCGCGGCGCGTGCTGTACGGCATCGCGTCGGCCTATGTCGCCTTCATCCGCGGCACGCCGCTGCTGGTGCAGCTGTTCCTGCTGTTCTTCGGCCTGCCGCAGTTCGGCATCCTGCTGCCGGCGTGGCTGTGCGGCGTGATCGGGCTCGGCATCTACAGCGGCTCCTACGTGTCGGAGGTGGTGCGCGGCGCCATCCAGTCGATCGACCGCGGCCAGATGGAGGCCGCCCGCTCGCTCGGCATGTCCTACCGCGAGGCGATGTGGGAGGTGGTCCTGCCGCAGGCCTTCCGCCGCATGCTGCCGCCGCTGGGCAATGAGACCATCGCGCTGATCAAGAACTCGGCGCTGGTGTCGCTGCTGACCATCGACGACGTGATGCGCGAGGGGCAGCGGATCATCTCCACCAGCTTCCGCGCGCTGGAGGTCTACATCGCCGTGGCGCTGATCTATTTCATCCTGACCAACGCGGCCACCTGGATCCTGCGCCAGATCGAGAAGCGCATGACCGTGGAAAGAGGGTAAGCCGGTGATCGAGATCCGCAACGTCTACAAGAGCTTCGGCAGCACCGAGGTGCTGAAGGACGTCAGCCTGACCGTGCCGCCGTCGCGCACCACCGTGGTCATCGGCCCGTCCGGCTCGGGCAAGAGCACGCTGCTGCGCTGCTGCAACTGCCTGGAGGTCGCCGACCGCGGCGAGATCCGCATCAACCACCGCACCATCATCGCCGACGGCAAGCCGCTGCCCGACAAGGAGCTGAACGCCCTGCGCGCCGAGACCGGCATGGTCTTCCAGTCCTTCAACCTGTTCCCGCACATGACCACGGTGGAGAACGTCATGCGCGCCCCCGTCGTGGTGCGCGGCGTGGCGAAGGCCGAGGCGCGGGAGCTGGCGATGGAGCTGCTGCGCAAGGTGGGGCTGGGCGACAAGGCCGACGTCTATCCGTCCACCCTGTCGGGCGGGCAGAAGCAGCGCGCCGCCATCGCCCGCGCGCTCGCCATGAAGCCGAAGGTGATGCTGTTCGACGAGCCGACCTCCGCGCTCGACCCCGAGCTGGTCGGCGAGGTGCTCCAGGTCATGAAGACGCTGGCCGAGGAGGGCATGACCATGATGGTGGTGACCCACGAGATGGGCTTCGCCCGCGAGGTCGCCGACACCGTGGTCGTGATGGCCGACGGGCGCATCGTCGAGTCCGGCCCGCCGGAGCAGATCTTCACCAACCCGACGCAGGAGCGCACCCGCGGCTTCCTGCGCGCGCTGGTGGACGGTCATCTCGCCGGCGCCCGCCCGCAGCCGGCGGCGGACGACCCGCTGGACGCCCTGCCCGGCAACCACTGACGCTTCGTCCATCTTGCCCCGCACCCATCGGGCGCCCGCCTCGCCGCTCACGGTGCTGGCCGCGCTGATCCTCGGCGTCTGCGTCATCCAGGTCGCCAACGGCATCCTGCAGATCCTGCTGCCGCTCCGCCTCGCCGAGGCGGCGGCCCCGCCGCTGGTCGTCGGGGCGGTGGCCTCGGCCTATTCGGTCGGCTTCGTGCTGGGCTGCTGGGCGGCGCCCTGGATGATCCGCCGGGTGGGCGGGGTGTGGTCCTTCGCCGCCTTCGGGCTGCTCGCCGCCGCCGCCACGCTGCTGCTCAACCTGCTGCCCGACGCGCGGGCCTGGGTGGGGCTCAGAATGCTGATGGGGGTGTCCTATGTCGGGATGCTCACCGTCGCGGAAAGCGGGCTGGCCGGCCTGTCGCCGCCGGGATCGCGGGGCAGCGTCTTCTCCCTCTACATGATCGCCTGCAAGGTGGCGGTGATCGGCGGCCAGATGCTGCTCGCCAGCCCGGACCTGTCGGCCCTGTGGCTGACCGTCCTGGCGGCCGGCTGCTACGGCCTGTCGCTGGTGCCGGTTGCGGTGATCCGCCCGCCGGCCAGCGCCGCGCCGAAGGGACCGACGCCGTCGCCCTGGCAGTATGTGCGGCGGGCGCCGGTGGCCTTCGCCGGCTGCCTGATGGTCGGGCTGTGCAACACCGCGGTCACCGGCATCGGTCCGGCCTGGCTCGCCGGGCTGGCCCTGCCCGCCGCGGGGGTCGCGCTGATCATGTCGGGCATCCAGGTGGGCAGCGTGGTTCTGCAATGGCCGATCGGGCGGTTTTCCGACCGGCACGACCGGCGGCTGGTGATCTTCGCGGTGTCCGCCGTGGCGACGGTCGCCGCCTTCCTGATCGCCGCCTTCGCCAACCCGCCCGGCGGGGCGGCGCCGCAGACCGTCCTGCTCGGCCTGTTCACCCTGTGGGGCAGCGCCGCCCTGTCGCTCTACGCGATCTGCGTGGCCCACGCCAACGACCATGTGGCGGTGGAGGAGACCGTGCCGCTGGCCAGCGCACTGCTGCTCGCCTGGGCGTTGGGCGCCGCCCTCGGCCCGCTGCTGGCGACGGCGGCCATGGAATGGTTCGGGCACGACGCGCTGTTCGTCTATGTCGGGGTGGTGTCGGGCGGGCTGACCCTGTTCGCCGGCCTGCGCCGTCTCATCAGCGGTCCCTTCCGGGCGGAGCCGTAGGGCTTGGCCGGGGGCTGCCGGGCGGGCTATTGTGGCCCGCCCGGCAGCCCCCTCCCCCACGCTCCATGCCCAGCACCTCCGACACCCCGACCGACGAGCAGTTCCGGGCGATCCAGGCCATCGACGCCTGGTACGCCGACCCCGCGGCCCCCCAGATGTTCTGGCTGGCCGGGGAGGCCGGGACCGGCAAGACCAAGACCACCGTCTTCGCGCTGGACCATCTCCAGGACCGCCGCAACCTGGAGAATTTCGTGGTCGGGGCGCCCACCGGCAAGGCCGCCCAGGTGCTGCGCCGCAAGGGCATCGACCGGGCGGCGACGCTGCATTCGCTGATCTACGCGCCGCGGCAGGACGACGACACCGGCGAGCTGTTCTTCGCCCGCAAGTCGGAGGGCAAGTTCGCCGAGGCCGACCTGATCGTCTGCGACGAGGGCTCGATGGTCGGGGACGACGTGGCGGGCGACCTGCTGCGCTCCGGCAAGAAGATCCTGATGATCGCCGACGACTACCAGCTCCCCCCGGTGACCGGCCAGGGCACGCTGACCCAGGGCGAGCCGGATTTCCGGCTGGTCGAGCCGCACCGCACGGCGCGGGAAAGCCCGGTGATCCGGCTCGCCCATCTGCTGCGCCGGCAGGAGTTGCCGCGCCGCTTCGGCACCGCCGGGAACGCCCATGTCCTGCCGCTGAACCGGGTGACCGAGCCGCTGGCCCTGCGGGTGGACACCCAGACCATCTGCGGCACCCACCGCGTGCGCACCGACTTCACCCGGCGCATCCGCACCCGCCACGGCTTCGACACGGTGATGCCCCAGGCCGGCGAGCGGGTGATCTGCCGCCGCAACGACCGCGAGGAGGGTCTGTTCAACGGCATGATCGGCACGCTGACCCGCCCGGCGGCCGAGGGGCGGGGCCGCCAGGACGGGCTGTGGTCGCTCGGCGTCCATATGGAGGACGAGGTGCGGCCCCGCGGCAAGCTGATGGTCCATCCCTGGATGTTCCAGGCCCACTACAGCGGCGAGACCAAGGCGCCGCGGGTGGAGCGCGACGTGCAGCAGTTCGATTGGGCCTGGATGATCACCTGCCATTCCGCCCAGGGCTCGGAGTTCCCCTCCGTCACCGTGCTCGACGATTCCGCCGCCTTCCGCGAGCACAAGTGGCGCTGGCTCTACACCGCCGTCACCCGCTCGCAGGACGAGCTGTTCCTGCTGCTGCGCAACGCCGATCTCGGCGGGAACTGGCGGATGCCGGATCTCGACGCGTGATGGTGCAGCCCTCTCCCCCCCGGGGAGAGGGAGGGGACCCGCGCCGTAGGCGTGGGGAGGGTGAGGGGGACCGGTGCGCCAAAGGCGCACCGTCAAGGGGCATGCTGCCCCTTGGCAATCCCCTGGCGTGGGCTTGACGCCCACGCTGCCCCCTCACCCTGACCCTCTCCCCGGAGGGGAGAGGGAATTTTAGCCGTGATTACCGGACGGAAGGCTCACGCCGCCGCGGCCACCCGCTCCAGCTTGGCGGGGAGACCCTGGCGCACCGCCGTTCCGGCGATGGGATCGACCCAGACCGAGGCGCCCGGACGGGTCGGGTCGTGCAGGCCCAGGTCGTTGATGTTCACCCCGGCCCCGATCTCCGGCACCACCGGCTGGCTGTGGCCGCCGATGACGTGCGGCCGCGCGCCGAACTCCTTGTGGCCGAAGCCGTGCTCGACGGCGAGCACGCCGCGCATCACGCCGTGCCGGACGATGGCCGTCGCCAGCTCCGACCCGCCCGGCGTGGCGACGCGGATGCGGTCGCCGGTGGCGATGCCCAGCCGCCGCGCGTCCTCCGCGTTGATGCCCACCGGGTTCTCCGGGTGCAGGTGGCGCAGGCGGCTGGCCGCGATGGTGTAGGCGCTGACCAGCACCGATTTCGAGCTGATGAGCTGGAAAGGCCAGTCCTCCGCCCTGTGGACCTGCCGCATCGGCGTGCCGTCGGCGAAGGCCGGGGGCGTCCAGGCGGCGGTGCCGGTCCAGCGCTTGCCGGTGACGCTGCTCTTCGCCGCGCCGACCGCCTCGTTGTAGACCAGCAGCCCGTCCTTGAAGCGGTGGGTGGCCTTGTCGCCCTCGAAGCCTTCGGACTGGTTCTGGTAGCGCCCGCCGCGCGCCAGGATGAAGGCGACCTTGCGCCATTCCTCCTCCTTCAGCACCGCCTGGAGCGCCGGGAGAACGCGGGCGACGCCGGACAGGGCGATGTCCTCGTCCGTGGCGTCGGGCACCGGCTGCTTGCCCAGCCACGCGATGTTGGCGCCGCCGCGCAGGTACCAGTCCTCCGGCCGCTCCAGCGGGTGGGTCCTCCCGTCCATGTCGGCGATGGCGTCCGGGCCGAAGCCGGGCAGGCCCAGCCGCTTCGCCAGTGCGATGAGGAAGGTCTCCATCTGGACGTGCCGGCCCTCCGGCAGCGGTTCCGTTCGGGGCGTCACCACCGGCCAGCGCGCCGTCGAGGTCTTGGTCGGCACGCCCGCCCAGGGGGAGGCCCAGCCCCAGGTCTCGTACAGCACCGTGTCGGGGATGATGTAGTCGGCGAAGGCCGTGGATTCGTTGATGAAGGGATCGATGGCGACGACCAGCGGCAGCGCCTTCGGGTCGCGCAGCGTCGCCTCCACCTGGGCGCGGACGCCGGGGATGCCGTAGACCGGGTTGCTGTTCCACAGGAACAGGGCCTTCAGCGGGTACGGGTAGCCGTCCACCACGCCGCTGGTCAGATATTCGGTGGTGAGCTGCGGGGCGTTCGGATACCAGGGCGCCTTGGCCGGATAGGGCTTGCCCGCCTCCTTCCGCGCCTTGAACTCGCTGGATTTCTCGTAGGGGACGGGGCGGCTGATGGCGGTGCCGGAGGGCTTCACCTGTCCGGGGAAGCTGGCCAGCTTGTAGCGCGGGCCGTCCTGCTCGTCCGGGAAGCGCCCGCCGCCGAAGATGGTGCCGCCCTTCCAGTTGAGATTGCCGATCAGCGTGTTCAGGGTCACCACGCCGAAGGCGTTGTAGAAGCCGTTGCCGGCCATCATGCCGCCGTGGGCATTGGCGGCGGCCTTCTTGCCGTGGCTGGTGAACTCCCGCGCCAGACCGGCGATCACGTCGGCGGGGATGCCACAGGCGTCGGCGTAGCCGGCGAGGTCGAGCCGCATCGCCTGCTCGCGCAGCAGGGTGAGGCTGGTCTTCACCGCCACGTCGCCCGCCGGGGTCGCCACCGTGCCGCCGTGGAACAGCGCGGCCGGTCCCATCAGCACGTCGTGGGCGACCGGCGTGCCGGACGGGTCGAGCACGACGAAGGCGTCCTTGGCGCCGTAGCGCTCCTTCTCGTCCAGCGTCACCCAACCGAGGTCGGAGGCGCGCAGCATCCGCCCGTCGCGCGGGTGGCCCGCCTGCTGGATCACCAGATGGGTGGCGTTGCACCAGCCGGCCTCGCCCGCCGCCTCCGCCGCCGTGCCGTTGGGCTGGGACAGGTAATTGGTGTCGATGCGCCCGTTCTCGAACATCCAGCGCATCATGCCCATGACCAGGGCGCCGTCGGTGCCGGGGCGGATGGGAATCCAGTTGGACCGCTCCGCCGCCGCGCGGTTGTCGGCGTTGGTCAGCACCGGGTCGACGACGACGTAGTTCAGGACGCCGTCCGTCCGCCCCTTGGCGAGCAGCATGGCCTGCCGCTTGAACGGGTTGCCGGCGTTCGACGGAGCGGTGCCGATGAACAGCACGAACTCCGCATTCTGCAGGTCTGGCTTGGCGTGCGGCATCTTCTTGGCGTCGCCGAACACCGCCCCCGATCCGGAGCGGTAGGCGCCGCCGCAGTAGGAGCCATGGCCGACGAAGTTGATCGTGCCCAGCGCCTGGTTGAAGAAGCGCCGCACGAAGGGTTCCCGCCCGTCGTTGACCGACGACAGCAGGGCCACCTGGTTGACCTTCGGCCCCAGCTCGGGCGCGGCCGGGTCGATGGGCGTCTTCAGGTCGCGCAAGCTGCGCAGGCCGGGCACCGGGCCTTCGCCGAACAGGTCGCCGCCCTCGGCGATCTCCTCGATCAGCCGGTCGAAGGCGATGGGTTCCCATTGGCCGGAACCGCGCGGGCCGACGCGCTTCATCGGGGTGGCGACACGGAAGGGCGAGGTCAGCATCTCCAGCGCCGCGTTGCCCCGCCCGCAGGCGGTCGAGCGGCCCTTCAGCCCCTTCTCGTCCAGCCGCGACAGGGACGTGAAGCTCTCCCTGATCGGCGTGCCGTAGGGCAGGAAGGGGTCGGTGGACAGCGGGCTGTAGGGGTTGCCGGCGACCCGCAGCACCTTGTTCTTCTCCACGTCCACCCGGACGCGGACGCCGCACAGGGTGGTGCAGCCGAGGCAGGCGACGTTGGCGACGATCTGGCCCGGCGTCGGGGTGAGGTCGCCGGTCGCCGGATCGACGCGGAATTCGGGGGCCGGGGCGTTGCCGGAGATGGCGTGGTCGGGCGTGTCCCCGGCCCAGGCGCCCTTCACGAGCTTGCGTCCGGTGTCGGAGAAGCCGCCCGCGAAGGCGGCGAGCGCGCCGCCCGCGGCGCTGGTCTTCAGGAGAAGGCGACGGGAAATCGACATGATGGGTGCTCCGTTCACTCGGCGGCGGCCACGGTTCCGGCGGGCGCGTGGGGCGCGCGGGCCGGAGCGGGCGCCGGGCGGCGCGGGGAAGGCAGGATGGCGGTGAGGGCGATCAGCAGGAACAGCCAGAGTCCGGCCGTTCCGACGATCCCCAGCAGCCCCTCCGGACCGGCGGGCAGCGCGTAGTCGTAGAAGCCGGCGCCGGTCTTCGGCACGGTCTGGCCGCCGATGAACACGGTCCAGCGGAACATCCAGGCGCCGTGCAGGGCGATCAGCCCGGTCAGCAGCCCCGTCCCGGCCGGCTTGGCGACGGCGATGGCGAAGGGAATCGCGGTGGCGGCGACGGCCCAGACGGCGGTGACGCGCCACGCCTTCGACCCGGCGACGCTGCCCAGCGCCTCCGCGTGGGTGGCGTCCAGCCCGAACAGGCCCAGCGCCAGCCACAGCGCGCCGACCAGCATGACGCCGCCCAGGACGCCGGCGAGCAGCCGGTTCGCCCGCACCTCCACCGCGCGGTCGTTGCCGGCGGCGAAGCGGTTGAGCAGCAGCACCAGCCCGGCGGCGCCGGCCAGCGCGGTCATCAGGAGCTGCACGGGCAGGAAGGGCGTGTGCCACAGCGGGCGGGCCTTCACCACCGCGACCTCCGCCCCGGTGTAGAGGGCGACCAGCAGCGCGCCCGCCAGGGCGAACAGACCGGCGGCGCGGATCAGCGCGTCGTTGCGCCCGCCGCCCAGCGAGGCCAGCCGGTAGAGCGCGGCGAGGCGGCTGTCCACCCGGCCATGGGCCTGCAACTCCTCGCGGAAGCACGCCCAGCCGTAGACCAGCAGGCCGGTGACGTAGAGGGGGATGAAGATCGACCCCCACCACATCCAGGAGGTCGGACGCAGCACGACGTAGAAGTGCCAGAAGCGGCCGGGCTGGTGGAGGTCCGACAGAAGCGCCACCGGGGCGGCCAGCCCGCAGGTCAGCGCCACCAGCAGGGCGGTGCGGCCCAGCGCGCGCCAGTCCTCCTTGGCGAAGGCATAACCCGGCAGGCTCAGCAGCAGGCCGCCGACCGACAGGCCGATCAGGAAAAAATACTGCACGGCCCAGGGAAGCCACGCGACCTCGCGGGTCACGTTGATGACCTCGACGATGTGGTTGTCCATCACGCGTGCTCCTTTTGGGCGTGGGTCTCGCTGCTGGGCCGCCAGAGCGTCGGCGTGCCGTCGACCTTCCCTTGGAAGCGGGGGTCGAGGCCGAGGTAGAAGACGCGCGGCTGGGTCCCCTGCTCCGGCTTCAGCACCTTGGGGTTCTCCTCGCGGACCAGGGTGGAGACGGCGCTGTCCGGGTCGTTCAGGTCACCGAAAATGCGGGCGCCGCCGACGCAGGTCTCCACGCAGGCGGGCAACAGACCGGCCTCCACGCGGTGGACGCAGAAGGTGCATTTGTCGGCGGTCTGGGTCTCGTGGTTGATGAAGCGCGCGTCGTAGGGGCAGGCCTGGACGCAGTAGGCGCAGCCGACGCAGACAGTGTTGTCCACGACCACGATTCCGTCGCGGCGCTGGAAAGTCGCACCGGTCGGACAGACGGGGATGCAGGGTGGGTCCTCGCAGTGGTTGCACAGGCGCGGCAGCATGTAGCTGCCGGCCTTGCCCTGCTCCGTCACCTCATAGGTGGAGACGATGGTGCGGAAGCTGTTTTCCGGAACGTCGTTCTCCATGATGCAGGCGACCGTGCAGGCTTGGCAGCCCACGCATTTGCGCACGTCCACCACCATCGCCCAGCGGTGCGCCGGATCGCCGTCCCGGCGGAGCGACGCACCATTGGGCGCGGCGGCGGCGGGCATCGTCGCCCCCGTCGCGACGCTCATGGTCGCGGCGCCGATGGTCGCGGCGCCCGCGCCGAGGCAGAAGTTGCGCCTTGATCGGTCCATGGCTGGCCTCTTCGCACCTGACTCCTTCGGCCGCGACGAACCGCGGCCCTACGGTGCGAAGGGTACCGGCCCCCTGTCCCCACTCCCATTGGGGGCATCCCTACACTTCTTAGGGTAAACCCCAGTGACGACATGCCGCAGCGGCCGGTCGGTCAAACGCGATCAGCCCTTGAGAGCGTCGGCGACCGCGCGGGCCACGCCGGCGTGGGTGGCGTCCCGGTCCTTGAAGCTGTCGGCCGTCTCGGTCAGGTAGCTGGCGATCAGCAGCGGCGCCCTCCCCTCCGGCCAGACGATGCCGATGTCGTTGGCCGTGCCGCGCACGCCCGTGCCGGTCTTGTCGCCGACGCGCCAGCCCTTCGGCAGCCCGGCCCGCAAACGCTTGTCGCCGGTCCGGTTGGCGACCATCCAGGCGATGAGCTGCTCGCGCGACGCCGGGGTCAGCGCGTCGCCCAGCATCAGCCGCCCCATGCTGTGGACCATCGCCGCGGGCGTGGTGGTGTCGCGCGGATCGCCGGGAATGGCGCTGTTCAGCGACGGCTCGTTGCGGTCCAGCCGGGTCTTCCGGTCGCCCAGCGTGCGCAGGAAGGCGGTCAGCCCGGCGGGGTCGCCCACCGCCGGCAGCAGCAGGTTCGCCGCCACGTTGTCGCTGAGCGTCATCGTCGCCTCGCACAGCTCGGCCACCGTCGGGGGCGGGCCGTCGAGGCGGGTTTCGGCGAAGGGGGCGTAGGGGACCATGTCCGCCTTGGTCACCCGAATGCGCCGGTCCAGCCGCTCCCGCCCCTCATCCACCTGTTTCAGGATGGCGCCAGCCAAAAGAAATTTGAAGGTGCTGCACATCGGGAACCGCTCGTCCGCGCGATGGCCGAAGCGCTGCCCGGTGCCGGTGTCGAGCACCGCCACGCCGAGCCGCCCGCCGCTGCGCGTCTCCAGCGCGGCGATCGCGTCGGCCAGCCGCTTATCCCCGAATGTCCTGGGTTTCTCCGCCTTCACGCCGGTTGCCGCCAGCAGCGTCATGCCGCCCGTCGCGGCCAGGAAAGCCCGCCGTCCGATCATCGTGTCCTCGTGTCATGCCGTGTCGATGGACGGACGATAAAAAGCTCCCGGCGTCGGAACAAACGATGATAGTTTTCACAAGCCACAAGAAAAACTAATGGCTCACCATGGCCCGTCCGCAGCTTCCGCTCAACGCGCTGCGCGCCTTCGAGGCGTCGGCCCGCCATCTCAGCTTCACCCGCGCCGGTTTGGAGCTGTGCGTCAGCCAGGCGGCGGTCAGCCAGCAGATCCGCACGCTGGAGGCGCGGCTGGGCGTCACCCTGTTCCGCCGCCTGCCGCGCGGCCTCGCCCTGACCGACGAGGGGGCGGCGCTGGTGCCGGTGCTGATGGACGCCTTCGAGCGGATCGGCGCGACGCTCGACCGCTTCGCCGACGGGCGCTATCACGAGGTGCTGACGGTCGGGGTGGTGGGGACCTTCGCCACGGGCTGGCTGCTGCCGCGCCTGCCGGCCTTCACCGCGGCGAACCCGGCGGTCGATCTGCGCATCCTGACCAACAACAACCGGGTCGATCTGGCCGGCGAGGGGCTGGATGTCGCCATCCGCTTCGGCGACGGCTCCTGGCACGGGGTGGAGGCGGTGCCGCTGCTCGACGCGCCGCTGACCCCGCTTTGCGCCCCGGCGCTGGCGCAACGGCTGTCCTGTCCGGCGGACCTCGCGCGGGAGGTGCTGCTGCGCTCCTACCGGGTCGAGGAATGGCAGCGCTGGTTCGCGCTGGCCGGGGTGCCCTGCCCGGCCATCCGCGGTCCGGTCTTCGATTCCTCGCCCACCATCGCCGCCGCCGCCGCGATGGGCGCCGGGGTGGCGCTGCTGCCCGCGCGGCTGTTCGGGCATGATCTGGCCACCGACCGGCTGGTCCGCCCCTTCGCCATCGAGGTGCCGGCGGGCCGCTACTGGCTGACCCGCCTGCATTCCCGCCCCGAGACGGCGGCGATGCAGAGCTTCCGCCACTGGATCACCGCCGCCGTCCGCATGGACGATTAGATCAAGGTGTCAGGCCGGCGTTGGGGCCTGCTCCGGCAGGACGCCGGCTTGTTTCAGCTCTCGCCAGAAATCCGCCGGGATCGGCTGCTTCATCAATGCGACATTCTCATGCACGCGCGGCGGGTTCTTGGTGCCCGGAATGACCGAGGCGACGACCGGGTGCGCCGCGCAGAATTGCAGCGCCGCCGCCCGCAGGTCCACGCCGTGCCGCTTGGCGATCTCGGCCAGACGGTCGCGCGCCGCCACCTTGTCCGGCGGAGCCTCCTGGTACTCGAAATTCTTGCCCCCGGCGATCAGGCCGGAGTTGTAGGGGCCGCCGACCACGACATGGACGCCGCGCTCCTGGCAGCGCGGGAACAGCGTGTCCAGCGCCGGCTGGTTCAGCAGGCTGTAGCGTCCGGCCAGCAGGAAGACGTCCGGGTCGGCCCGCTCCAGCGCCATCACGCAGGGCTCCACCCGGTTGACGCCAAGCCCCCAGCCACGGATCACGCCCTCCTCGCGGAGCTTGGTCAGCGCCACGGCGGCGCCCTTCATGGCGGTGTCGAACACCTCCAGCCAGCGGTCGCCGTGGGCGTCCTCCGCGCAGTCGTGGATGTAGGCGATGTCGATGCGGGCCATGCCCAGCCGTTGCAGGCTGTCCTCGATGGAGCGGCGCACCCCGTCGGCGGTGTAGTCGTAGTCCACCCGGAAGGGCAGTCCCTTCACGAAGGGGCCGTGCTGGCCACCCTTGCCGGCATCGGCGCGCAGCAGGCGCCCGACCTTGGTCGACAGGACGAAGTCGTCGCGCGGACGGTTGCGCAGGACATGGCCGAACCGGTGCTCCGAAATGCCGGGGCCGTATTCCGGCGCCGTGTCGAAATAGCGGATGCCGGCGTCCCAGGCGGCGGCCAGCGTGGCTTCCGCCACGTCGTCCGGCACCTCCTCGAACATGTTGCCGAGCGGAGCGCCACCAAATCCGATGGGTCCGGGCGGAGCGAAATGCTGGCTGTCCGGCATGATCGACCTCTCGTTGTTCCATGCGTGCGCGGGAAGTCCAGTCTGCGCCCTGACGGCGCGACTCTCAACATCGGCCCTCAACATCGGGATGGCCGCGGTGTTCCCATTCGCAACCAGCCGGCGCCGGCGTGGCAATTTGCGACGCGGATGGGAGCGCGTTGGCAAATTGCAACGGTTGGGAAGGAACAACCGCGCGGCCCGCTCGGGAATTTTGCTGGGTGGAACAGCAATTGCGCGGGGATTGGGAGTTGGCCCGGTTTTTGAGAATGATTTGATCCGACGCGGGCGACCGACGCCGAACAATAAATACCCCCAGGCAGGACATCCCATCATGACCACCTCCCTTCGCGCCTTCGCCAACTTGCGCACCGCAACCAAGGTCTACACCGGCTTCGGGGTCACGCTGGCCCTGCTGGTCACGTTGGGAGCGGTCTCCTGGAGCGGCCTTCGATCCAGCGACGCCGCGCTGCACAGCTATGCGGCGCAATCCGACGTCACGCTGACGCTGGGGGAAGCCGACACCGCCCTGTCCGACGCGCTGGGGGCCGCGGAGGAGTTTCTCGTCTCCGGGGCGGAGGGTGCGGCCAACCGCTTCCGCACCACCACCACGGACTTCCGCCGTCATCTGGACAAGGCGGCCCCCGGCATCGGCGATTCGGCTGACCGCCAAGCGGTGGACGAGATTCGCGGGCTGGAGCGGGATTTCCTGACCGGTTTCGACCGGCTGGTGGCCCTGCGCACCGAACGGGACGGCATCGTCGCGGAGGTCGTGAACAAGCTGGGCGCCGACATCCGCCGGACGCTGAGCGAGCTGGTGACAGCCGAACGGCAGACCGGCAATCTGGACCGCACCGTCCAGGCCGCGGGGGTCAGCGAGCAGTTTCTGCTGGTGCGCGTGCTCGTCGCCCGCTTCGTGACCGAGACGAAGCCCGAGGATCTGCTCCGCATCCGCCAGGATCTGGCGGCGGTGGCCGCCGACGTCGAGGGCGAAGCCAAGGGCTGGACCGACTCCCCGGGTGCCGCGAAGCGCACGGAGGTGCTCGCCAAGCTGCCGCGCTACACCGCGGGCATCGAGCGCATCGCCGCCATCGCCGAGGAGATGGCGCGCGTCAACTCCGACACCATGACCCGCGCCGGTGCCCAGATCAACGGGAAGATCGGGGCGATCCGCCAGCATTCCACCGAGATCCTGAAGGGGCTGGAGCGCAGCGCCGCCACCGCGGTGGCCGCCGCCGAGCGGCAGGGAGCCGCGGTGACCGCCGCCGCCGTGGCGCTGGGTCTGCTGCTGGCCTGGATGATCTCGCGGGCGATCACCCGTCCGCTCGGCGTCATCACCGGGGCGATGGGCCGGCTGGCCGAAGGCGACCGCACGGTGCAGGTGGACGAGGGCTGGCGGAAGGACGAGATCGGGGCGCTGGCCCGCGCGCTCCAGGTCTTCAAGTCGAACGCCGAGGAGATGGAGCGCATGCGCAAGGCGCAGGAGGACGCCGAGCGCCAGGCCGCCGAGCAGCGCCGCGCCACCATGATGCGCATGGCCGACACCTTCGAGGCGACCGTCCAGGGCATCGTCGAGGCGGTGGCGAGCGCCGCCGGCGGCATGCACAACGCCGCCAGCACCCTGTCCGGCACCGCGGCGGACGCCAGCGAGCGCTCGCTCCTCGTCGCCTCCGCCTCCGAGGAGGCCTCGGCCAACGTGCAGACCGTCGCCAGCGCGACGGAGGAACTGTCGGCCTCCATCTCCGAGATCGGCCAGCAGGTGGAGATCTCCACCCGCATCGCCGGGCAGGCGGTGACCGACGCGGAAGGCGCCGACCGCACCATGCGCGCCCTGGTCACCGCCGCCGAGCAGATCGGGCAGGTGGTGGAGATCATCAGCGGCATCGCCGCCCAGACCAACCTGCTGGCGCTGAACGCGACCATCGAGGCGGCGCGGGCCGGTGAAGCCGGCAAGGGCTTCGCCGTGGTGGCGGGCGAGGTGAAGGCGCTCGCCAACCAGACCGCCAGGGCGACCGACGAGATCCAGTCGAAGGTTCAGGAGATCCAGCAGACCACCGGCGGCGCGCAGAAGGCCATCGGCAGCATCGGCCAGACCATCGGCCGGATGAGCGAGATCGCCACCACCATCGCCGCCGCCATCGAGGAGCAGGCCGCCGCGACCCGCGAGATCGCCAGCAGCGTCTCCCAGGCCGCCCAGGGGACGGAGGAGGTGTCGCGCAACATCGCCGGCGTCAGCACGGCGGTGTCGGAGACCGGCGACGCCGCCAGCCGCGTCCACGGCACGTCGGAGGAACTGGCCGTCGAGGCGGAGCGCCTGCGCAGCGAAGTGCGCAGTTTCATCGCCACCGTCCGGGCCGCCTGACCCGGCGGGACGAGGGATCGCCGCTTGTCCCGGTTCCCGCCGGCCGGATTGGTGTTAGGCTGAACCGAGGCGCCTGAACGTCGGGCGCCTCGGGTGTGCGGCCGGGATGGTCGGTCATGGTGGAAAGGGTTTCCCTGAGGACCGCCTCCGGCTTCGTCCGGCGCTTCGCCGGGCTGGCCGGGGGCTACTGGTCGGGACGGGACCGCTGGTCGGTGCGGCTGCTGGCGGCGGCCCTGCTGGCCCTGACGGTGGCGCAGGTGTCCGTCCCGGTGATGATGAACCTGTGGAGCCAGCGCCTGTTCGACGCGCTGGAGCAGCGGGCGATGGACCTCTTGCCGGTCATGGCCGCGACGGCCGGCGGCATCCTTCTGTTCAACATCGCCGTCTCGGTGACGCATCTGTGGGTGAAGCGGCGCCTCCAGTTCGGCTGGCGGGCGTGGCTGACCCGTCGGCTGATCGGCGATTGGGTGTCGGACGGGCGGGAACAGGCCCTCCCCTCCCTCCCCGGCGACCACGACAATCCGGACGGGCGCATCGCCGAGGACGTCCGCATCGTCACCGAACTCGCCATCGATCTGGGCCATTCGCTGACCTACTGCCTGCTGCTGCTGGTCAGTTTCGCCAGCATCCTGTGGCGGCTTTCCGGCGTCGTGGAGATCACGGTCGGAGGGACGAGCGTCCCGGTCCCCGGCCATCTGCTCCTCCTCGCCCTGGCCTTTTCCGCCGCCGGGACCGCCGCCGCCATCGCCGTCGCCCGGCCGCTGGTCCGCGCGGCGGAGCGGCGGCAGGGGCTGGAGGCCGATTTCCGCTTCGGGCTGGCGCGGGTTCGGGAGAACGCGTCGGTCATCGCCCGGCAGCATGGCGAGGCCGTGGAGCGCGGCCGCATGGCCCTGCTGTTCGGCGGGGTGCGCCGCGGCTGGGAACGGCAGACCGGCGCGCTGGTCCGCGTGATGGCCTTCGGCGCGTCCTATTCGGTGCTGTCGGCGGTCTTTCCCATCCTGGTGGTGGCACCGCGCTACGCCGCGGGGGTTATCACGCTGGGGATGATGATGCAGACCGCGCAGGCCTTCCAGCAGGCCGTCGCGGCGCTGTCCTGGCCCATCGACAATCTGGCGACCGTCGCCCAGTGGAAGGCGTCGGTGGAGCGGGTGCTGGGCCTGAAGGAGGCGCTGGACGGGATCACCCCCTTGCCCCCGGTCAAGGCGAACGCGCGCGATTTTCTGTCCGATGGCGGCACCACCGCGCGGAAACGGTGACGAGGCCCGGCACTTTCCGTTTGACCTCAACTTAGCTTGAGGTTCTATCCTGCCGCCGCACGCCGAAACCTTGGGAGGGACCGGGCCGAATGCACCGCGAGATACGGCTCCTGCTGCGCCGCTGGAAAATCACTCTGCTGAAGAAACACGAAAACCGCCGCCGCCTTGCCATGTTCAGGCCCATCCTGCCCGGCGCCAACCTGAAGGACCGGCTGATCGCCTGCTGCGGCGCCATGATCGGCCTCGCCGCGACAGGGCTGCTCTGCCACAACCTGCTGACCCACATCACCAGCGCGCCGGCCCTGGTGGCGCCCATGGGGGCGTCGGCGGTCCTGCTGTTCGCGGTGCCGGCCAGCCCGCTCGCCCAGCCCTGGTCGATCATCGGCGGCAACACCTTGTCGGCGCTGGTCGGGGTGATGGTGGCGGCGCTGATCCCCGATCCCATGCTGGCCGGCGGCGTGGCGGTGGCGCTGGCCATCGCAACCATGTCGATGACGCGCTGCCTGCACCCGCCGGGCGGCGCCGCCGCGCTGACCGCGGTGATCGGCGGACCGGCGGTCGCCGCGTCAGGGATGCAGTTCGTGTTCTATCCGGTGGCCGTCAATTCCATCCTGCTGGTGCTGGCGGGCTGGACGTTCCATCGCTTCTCCGGCCATTCCTACCCGCACCGGGCGCCGCCCAAGCCGGCCAACAGCCACGGCACCGCCGACCCGCCCGCCCGTGCGCGCTCCGGCCTGACCGCCAACGACCTGGACGAGGCGATCCGCGATTTGGGGGAAGCGCTGGACGTCAACCGCGACGACCTGAGCGCCCTTCTGGAGAAGGCCGAGCTTCACGCCATGGAGCGCATGCACGGCGGGATCACCTGCGGCGACATCATGGCCCGCGACGTGGTGACGGTGAGCGCGGAGGCCCATCCGGAGGTGGCCCGCGCCCGCCTGATCGAGCACGCCTTCCGCACCCTCCCCGTGGTGGACCGGCGCAACGTGGTGGTCGGTCTGGTCGGGCACCAGCATCTGGTCGGGGATGCCGCGACGGTGGCCGCGGTGATGGCCGCGCCGGTGACCGCCGGCCCGGAAACCCCGGCCTTCCGCCTGCTTGGTCCGCTGTCGGACGGGGGCACGCACGAGGTCGCCATCGTGGATGGGAACGGCGGGCTTCTGGGGGTGGTCACCCAGACGGACCTGCTGCTGGTGATGGCCCGCACGACCTTGTTGCAGTCGTTGGACAGCGCCCGGACGCCGGCCGCGCTGGTGGCGTCGGCAAGCCGCTGAGCCGCAGCGGAAGCCACGGCTCCGCGAGAAAATTTTCTCGCGGAGCCGGCTCTTTCACTCCCCTCCCCTGCCCTGCCCGGCGTTGAGGATCGCGTCGATGTCGTCGCGGATGGCGCGGAGCGTCTCCCGGTCGATGTCCGCCAGGGCCAGTCCCTGTTCGCGGACGGCGGCGACGGTCTGGCGCGCCCCGAACACCGCCTTGGCCAGCGGCTTCGGCAGGGCGCTGCCGGTCGGAACCGCGTTGCTGCGGGGCTTTGCCGCCGTGGGCGCCGAAGCCTCCTCGTCGGCGGAGCGCCGGGTCATCTCCGTGACCAGCGCGTCCCAGCCGCGCAGCTGTTCGCCATCCCCTTTCAGCCGGGCGATCTCCACCAGCCGGTAGCGCGCCGGGCGGTGCAGCGGATACTCGTCGCGGATGCGCTGCGGCAGGCGGCTGATGAGGAGCGCGCGGGAAATGTCCACCCGGTCCTTGCCGACGATCCGTCCGACATCCTCCTGCCGGTAGCCGTGGCGCTCCATCAGCCGGGCGTAGGCGTCGCCCTCCTCGAAGGGGGACAGGTCGGCGCGCACGACATTCTCGATCAGCGCCAGCTCGTCCGACGCGCCGGTGACGGTCACGGCGTAGATGGTCGGATGGCCGAGCGCCCGCACCGCGCGGAAGCGCCGCTCCCCGAAGACGAGCTGGAAGCGCCCGTCGCCCAACTGCTGCACGCCGACCGGCTGGGCCAGCCCGTGCTGCGCGATGGAGGATTTCAACGCCTCCATGTCCGCCTCGTCGAAGTGGCGGCGCGGCTGGTCGGGGTTGGTGACGATGCGGCCGACGTCGATCTCCACGACGACCGGGCCACGGCGGTTGAAGCCCTGCCCGTCCTCGCGGGCCTGGCGCTCCGCCGCCGCGGTGGTCAGCACGCCGGTGTTCGTCCGGGCCAGTTTACGCGACATGGGCCATCACCTCCGGCATGCGGGCACGTTCCTGGATCAGCGCGTCGGCGACGGCCTGATAGACCTCGTAGCCCGGCGCGTCCGGCACCGCCTCCAGCGCGGCGCGCCCGGCGGCCACCGCCTGGGCGTAGACGGTCGCCCGCGGGATCGGGCCGAAGACGCGCAGCTTCGCGCCGAACAGGTTGCGGATGTCGTCCAGCGACGCCTGGTCCTGGGTCAGCCGCGCGTTGAACATCGTCGGCAGGATGCCCAGCACGCTGACCCCCGGATTGGCCCGGCGGCGGATCATGTCCAGGTTCTCCAGCAGGAACTCCACGCCCGCGACGCTCAGCATTTCCGTCTGGCAGGGAATGGCGACGGTGTTGGCGGCGGTCAGCGCGTTGCGCGCCAGCATGCCGAAATGCGGCGGGGTGTCGACGAAGATGAAATCGTAGCTCTGCCGCGCCCCGCCATCCAGGCATTCGCGCAGCGCGCAATCCCCCGACGACTGGCTTTGCAGCTCCGCCTCCGCGTCGCCCAGCCGCATCCCGCTGGGGATGACGTCGAGCCCGCTGTCGGTGGTCACGATGTAGTCGCCGAGGTCGAAACCTTTCCCCCGCGATTTCAGTGCCTCCACCGACGCCTTCAGGGCGTAGTAGAGGGTTTTCTCCTCGCGCTCGCGCTCGATGGAATTGATGCCGAGATGGATGGTGGCGTTGGCCTGCGGGTCCGCGTCGATCAGCAGCACCTTGAAGTGCCGGGCGAGCAGGGTGGCCGTGTTGACGGTGAAGGCGGTCTTGCCGACACCGCCCTTGCGGTTGGCCGCAGCACAGATCAGCGCCGGGCCATGCTGCGTCACCGTCCCGATCTTCTCCTGCAGCAGCAGGGAGATGACCGGGGCGGGGATCTTCTCGCTGCCGTTCTCCCAGCGCGAGATCTTCGCCTTGTCGTATTTCCGGCCGAGTTTTTCGTTCAGCCAAGCCGCGAAATCCGGCTGGTTCAGCGTCCGGCCTTCCCGGAACGCCTTGATGTCCTCGCCGCGCATGGTTCAATCCCCTGCCTTGCCCCGAGGCCACTTTTGCGCGGCGGTTGAGCCCGGTCAAGCCGGAATGTTGATTCGGGGGCAGGGCAGGGGAGTCAACATTCGGCGAGAAAATTTTCTCGCGGGAAAAGCGTTCGGCGGAGGCGCCATGCGCGCCCCCGCCGGTCCGCTCAGCCCGGCTTGTAGGCCGCCTTCGCTTCGGGCATCAGCTTCTGCAGCGCGGCGATGCGGTCCGCCGTGCCGGGGTGGGTGGACATGAAGGTCGGCTGCTCGCTCCCGGCCTGCTTCATGTTCTGCCACAGCTCGATGGCCGCCTGCGGGTCGTAGCCGGCGCGGGCCATCATCAGCAGCCCGGCGCGGTCCGCCGCAAGCTCCTGGTTTCGGGAATAGGGCAGCAGCAGGCCGTACTGCGCGCCGGTGCCCAGCGCCGCGGCGATCATCTCGCTGCCGCCGACACCGCTCGCCCCGGCCACGGCGCCCAGAATGCTCGTGCCGGCGTCGGTGGCCATCTGGGTGCTCACCCGCTCGGCGGCGTGGCCTTCCAGATTGTGGGCGATCTCGTGGCCGATGACCGCGGCAAGCTGCGCGTCGGTCTTGGCGTACTTGAAGAGGCCTTCATAGACGCCGATCTTCTGGCCGGGCAGGGCGAAGGCGTTGGCCTCCTGGCCCTGGAACACGCGCACCTCCCAACCCGCGGGGTCGAGCGAGGCGGCGCGCAGCAGGCGGGCCGAGATCTGCTCGGCGCGGCGCTGGTAGCTGGCGTTGGCGGTGGCCGGGGTCGATTGGATCAGGCGTTGCCAGTCCTGCTGGCCGAGTTCGACGAGTTGCTCCTGCGAGACGAGGTTCAGCCCGAGCCCCGTCGAGTTTCCGGCGCATCCGGCCAGCGCCAGGGACCCGGCCAGCGCCGCGGCAAGGCACAGGGGTCGGACGGTCATGGTCGGCATTGGTGTTCCTCCGTTGTGGTTCTGTCCGCCGCATCCTATCCGATGGCGGATGGGCTGTGCCGGGGCAATTCGGTGGCCGTGTCGTGAGAGCCGCAACGTTTCACGGGGCGGGATGTTGCCTCCGATCACCGCAGATGCGGAACGGGCGATGCGGAACGAACCGGGAGAACAGCATGCCGATCAAAGCCTTCGTGCTCAACTGCACCCTGAAGCCGTCGGGGAAGCCCTCCTCGACCGACGCGATGATCGGCTTGCTCCAGAAGGACCTCGCCGCCCACGGGGTCGAGGTGGCCGCGCCGGTCCGCGTCGCCGACCATGACGTGAAGCCCGGCGTGACCTCGGATGAAGGGCCGGGCGATGCCTGGCCGGAGTTGCGCCGCCGCGTGCTGGAGGCCGACATCCTCGTCCTCGGCACGCCGATCTGGATGGGCCAGCCGTCCAGCGTGTGCAAGCGGGTGCTGGAACGCATGGACGCTTTCCTGGGTGAGACGGACGACCAGGGCCGCATGGTGTCCTACGGCAAGGTCGCGCTGGTCGCCGTCGTCGGCAACGAGGATGGCGCCCACCATGTCTCGGCGGAGCTGTTCCAGGCGCTGAACGACGTGGGCTTCACGCTCGCCGCCAACGCCGTCTGCTACTGGGTGGGGGAGGCGATGCAGAAGACGGATTTCCAGGATCTGGACACGGTGCCGGACAAGGTGGCCTCCACCTCCGCCATGGCCGCGCGCAACGCCGCCCACCTCGCGCGCTTTCTGAAGGAGAAGCAATATCCCGGCGAATGACGGGAGCGCATGATGGGCCGGGTGATTAGACGTCTAATAGCGTCGCATCGCCCTTGGCCCTCCCGGCCGTGCCATTCTGTGGATATCCACGCAAGAGCCTTCTCAACCGCCCGCGCGATTCCATGTATAGTCGGCGGTGCGATGACATCGCTGCGGGTGGATGGTGGCAGGAGGAACGGGTGACGACGCTCAAGGAATTCGAAGAAGCCTTGAAGACGGCGGGCAACACGGAGGCCCTGGAGATCCTGGGCAAGCTGCGGGAGCGTGACAAGGCCCAGCGGTCGATCCGCCCGGCGCGGCGCGTCGTCGGCAAGAAGATGACGCCCGAACTCGCCGCGCAGATCCTGGAGCTTCACCGCACCACCGACATGACGCAGCAGGAGATCGCCTTCCAGCTCGGCGTCAACCAGGGCCGCGTGAACGAGGTCATCAAGCGCGGCAAGTGGCTGAACGACGACCCCAACGCGCCGGAGGCCGTCGCCCGCGACAAGGCCAAGGCCCGCGCCAAGGACGGGGTGGGCATCGACCCGCGCCCGACCCGCCCGAAGAAGAAGAAGAAGGCGGCTGAGCCCGCCGCCGAGCCGGCTGTCGAGCCGGTTCAGGAGATTGTCGCCGAACCGGCCGTCGAGCCGGTCCAGGAGGTCGTGGCGGAGGATGCGCCGCCCGTGGCGGCTCCGGCCGCGAAAGAACCCGCGCCCGAACCGGCTCCTCTGGAGCGGGTGGAAATGGCATTGAACCCGGACGCACAGGATACTGTGGCCCCGGATCAATCGGCCCAGGACGACAAGCCGGCTCCGGAGAAGGCGCCCAAGGAGAAGAAGAAAAAGCGGAAGGCCGAGCCGCCGGCGCAGCTTCTCTTCGACGGCCTGTAACGCGCCGATCAGCCGCGGCGGGGCTGCCACCAGCGGGCCAGGAAGCCCAGCCCGGCGAAGCGCACGACATGATGCGTGCCGACGAAGGCGGTGTCGAGGCCGAGCACGAAGGCCACGATGGTCATCGCCTCGACCCCGCCCGGCGCGTAGGCGAGCCAGAGCTGGCCGAAGGGAAGCCCGAGCAACCACGCCCCCGCCCAGGCGAAGGCCGAGGACAGGACGAGCGCCAGCGCCACGCTTTCCAGCGACGGACGCAGCGCCGCCCGCAGGGACGCCAGCGTGACCCCGGCGAAGCGCGACCCGATCAGCGCCCCCGTCACCACGAAGCCCGCGTTCAGCAGCCAGTTCGGCAAGCGGTGGTCCACGAGGCCGCTGCCGTGCAGCACAGCGCTTCCCAGCATGGCGCCGAGCAGCACGCCGCCGGGCACGCGCAGCTTTTGGAACAGCAGCCCCGCCAGGGCGCTGGCCCCGACCAGAAGAGCCAGCTCGGGCAGGGCGTCCGCCGCGTCGGACAGGGCAGGGCGGGGCGGCAGGCCGGGCGTGGACGACACCAGATCCAACAGCCAGGGCATGGCGGCGACCAGGACGAACAACCGCAGGCTCTGCGCCAGCGCGACCCGCGGCAGGTCGGCCCGGCTCTCCGCCGCCAGCACCAGAACGGCGCCCAGCGCGCCGGGAACCGCGGCGTAGCGCGCGGTCGCCGGGTCCCAGCGGTGCACCCGCTCCAGCCACGCCGAGCAGGCGTACAGGCAGGCCATCACCGATCCGGCGAGCAGCGCCATGCTGAGCGGCCAGGAGGCCATCTGGTGCAGCGTGTCCGGTGTGACCCCGGCGCCCATGGAGATGCCCAGCAGCACGAAGGCGGCGGTGCCGAGAGGGGAGGGCAGGCGCAGCGTCAACCCGCCGAGCGCCCCGCCGGCCACCGCGGTCATCGCCCCCATCAGCCACGCCGCGGGCAGCCCCGCCAGAGCGAACAGCCCGCCACCCAGGGCGGCCAGAAGGAGGGTCAGGGCGGTGGAGGCGAGTCGCTTCATCATCCGTCGGGTCCGGCTTCGGCAAGGGCCGTGCACTGTGCGTGTCACCCGCAATCGTGCGCAACCGGTATGGGCGGTAACCTGACAAGCGTGTGCGGCATAGGCCGGCGATTGTCCGGACCGTCGGCCTGCTGCATTGTCGGAACAACCGGCCGCAGCGGCGGCCCAGACGAAGGGGAGGGGGCCATGCCCACGATAGCCAGGGGACGGACGCCATGAGGTTCGCCGCCAACCTGTCCATGATGTTCACCGAACGGCCTTTTCTGGAGCGGTTCGGCGCGGCGGCGGCAGCCGGCTTCGACGCGGTGGAGTTCCTGTTCCCCTACGACGTTCCGGCGGAGCGGATCAAGGCGGCGCTGGACGGTCATGGCCTGACCCAGGCGCTGTTCAACCTGCCCCCCGGCGACTGGGCGGCGGGGGAGCGCGGCATCGCCAGCCTGCCGGGCCGCGAAGCGGAGTTCCGCGAGGGCGTGGCGACGGCCATCGCCTACGCCAAGGCGCTGGGCAACCGGCTGCTGCACTGCATGGCCGGCATCCCGCCGCAGGGGCTGGATCGGGAGGAGGCGCTGGCAATCTACACCGGCAATCTGCGCCACGCCGCGGCGGCCTGCGCGGAGGCCGGGTTGACGCTGCTGGTGGAGCCGATCAACAACCGCGACATGCCCGGCTATCTGATGAACGGCACCGCGCTGGCCCGCCGGGTGATCGGGGAGGTCGGGGCTCCGAACCTGAAGCTCCAGCTCGATCTCTACCATTGCCAGATCAGCGAGGGCGACCTCGCCACCCGCATCCGGGACAACGCCGACCTCACCGCCCATGTGCAGATCGCCGGCGTTCCCGACCGTCAGGAGCCCGACCGCGGCGAGGTCCACTATCCCTATCTGTTCGAGGTTCTGGTGGCGACCGGCTACCGCGGCTTCATCGGCTGCGAGTACCGGCCCCGCGCCCGGACGGAGGACGGGCTGGGCTGGTTCCGCACCGCAAGCAAGCAGGCTGCGCGCTGACCATGGAGCTGCTCGCCCCCCTGTCCAGCATCGCCGCCGTCGTCGTGCCGGTGTTCCTGATCGCCGCCCTGGGCTTCGGCTGGAGCCGCGCCAAACTGCCTTACGACAGCGCCTTCATCACCACCTTCGCAATCAACGTCTCCACCCCCTGCTTGGTCTTCTCCTCGCTGGCCCGCCTGACGCTGGGCGGGGACGACCTGCTGACCATGGCGGCGGCCTCGGTCGGCAGCATGGCGCTGGCCGGGCTGATGGCGACGCCGATCCTGCTGGCCAGCCGCTTGCCGCTGCGCGTCTATCTGCCGGCGCTCAGCTTCCCCAACGGCGGCAACATGGGCATTCCCGTCTGCCTGTTCGCCTTCGGGGAAACCGGGATGGGGCTGGCGGTGCTGTTCTTCGCGACGCTGGCCGTCCTCCAGTTCACCATCGGCCCGGCCCTGGCGGCGGGGCGCACGGACGCCAAGCAGGTGCTGCGCACCCCGGTGATCTACGCGGTGGCGCTGGCCGTTCTGGTCCTGATGACCGGCTTCCAGCCGCCGCAATGGGTGACCAACACCACGACGCTGCTCGGCAACTGCGCGGTGCCGCTGATGCTGTTCTCGCTGGGGGTGGCTCTGGCGGGCCTGCGGATGCAGGGGATGCTGCGGTCGCTGGCCATGTCGGCGCTGCGCCTGCTGCTCGGCTTCGCCGCCGGTCTGGCGGTGGTGGAGGTGCTGGGCCTGGAGGGCACGATGCGCGGCGTCGTGCTGCTGGAGAGCACCATGCCGGTGGCGGTGTTCAACTATCTCTGGGCGCTGCGCTACAACAACGCGCCGCAGGAGGTCGCCGGGATGGTGCTGGGGTCCACGGCGCTGTCGTTCCTGACTCTGCCGCTTCTGCTGGCGGCGGTGATGTGAAGAGGGGAGGGGGATGCGTTTGCCCCCACCCCGGCCCTCCCCCGCTTCGCAGGGGAGGGAGAAACAGTCCCCTCCCCTGCGAAGCGGGGGAGGGTTAGAGTGGGGGCAAAACTTCGCAACGCCTGAACTGGCCTCACGCCGTCGCGGCGTCCGAATGGGTCGCCGCGCGCACCCGGCGGTGGAAGGACGGCGGCACGACGCAGGTTCCGAAGAACATCAGGTAGTGCCGCATCTTCGGGTCGCCCGCCCGCGTCGCCTCGGCCAGCAGGCGGCGGACGGCGTTCCAGTCGCCCTCGCGGCGGGCCATGCCGACGACCTTGGTCATCAGGAAGGCGGCGTAGGCGTTGCCGGTCATCAGCGGGCGATGGGTCCGCGCCCACTCGAACGCCTGCCGCCAGTCGTCCACCGAGTGCAGCGAGGCGCGGCCCTCGTCGATCTCCACGAAGCACAGCGGCTCGTCCACGAAGACCAGCTCCGCGCCCGGCTGGTCGAGCGCGCGGAACAGCCAGCCCCAATCCTCGAAATGCCGGTAGTCCGGCATCGGCACGGCGAGCGCCAGCGAGCGCGGCACCATGATGGTCGGGGTGGCGAGATAGCCGGGGCGGGACAGCGGGCTGCGGCGGTCGATCAGGTAGTCGCTGATCGGCTCGCCCGGCTCCGGCCGGCGCTGCGGCCAGACGTAACGGCGTTCGCCGATGCTGACGCTGGTGCTGCAGGACACCACCGGCAGCTTGGCGCCCGACGCCTTGGCGGCGGCGAGCTGCCGTTCCAGCTTCTCCGGCGCCCAGGAATCGTCGTCGTCCAGGAAGGCGATCCATTCGCCCAGCGCCGCCTGCACCCCGGCGTTGCGCGCGCCCGCGGGGCCGAGCGACGCCGGGTTCTGCACGATGCGCAGGCGGCGGTCCTCCACCGCCTCCAGTGCTGCGACGGTGGCGGGGTCCGGCCCGTCGACGACGACGACGATCTCCAGATCCTGAATCGTCTGGGCGCGCACGCTCTCCACGGCGTTCAGCACCAGATGCGGGCGGTTGCGCGTCGGAATGACCGCGCTGACGGTGACGGGCGGGGCTTCCGCCGCCCTGCCTTCCGCCGCACCGCCCTTCATCTCCCCGCCTTTCGCCTCAAGGCCCTTCATCGCTTGTACTCCAGATATTGGAAGCCCATCAGGCCGTAGAGATAGCCGCTGCCCACGCAGATCTTCTGGAGACGGCGGATCGGCCAGCTGGTGTCGAAGGCCATCGCCATCGGCACCAGCGGCAGGGCGGCGAGGTTCAGCGCGATGTGCGCGAGGCCCAGCGTGGAGCGCTTGACGAGCGTGCGGCGCTGGCCGTTCAGCTTGGCCTCGGTCAGCGACACGCAGGTGCCCAGGCGGAAGGCGCGGCGCAGGATCCAGCGGGCGGTCATGCGGCTGGCCGGCACATGCTCCTCGATGGTCGCCTCGTCGCACCAGACGATGCGGTGGCCCTGGCGGCGGATCTGCTCGAAGAACAGCACGTCGCTGCCGCCGGACAGGCTCAGCTCCGGATCGAAGCGCACGCCGCCCTTCAGGATGGAGCGGCGGAACAGCACGTTGCCGGTGGCGCAATAGGCCGGCTCACTGCCCGTGGGCATGCGCTGCAGGTCGTGGAAGCGGCCCTTGGTCAGCCAATCGGGCGGGCGCTTCTCGTAGATCGGCAGGACCGGCCCGGCGACCACGGCGGCCCCGGTGCGCTCCATGGCCGTCACCAGCCAATCGAGCCAGCCGGGGCTCGCCACCTCGTCGTCGTCGATGAAGGCGATCAGGTCGGCGTCCGTGGTCTCGTCCAGGCAGCGGTTGCGGGCGGCTGGAATGCCCGGCACCGGTTCCGCCGCGTAGCGGATGGGGAAACGCCAGTCCTGTGCCATCTCCCGGCACAGGGGTTCGGCCGAGCGCGCCGGGTCGTTGTCCACCACCAGCACCTCGACGTCCAGCGGGGCGTCGGGGTTGAAGGTCAGCCCCTCCAGCGACAGCAGCGTGCGGTGAAGATCCTTCGGCCTGCGGTAGGTGCACACGCAAACCACCAGCTTTTTCGACATGGTGCCTGTTCCTTCCTCACGCCTGTTCATGGTGTTCATGCCGGGGATCGGGTGCGTTTCAGCCGGGCCAGCCCGATCCGCACCTGACCCATCAGGTTGGCGGGGTTGAGCACGGCCAGGGCCAGCAGATAGAGGCTGCCCGCCGGGGCGAGCTGGACGAGCAGCAGGTCGCTTTCCATCGCCGCGATCTCCAGCCCGGCGGCGAAGAGCAGGGCGGCGGTGGTCACCTTCAGAAGATCCTTCACCGGCACCGCCAGGACGCCGGCGCGCGGCATCAGGATGGCCGCGGCCACCACCCAGCCGAGCTGGGCCGCCAGCGAGCCGTAGGCCGCCCCGATCACGCCGAAACGCGGGATCAGGAACAGGTTGGCGCCGATGTTCAGCACCGCCGTCAGCATGGTCAGCTTCAGGATGTAGCCGGTCTTCTTGGTCAGGTGCAGCGACAGGTCGAAGTGGTAGATGCGCAGGATGCTGATGAAGACCGACAGGGCGACGATCGGCATGATCGCGGCACCGGTCTCGCGGTACGCCTCGCCGAGCAGCAGCCCGACGATGCCCTGGGCGGAGATGACCTCCATCAGCACCAGGGGCAGGCAGACCAGCAGCAGGATCGTCAGGTTCTGCGCCATGATCGGGCGCGCGGCGCGCGGGCCGGCGCTGTCATAGGCGCGCGACGCCATCGGCAGCGTGACCAGCGACGCCGCCGACGCCACCAGCATGATCGGCTGCTTGGCGAGGTCGAAGGCCATGGCGTAGGCGCCGGCCGCGGCCTCGCCGATGAACCAGTAGATCAGGAAGCGGTCGGCGAAATCGAGCGCCCAGCCGACCATCAGGCTCAGCATCAGCGGGCCGCCGAAGGTCAGCAGGAGGCCGACGCGCTCCCGCGCCGGCCAGCGCAGCGAGATGCCCTTCAGGTCGGAGCGCAGCCAGATCGCGGTGACCAGCAGGAAGCCGATGCTGGTGCCGAGCAGCAGCCCCTCCTCCTTCCAGCCGATCAGCACGAAGGCGGAGCCGAGCGCCAGCCCGAACAGCGCCTTGGCGAAGGACTTCGCCGCGAAGACGGAGCCCTTCAGCCGCGCCCGCGACATCTGGATCGACAGGTCGAACCAGGAGATCAGGATGGCGATGACCGGCAGATACAGCACATAGTCGATGCCGTTCATGCCGGGGTAGAAGGCCACCACCGTCCCCAGGATGGCGAGCACCCCGCAGGCCACCACCAGGAAGGCGGTGACCACGGTGGAGAGCCAGGCGTCCCGCTCCGCCGCGTCGCCGCCGCACTTGCGCAGGACGAACAGGCCCATCCAGGAGAAGCCGCAGGCGTTGATCGCCGCCGCCGCCGCCATCACCAGGGCGTAGTGGCCGTAGGCCTCCGGCGTGACGATGCGCGAGAAGACCGCGACCGCCGCGAAGCCCAGGATGCCGACGGCGATCCGGGTCGCGAAGAAGGCGAAGCCGCTCGACATCATGGCCGGGACTCCGCCACCGGGATGCCGTTCTGCAGCTTGGGCCGCCGTCCCGCCGCCGGACGCGGGGTCAGGGCGTGGGCGTGGACCGTCTTGGCCAGCCGCGTCTGGAAGGCGGTGAAGAGGAACCACAGCAGGCCGTTCTGGATCAGCAGGCTGCTTTCCGCGACGTTGCCCAGCAGGAGCATCATGGCGAAGACGATGTGCCAGCGCGCCGCCCCGCTGCGGTCGACCGGGACGATCCGGGCGATCCGCGACAGGTAGATCACATAGGCCACCAGGAAGAGGCCGAGGCCGAGCAGGCCGACGTCCAGCGTCGTCTGGATGAAGCCGTTGTGGGCGTGGATGTCGAAGCGCCCCGAGGTGCGCCAGAACAGCGCGCCCGGCGCGTCCAGCCCCGACCAGAAGGCGCTGAAGCCATAGCCCAGCACCGGCTGCTGCTCGATCATCCGGAAGGCGAAGTCCCAGATCAGCGTGCGCCCGGTCAGCGTGATGTCGCGGCCGAGCAGCGCGACGATGCTTTCCAGGTTCAGCAGCGCGAAGATGGCGGCCAGCATGATGACCATGGTGCCGCCGTACAGTTCCAGCGCCAGCGACCCGGCGTCCTGCCGGTGGGTGACCAGCATCACCAGGGTCATGCCGGCCATGGCGACGATCAGCGCCGTGGCGGAGCCGGACATGGCGAGACAGCCGGCCATGATGGCGAAGGTGCCCAGCCGCCAGACCAGCGCCATGGTATCGGTCACCGGGCGGGAGCGCAGGACGAACAGCCCGGCGGTCAGGCCGAAGGCCATGGCGTCGCCCAGACCGTTCTTGTGGGAGAAGACGCCGCGCCACTGCGATCCCTGCTCCGCCGGCATCAGGCCGTAGCTCGGCAGGCCGACCGCGAGCAGCGCGCTCAGCACCGCCAGCACGAAGACCGCGCGGTGGATCAGCCGGGCCAGCGCGACCTCGCCGTAGGACAGGCCGACATAGAGGCCGAAGATCGTCGTGCCGACCAGGGCCACGCTGCGGCGGATGGTCAGCGACGGGTCATGCGACCATTGGCTGGACGCGATGGCCAGCACCACCATGAGCGCCATGGGAATGCTGAGATAGCGGAAGGCCCGAACGCCGTGGAGCATGACGATCCGCAGCAGGGCCGTGGCGTAGAGGCCGGCGAAGATGAGCTGCTTGATGGTGTCGCCGGAGGACTCCGGCGCGCCGCCCGCGCGCAGGATGAAGCGCTGCGAGGGCGCGGACATCATCACCGACAGCAGCGCGTCCCACAGCAGGATCAGGCCGATCGCGCACACCACCTGATCGAACAGGCTGGGCGTGAGATCGGCCGCGCTGCGCAGGAGCGGCGGCGTCCGTGGCCGGGCGGGCGGCGCGTCCGCAGCGGGCGCCGCCGCCAGAGCGGCTCGGTTTCGCGGAAATGGCGTTGCACTCATCCTGTTCCCCCGATGAACCCGCATCCATTTCCCTCTCCCCTCCGGGGAGAGGGTCAGGGTGAGGGGGTTGCGCCGCTGCCGGACTTACCGCCATGCACAACCTCCTCACCGACCCTGCGGGTCACCCTCTCCCCAGAGGGGAGAGGGCTAAGATGACCAAACGCAATCGCGCCGGGCGTTTCCGCCGTCACGTCATGGTCAGCGCGTGTAGTAGCGGCGCGCCTCGTTCATGCCGTAGGCCTCTTCCGACGCGTCGGTGCGGGCCAGCTTCTTCAGGTCCACCCGGCTCAGCACGACGCTGGTCACGTCGCGGCCGAGTTCGGTCAGCCGGTCGATGGCCCGCTGGACGACGGCGCGCGGCGTCTGCTCCCAGCGCACCACGAACAGGCATTCCGTCGCCGACCGGGTCAGCACGCCCGCGTCCGCCACGACCGCCATCGGCGGGGTGTCGAGGATGACGCAGTCGTATTCGAGCGAGGCGAACTTGATGATGCTCGCCAGCTTCTCCGACCCCAGAAGCTCCTGCGGGTGGTCGCAATGCGGGCGGCCGACGACGTAGTGCAGCCCGCTGCGGCCATCCACCTGGACGACGTCCTGCCATTCCGCCTTGCCGACGATCAGGTCGCTCAGGTCGCCCGGGGCGTTGTCCCCCAGCACGGCCCCGATGCGCGGGCAGCGCAGGTCGCATTCCAGAAGCAGGACCCGCCGGCCGGACGCCGCCAGCATGCGCGCCAGGGTCAGGCAGACGGTGGTCTTGCCCTCGCCGGGAACGGCGGAGGTCACCATCACCACGGAGCCGGTGTTCAGGGCGCCGCGGGCGTAGAGCGACACGCCGATGGCGCGCACCGCCTCGCTGTACTCCGACCGCGGACGGTCGAGGACGTAATCCTCCGGCTTGGCGTTCTTGTGATGCGGCAGGGACGGCACCAGCCCGATGGCCGGCACGCCGATCGTCTCCTCCACATGCTGGGTGTTGCGGAAGGTCTTGTTCAGATGGTCGCGCAGGAAGGCCAGGAACATGCCGATCAGCAAGCCCACGGCCAGACCGCCGCCGACGAACAGCTTCTTGCCCGGCGTGGACGGCTCCAGCGGCGGTTCCGCCTTGGACACGACGCGGGCGTCGCGCTGCTGAAGGTCGTCCTGCTCGCGCGTTTCGACGAGACGCTGGAGCAGACCTTCATAGACGCGGCGGTTGGCGTCGGCCTCGCGCTGCAACTGGGCCAGGCGGACGTTGGCGCCCAGCTCGCCCGCGGTCTCGGCGGTCAGCTTCTTCAACGCGGCTTCAAGCTCGCGCTCGCGGGCGCGGGCGATCTCGACCTCGTTGTTGATCACCGCCATGATCTTGGTGGCTTCCTCGCGCATCTTCTGGCGCAGGTTCGTCAACTGGTTGACGTAGGCCTGCACCGCCGGATGCTGGTCGCCGTAGCGGGTGCGGTATTCGGCGAGCCGCCGCGCGATGCCCGACTCCTCCTCGCCCAGCCGCTGGATCAGCGGCGAGCCGAGGATCTCCGCCGCGTTGCCCTGGGTCGGGCTGCGCGCGACGATCCGGGCGTTCTGCGCCCGCGCCTCCGCCCGGCCGCGCTCCGTCTGGGCGACGACCAGGGCGCGGTTCAGCTCGGCCAGCTGCTGCGACAGGAAGGTCTCGCCGCCGGCGCCGCCGAGCACGAGGCCCTGCTGCGCGCGGTAGTCCTGCACCGCCTTGTCCGACACCTCGACCTGGGCGCGCAGCTCGTTGATGCGGTCCTCCAGCCACTTGTTGGCCTGCTGGTTGACCTCCTGCTTGGTCTGGAGCTGGTCGAGCAGATACTCGTCCACGAAGGCGTTGGCGATGCGCGCCGCCTTGTCCGCCTCCTTCGCCTTGAAGGAGACGAGGATGGTGTAGGACTGCGCGTCGCTGGTCGCCGACAGGCCGCGGCGGACGTCGGCGATGACCGCCGCCCGCTCCTTCTCCGGCGTCGTCGGCTCCTTCACGCCGATGCCGGCGGAGTTCAGGTAGCCGGTGATCTGCTGGCGCAGCGGCGACAGGTCGTAGCCGACGGTGTCGTTGATCCCGGCGATGGCCCGGTCGATGGCCGAAGGCCGCTCGATGGCGCCGTTGAACTCCGGGTCATGGACCAGCCCCAGCCGGTCCACCACCTTGGCGGCGGTGGCGGAGGAGGTGATCATGTCGATTTCGGTCCGGATCGCCGCCGCCTCGCGCGGCAGGTTGGAGATCACGGCGTTGATGTCCGTGACCTCCGTCGTGCGCGGGTCGATGATGAGCACGGCCTGGCTGGTGAACCGCGGCTCATAGAGCAGGGCACCGGTGGTGGCCAGCGCGGTGCAGCACAGGACGCTGGCGATGATCGTGCTCCGGCGCCGGCGCAGCACCTGGAGGAGGTCGCGGAGCGCGACCTCCCGGGTGCTGGCTTCGGACCCCAGGGCTCCGTCTACATGAGTGTACGCGGCCATCCCATTCTCCTGAGGATCGGTCGTTTAGGGTCCAGGCCGGCGGTCAGCCCTTCACGATCTTCTCGTCGACGATGCCCGCCTTGCCGAAGGCGTTGCGGGTGTCGACGATCAGCGGCAGCCCGTCCAGGAAGGCCTTCAGATCGAAGGAGTCGTGGTCGGTGCACAGGATCGCGGCGTCGAAGGCACCGTCGCGGATCTCCTCCAGCGCGACCGACGGCGTGCCGGCCATGCGGGCGAGGCGGCGCGTCTCCGGCAGCTCCGGCACGTGCGGGTCGTAGTAGAAGACCTCGCAACCGCGGTCCTGCAGAAGATCGATGATCTTCAGCGCCGGGCTTTCGCGCATGTCCTCGATGTTCTTCTTGTAGGCGACGCCGAGCACGAGGATGCGCGACCCGCGCAGCGCGCGGCCCAGCTTGGAGTCCATGGCCTGGGACAGCCGCTCCACCACGTAATGCGGCATGCGGGTGTTGATCTCGCCGGCCAGCTCGATGAAGCGGGTGGCGACGTCGAACTCGCGGGCCTTCCAGGTCAGGTAGAAGGGGTCGATCGGGATGCAGTGACCGCCCAGGCCGGGGCCGGGGTAGAAGGGCATGTAGCCGAAGGGCTTCGTCTTGGCGCCCTCGATCACTTCCCACACGTCGATGCCCATCGCGTCGTAGACGACCTTCAGCTCGTTGACGAGCGCGATGTTCACGCAGCGGAAGATGTTCTCGGTCAGCTTCACCGCCTCGGCCGCCTCCAGCGACGAGACCGGGATCACGCGCTCCAGCGCGCGGCCGTACATCGAGCAGGCGATGCGCAGCGCGTTGGGGTCCTCGCCGCCGACGATCTTCGGGATGCGGGCGGTGGTGAAGGTCTCGTTGCCGGGGTCCTCGCGCTCAGGCGAGAAGGCCAGCAGGAAGTCCGTGCCGCTGACGAGGCCGGTCTTCTCCAGGATCGGGCGCACCACCTCGCGCGTCGTGCCGGGGTAGGTGGTCGATTCGAGGACGATCAGCTGGCCGGGGCGCAGCACCTGGGCGATCTGCCGGGTGGTGACCTCGATGCAGCTCATGTCCGGTTCGCGGTTGCGCGTCAGCGGCGTCGGCACGCAGATGACGATGGCGTCCATGTCGGCCAGCGACTGGAAGTTCGCCGTGGCCGTGAAACGGCCCTCCTCGATCATCCCGCGGACCTCGTCGGTCGACACGGTGCCGATGTAGGAGGTGCCGCCGTTCAGGCTGGCGACCTTTTCCGGATCGATGTCGAAGCCCGTCACCGAAAAGCCGGCCCGCGCGAACAGCCGCGCCAGAGGCAGGCCGACGTAACCCAGGCCGATGACGCCGACGCTGGCGGTGCCCGCCGCGATCTTCGACTCCAGCGCCGCCAGGGCTTCCGGAATGCCGGACGTGCCGACCGAACCCCCGCTCACCAACAGGTCGGCAAACTCATTGCTCGACATAAGACGTCTCCTTTCCCGACTCTCTCGCTCGTAGAGGTTTCACCGTTTTCCGCGCTGTACTGCAGAGACCAGATTTACCGACACAAAACCGAAGCCAAGGTCCGGTTCTGAAAACGGGCCTTGGCTTTTGCTGTTCATAGGACTGATCGATCGGCGTTTCCTCTCACCGAATACATTAGGCCGCTTTGTCTAAGCACCCAGCAATCGTGATAGAAAAAGGGGAAGCCGTAAACGTCGTAAAAGGCCGAACTACCGTCAGTTGACCGGGTGACCTTTCTTGTGAGACTTTCGGGATGACCATCCCGAAAGGTGCTTTATTAACCCCTTTTGAGTAACCACGGGCAGAATAGACGAAAGGAGCCGGACCGGCGCGTCAGCGGCCGGACGGCTCCTTCGCACCGCGGTCATCCCTGGACGGCGACTCCCTCCGGTTGCAGCCCGGCGGTCTCGGGCAGCGTGTTGTGCATCAGGAAGCTGGCGTCGCCGTCGCCCATGGTCAGCAGCCAGTTGCGCCGGTCGGCGAAGGCGTCCCGGTCGATGCCGGCGTCCGGCCCGGCGTGCGCCATCACCCGCACCGGGAAGCCCACGCGGTCGGGCACCTTCATCATGCCCATGGCGAGGAAGGTCCGCTCCGCCCGCGTGTTCAGCGTCCGGCAGATGAGGGCGGTCGCGCGCTCCGTCGCGGCGATGCGCAGCGTGTGGCTCAGCAGGACCCACAGCCATTTCGGATCGCACAGGTAATCCACGATGGCGAGGCAGGGCTCCTTGCGCCAGGTCTCGCGGCGCAGGACGACGTAGCCCAGCGGCTCGTCCCCGCGCGTCAGGATGAAGCGGCGGTAGGCCGAGGCGCAGGGAATCGCGTCGTAGCGCCAGCGCAGATGCGTCAGGTCGCGCAGCGCGATCAGCGGGTAATGCGGGGAGGCGCGCCGCCAGATGGCGTCGGCCCGCGCGTCGAACCGCCCGATCTCCTCGAACCGCGCCCCGGTCGCCCGGCTCAGCAAATGCCCGCCGATCCGCGCCCCGTGCAAGGCCGGGCCGGCGATCGTCCCGATGGTCCGCATGCGGCCCTTGAGCGAGGACGCCTCCAGGCAGCGCCGCGTGTCCAGCGGGAAGACGTAGGCGGGCAGGGCGCCGATGTCGATCCAGCCCGCCTTGCTGTAGGCCTTGTAGGCGGAATCGGAGATGTGGATGGCCATGGACAGCGGACGGCTGTCGAGCTGGGCCTCCGCCAAGGGCGTGAAGGCGCCGCGCATCCGCCATTCCGGCAGGACCATCAGGCTGTTGGCCCAGGAGGCCGGGATTTCCCGGTCCCGCGCCTTCAGGCGGAAGGGAATCCCGCATTGCTGGCCGACGATCTGCCCCTGCCGCTTGCACACCCAGACCTGCGGCCCGTCCGCGTCCCGGTCGGGCACCTCGTCGAAGAGCCAGCGGTTGTAGGCCTCGTCCACCTGCCAGACCCGTTCCCCGAACATCTTGCGCTGGAAGCCGCGCAGCTCCCCCTTATCGGAAGCGTCGAAACGGAAAACGGTTTTCTTCAGCCGGTCGGTGATCGACTGACCGACGGTGCTGCTGCTGGTGCTCACATGCCCCCCCTTGTTCGAACGCGCCGTCCCTTTGCCCGGCCCGCGGCTCGCCCGCGGACGTCGGGACCGAAGGTCAGCGCACGGATTCCGGCCGCATTCCGGATGCCTCCTGCACGCTCCCTCCTGGCTGTTGGATCGCGGTGGTCCCGGTCCGGGTTTCGGTTTTTGCGTCGTTGCTGACCCGGTTGCCGGTGACGGTTTTGCCGATGCTGTCGGCGATGATGATGGCGGCCCGCTTGCCGTTGCGGTGGAAGAGGTTGTCGCGCAGTTCCAGCGTGATCGAGCCGTTGCCCTTCTGGTGCTGCAGGACGCCGCCGTTGTTGTCGTAGAACTCGTTGTCGTAGACCCGGTAGGTCACGTCGATCCCGCGGTTCTGGCCGAGCGAGATGCCCGCGTCGGCGTTGCGGAAGATGACGTTGCGGTAGATCTCGGTGCTGGACTTGGCCAGGATGCCGGCGCCGCGCGGGTTGTCGTGGATCAGATTGTCGTGGATCCTCAGCGCGCTGCCGGCCTGCCCCTGGTCGTGGTAGAGGCCGTGGGACCGGCCCTCGCCGCCGTTGATGCCGTTGTTGAAGACCCGGTTGTGGGCGATCTCGCCGGTCAGGATGCGCCCGTTCCAGCCGGAATAGACGCCGCCGTCCTTGCGCCATCCGTTGTCGGCGATGGTGTTGCGCGTGATGACCTGGTCGGTGTTGTCCGCCGCGTAATGCACGATCCCGTAGGCGCCGTTGCCGGTGATGGCCGACCCGTCGATCCGCAGCCCGTCGGCGGTGCCGGCAACGACGATTCCGGAGCCGCCGTTGCCCGCGACGGTCACGTTCGTCACCGAGACGTTGCGCGCCCGCGGGCCGAGCAGCAGGCCGGTGTCGGCCGCGCCGGTGATGGTCAGCCCGTCGAAGGCGACGTTCACCTTGCCGTTCAGGCTGACCGCGACGGAGGCGCCCCGCGCGTCGATCACCGGAGCGTCGCCCTTGCCATAGGCGCCGTAGGTGACCGGCCGGTCCGCCGTTCCGGAGGAGGAGGCCAGGAGGCTGCCGCGCCAGCTCTCCCCGCGCTCGAACAGCACGCGGCTTCCCGGCGGGAAGGCCGTGGCGTTCACCTTCTCCAGCGATTTCCACGCCTCCTTCGGGCCGCGGCCCGACCGGCGGTCGTCGCCGTCCGTGGCATCGACGTAGAAGACCGGCGCGTCGTTGGCGCTCCGGCCGGCGTTTTGGTCGGCGTCCCGGCGCCCGCTGACGAGCAGCGACGGCTGGGCGGGACGCTCGATGGCGGGGGGAGGCGGGGGCAGGTGATCCATGGGTCCGGCTCGCGCGGCCTTACAGGGCGACGCGGATCAGCGCGTAGGCCAGGCCCCAGGCCGCCAGCGCGCAGCCGGAGCACAGCAGTGCCCAGCCGACCCGATGGAGATCGAGGATCGGGGGGGCGACGCGGTCCGTCGCCGTCGGGGCGGAGTCCGTCGGAAGGACGTCCGCGACCCCACCCAACAGGTTCGGGCTGGCCGGCGTGGCATGCTCGATCATGGCGATCTCCTCGCTGGGGGCCTGACAAGCGGGGGAACCGGCGACTGAAACCGCAACGTGTCCCTATTGTGGTATTTTGTGTTACGTCGCGGACAAATAAAGGGAAATGAAAAGGGATCACGCTTAAGCGATCACGACGCGATAAGGAGGCATTCCGAAGGGAGGAACAGACTTTCTCTTTGGAATTGCCGCTTCGATTTTATCCGCAATGCATATGACAACGGCAAGAACTCCCTCTCCCCGCGGCGGGAGAGGGAGCGTCTGAGAGACCGGACCGCTTATCCAGCCAGAGCGCGCTTCATGTTGCCGGCACCGCCGCGCAGCAGGCGCTTCACCAGCTGCTGCTTCGCGGGGGCCGGACCGTTCTCGAAGCAGATGCGCTGAATCCGCCGCTGCGGACCGCCCCGGCGCGGCCAGGAGGTGCCGAAGGTGAGGTCGACGCCATCGCCGTACAGCTCCCCGAACAGCGCCTCGGGCAGGCCCTCGTCCGAATAGGGGAAGGCGAAGGACCCGCAGCCGGGGCCGAACAGCTCCCGGATGCCGGCGACGCTGCCGGTCACCTCCTCCTTCCGCTGGTCCGGCGTCAGCAGGCGGTGGTTGGGATGGTCGAAGCCGTGGGCGCCGATCGACACCCCCTCCGTCATCAGGTCGGCGATCTCGTCGCGGGTCAGATAGGGCTTCCGGGTCGCCAGGAAGTCGGCCGTGTCGAACTCCAGGACGGTGGCGACCTCGTCCAGCACGGCGCGCTGATGCCAGCTCACCTTCATGACGGCGGCGGCGGGGTCGGCGGTGGCAGAATTGGCGGCGGCAGAATTGGCGGCGGCAGAATTGGTGGTGGCGCCCGCCCGCGCCAGGGTGGCGGCGCAAACGGCGCGGCGGGGATCGGCCTCCGCCAGCCGGCTCAGCCGCTCCGCCAGAAGGCTCGCCTTGTGGCGGTAGAAAAGCGTCTTGTTGTCGAGGAAGTTCAGGTTCAGGTACAGCGCCGGACGGATGCCCTTGCGGCGCAGGATGGGCATCGCCACCTCCGCCACCTCGCGCATGCCGTCGTCAAAGGTGACCAGCAGCGACGGGCGGCGGATCTCCGGCCCGCCCATCGCCGACCCGGTGACGGTGGGCAGGTCCGTCGGCTCGAAGTGCTTCAGGAGGAAATCAAGGTCCTCCGTGAACTCCTTGGGCGTGCGCGGCCGGTAGATGTGTTTCAGATGATCCGGCACCGTGTCGCAGACGGCGTGGTAGACGACGGCCAGCACCGGGCTGCCGTAGGCGTGATGGCAGGCGGTCCCCAGCGGGTTGCGCAGCGCGTCCATCCACCGAAGCCGCCGGCCCAGCCCGCCACCGGAAATCACGTCGGCAACGCTCATTCATGTCCTCCCGCAGAGGGTCAGAGGGCAGTGGGTCAGAGGGCGTCCGCGCCGTCGGGGGCGAGACGCTTGGGCTGCATCATGGCGGTGTGGATTCGGGCCATGGCCTGCGCCTCGGTCGGCGTGCGGACCAAGCGGTACAGCATCCTCTTCAGGCCCGGCGGCGTCAGCCGGAAGCCGATCTGAAGGGAGGCCGTCGCCAGGAACTCCGAATTGGTCAGGAAGCCCGACCGCCAGCACCAGACCCGGAAGGCCCATTCGTTGACGGCGTAGCGCAACCCGCCGCGGCGGACGCGCTGGGCCATGCTGGTGCGGAAGAGGAGAAGCGCCTCCTGCACCGTCTCCATGCGCGCCCCGGCCTGGAGCAGGCGGACATACAGGTCATAGTCCTCCAGATTCCCGAAGCAGGAGCGGTAGCCGCCGATGGCGGTCAGCGCCCGCCGCCGCACCATCATGGTGGGGTGCGACAGGACGCAGTGCCACTTCATGCCCTGGCTGATCTCCTCATGGGTCGCCGGGCTGCGCTTCACGCAGGTGATGGCGCCGGGGTCCTGTTCGAACTCCGCGTGCCAGGAGAAGGACGCGTCCAGCCCCCCCTGCTCGGCGAAGGCGCGCGCCTGCGTCTCGAAGCGGTGGGGCAGACAGATGTCGTCGCTGTCCATGCGGGCCACCAGATAGCCCGTGCAATATTGCAGCCCATCGTTCAGCGCGCGGGCCAAGCCCCCCTGGTTGCGCCGCCGCACCACCACCAGCGGGCAGGCGCGGGACGCCTGATAGCGGGCGATGACCTTCTCCTGCTCCTCCCCGATCCGTCCATCGACCACCAGCACGCATTCGCGCGGGAGAAGCGTCTGGGTATAGACGCTCTCCAGCGCGGCCTGAAGGTTGTCCGCCTTCTCGCCGGCGTAGGTGGCCATAAGCACGCTGATCGATTGAGTGTCCCGACCGTCCCTCGGTCCGCTCACGTGATTCATACCTGGTCTCCACCCCTCTTGTCGTGGCGACGCGGACGGCGTCCGGCGGTCCGGTCCTCGGGCGTCGCCCGAGTGCCGGACCACGGACACCGCGGCCCAGGGAATGGAGGCGTGTGCGTGCCGCCCACAGCCCCGCTTCCGCGGCACGCGCGCGGAAGCGGTTTCGGCGTTCCTTCCCCGGTGGCCGTCGGTCCGGCGCCTCTGCGGCGTCGGCCGTCCCGTCCTTGTCGTCGTTTTCAGTGCCGTTGTTGCCCTGTCTCGTCCCTTTCCTGGTCGGTTCTGCGGGGGCCTCCCTCCGGTCCGCATCCCGGACTAGGACACCCCTGGCCGTCGTATCGGCCGGTGCCGATGCACGCATAGGCACGGAATAGGTCTGTGGACGCTATCAAAGGGCGGATGGCGGGTAAACCTACATAAAGTGCAAGATAAATATCCCCTTCGCAGCGTCCCAAAGGGAAAGCCGTCTGCCACTTTGGTCGATCTCGGAGAAAGTGGGGGATGCCGCGCGCACTGTGGAGAAATAACGGCTGATCGTCATGAAAAGCCGGCGAACGGCGGTGACGATCGGGCGTCATCACTCCGATGACGCGCAGCCTATTGTGCGACGCACAAGAAATAGAGGCGAAGGCGGTGTCGCCGGCCGGGCTGTGCTTCCGATTATTGCCGTTCCGTGTCGCGAGCGGAAGCCGGAATCGACGTCGGGACGCGCCCCGGACTCGCCCCAGACACGCCAACGCCCGGCCAGAGACTGGCCGGGCGCGGACGTTGCCAAAGGGTATCCCGTCGTCAGACGATCGGGTTGGCCTTGGAGGCCGAGGAGATGGTGTTGTTGGTCACCGTCTGCTTGATGCTGTCGGCGATGTTGATCGCCGCGCGGCCGTTGTTGTTGTAGAAGGTGTTGTCGTACAGGCTCAGCGTGATCGACCCGCTGCCCTTCAGGTGCTCCAGGATACCACCGTTGTTGTTGAAGATCTCGTTGCCGTAGATCTTGTAGGTGACGTTGGTCGCCTGGTTCTGGCCGATGGAGATGCCGACGTTCGAGTTGCCGTAGATCGTGTTGTTGTAGATCTCGGTGCTCGACTTGGCGAGGATGCCGGCGCCGCGCGGATTCGAGTAGATCACGTTGTCGTGGATCTTCAGCGTGCTGTTGGCTTGGCTGTGGTCGTGATACAGCCCGTGCGACCGGCCGTCGCCGCCGCCGCTGCCGTTGTTGAAGATCGTGTTGCCGGCGATCTCACCGCTCAGGATGCGGCCGTTCCAGCCCGAATACACCGCATCGGTCCGCCAGCCGTTGTCGCTGATGATGTTGTTGGTGAAGTACTGGTTGGCGTTGTCGGCGGAATAGTGGACGAGGCCGTAGCCGCCGTTGCCGTCGATCGTGGAATGATCGATGCGCAGGTTGTTGGAGGTGCCGCTGATCACCACGCCCGAACCGCGGTTGTCGATGATCTGCGAATTGGTGACCTTCACATTGTTGGCGCCGCCGTTGAGCAGCAGGCCGGTGTCGTTCGAACCCGTCATCGTCAGGTTGTCGAACGTGATGTTGTCCTTGTTGTTCAGGCTGACGGCGTAGCTGGCGCCGCTCTTGGCCTTGATGATCGGGTCGGCGCCGGTGCCGTAGGCGCCGTAGATGATCGGCTTGTCGGTGGTGCCGGAGGTGGAGACCAGCAGGCTGTCGGTCCAGGTCTCGCCACGCTCGAACAGGACCAGCGAACCGGCGGCGAAGTTGGTGGAGTTCACCTTGGCCAGCGACTTCCAGGCCTGGTTCGGGTTGTTGCCGGAGTTGCTGTCGTTGCCGTGCGTCGCGTCGATGTAGAAGACCTGCGAGGCCGGGGTGGCCGGATAATCCGACGTCCCGCCGCTCGGGTTCGACGGGGCGGGCGGGGCCGTCGGCGTGGTCGGGGTGGTCGGAGTCGTGGGGGTGGTGGGCGTCGTGGTGGAGGAGGGGAAGAAATCCTTCGGAGCGGCGACGACCAGCGTGCCGTTCCACCACATGCCGGACTGGCCCTTCACCACGTCCTTGCCGTCGAGCGCGCCCTTGTCATAGGTGACGGAGGCGTCGGTCGGGTTGACGGCGTTGCCGTTGATGGTGATCTTGTTGACGATCAGGTTGCGGTCCTGGCCGTTCACGAAGCCATCGTTGTCGTACTGGATCTGGACCTTGTGGGCCTGACCGGGGGCGATGTCGGCGGTGAAGCTGTAGTCCTTGGCGGCGGTGCCGGCGGAGCCCTCGCCGATGACCTTGCCGTCCACCATCACCTTGAAGTGCGGGGCGACGCCGCCCGCCACGTTGCCGGCGGCGTTGACGACGATCTTCGTGCCGCCCGTCACCGCTTCGGCGGTCGCGGCGGGGAAATACTCCTTCGGGGCGGCGACGACCAGCGTGCCGTTCCACCACATGCCGGACTGGCCCTTCACCACGTCCTTGCCGTCGAGCGCGCCCTTGTCGTAGGTCACCGACTGATCGGTCGCGTCGAGCGCGTGGCCGTTGATGGTGATCTTGTTGACGATCAGGTTGCGGTCCTGGCCGTTCGCCACGCCGTCGTTGTCGTACTGGATCTGGATCTTGTGGGCCTGATCCGCCGTGACGTTGGCGTTGAAGGTGAAGTCCTTGGCGTCGGTGCCGGCGGAGCCTTCGCCGATGACCTTGCCGTCCACCATCACCTTGAAGTGCGGGGCCACACCGCCCGCCACATGACCGGCGGCGTTGATGACGATCTTCGTGGCGTTGTCGGCGGTCGCGGCGGCATCGGCAAGCGCCAGCGGCTGCGCGGTCTGCAGGGCCTGCGCCTGGAGGAGGGAGGCCGGCGTCGCGAAGGCATCGGCGGTGGACAGGGTGGACTCGCTGATCGTCATGTGCGACGTGTCGGCGCCGAGATCGCCAGCGTAGTTGGTGTGGTCGGTCAGATCCTGGTGGTGAAGGTCGATACCCAGATCGTCCATGGTCTGCACTCTCTTCCTTGTGGGGACGCCACCGCGCAGGTGGCCAGCGGGGGGCCGGCAGGCGGTCGGTGCGACCCCATCCTTTCGGTTAGCGCTTTCGCCTTTTGGCTTACCCCTTAAGACTATCCACTTCGCTGTGGCCTTAAATGGGACGATTTTAGGATAATAAATCTCAAATGCGTGATATCTCGGTCACAGTGAGGCGGATCCGCCCCGGTGGCGCGCTGGCCGGGTGCTGCAACCGGTGGGAAAAACCTCTTCGCCGCGCGCCGCGGCGGCGGCACCGAAAGCCGCCTTGCGCAGCCAAGGATGGCGGCGATGCGGACAAAAAGAAGCCCGCCTCCGAAATCAGTCCATCCATTGACTCGGGTCAATCCGCCGGAACCGGACCGGGCGTAGCCTCCCTCCAGGTATTGCAAGGAGGTATGACATGGAGACGATGGTCTTTCTGGTGCTGGCGCTTCTGCTGACCGGCTTCCTGACGGCGCTGTCGGTGCTGGGCATGGCCACGCTGCACGCCACGGTGCGGGCCGTCGTTCCGCCGCGTCGTCCGATGGCCCCCGTCCGGGCCTCGTGACCGGGCGTCACGCCTGAGTCAGAGGGGGAGGGGGCCGTCGTTCTTGACCTCCTCCATCACCGCATAGGTGCGGGTTTCCCGGACGCCGGGCAGCGAGAGCAGCACATCCCCCAGGAACCGCCGGTAGGCCGCCATGTCGGCCACCCGCGTCTTCACCAGATAATCGAACCCGCCCGCCACCATGTGGCACTCCAGGACCTCCGGCGCGTGGCGGATGGCCTGGGCGAAGCGGTCGAACACGTCGGGCGTCGTCTTGTCGAGCAGCACCTCGACGAACACCATCAGCCCGAAACCCAGCCGGTGCGGATCGAGCCGCGCCGTGAACCCCGTGACATAGCCGTCCTTCAGCAACCGCCGCATCCGCTCGCCGGCGGTCGTGGCCGACAGGCCGACCCGCTCCGCCAGATCCACGGCGGAAATCCGCCCGTCCATCTGCAGAATCGCCAGGATGCGCCGGTCCGTCCGGTCAAGCTCCGTCATTTCCTCGCTCCATGCCGTCTTTAACCGTTGATATCGCGGTCCAGAGACGAAAACAACCGTGGAGACACGGCGAACTCCGCGATAATCTGCGGATGCCGCAGTGGAACAAGCAAAACAAAGCGAACACGGCGGTCTTGAGAAGACGAATTGGATCGGGTGAGAGACACCGTGACCTTCGACATTGACCCCAACGCTGCGGGCCCCAACGCTGCGGGCCCCAAAGCTGCGGACCCCAAAGCTGCGGATGGCGCCGGATCGGCGCCGGGCGGCGGTACGATCCTTCTGCTGGGTGCGGGACGCATGGGCGGCGCCATGCTGCGCGGCTGGCTGGCGCAGGGCGTGCCGGCCTCCGCCATTGCGGTCGCCGACCCCGGCCCCGCGCCGGACCTGATCGAGCTGGCCGCGCGGACCGGCGTCCGGCTGAACCCGGCGGACGGCACCGCGGTCGACACCCTCGTGGTCGCGGTCAAGCCGCAGATGGTGGAGAGCGCGGCGGCGGACGTGCAGGCGATGCTGACGCCGCACACGCTGGTGCTGTCGATCATGGCGGGCAAGACGCTGGCCGACCTGCGCCACTTGTTCCCGGCGGCGGGCAGCGTGGTGCGGGCGATGCCCAACCTCCCGGCGGCGGTCGGGCGCGGCGCCACCGTCGCGGTCGCCGAGGCGGGCTGCCCGGCCGACCGCCGGGAACGCGCCGCCTCCCTGCTGACCGCCGTGGGAAGCCTGGAATGGCTGGCCGACGAGGCGCTGGTGGACGCCGCCACGGCGCTGTCCGGCTCCGGCCCCGCCTATGTCTTCTATCTCGTGGAATGCCTGACCCGCGCCGGCGTCGAGGTGGGGTTGCCCGCCGACGTGTCGGAACGGCTGGCCCGCGCCACGGTCGAGGGGGCGGGGGCGCTGATGGGCGCCACCGGCCAGCCGGCGGCGGAACTGCGGGCCGGCGTGACCTCTCCCGGCGGGACCACGGCGGCGGGCCTTTCCAAGCTGATGGCCGATGACCACCTCCAGAGTCTGTTGAACGCGACCCTGCGCGCGGCGGCCCAGCGTGCCGCCGAACTGGGCGGAACCGGCCCGAAAGCCTGACCCGAAAGCCTGAGAAGCACACCCCTTTTCACCATCAGGGACCGGCTCGCCCCCGGCCTGCGGATTCGAGCGGACGACACCGATGAACAGCATGACCAACCCGACCGCCACCCGGGGCGCCACCCGGGCCGACACCCGGACCGTTGCCCCGTCCGCCGCCTCGCGTTCCGGCGGCGCGGCACCGTTCGCGGACTTCGCACCGCCCATCCGACCGGCGACCGAGCTGCGCGCCGCGATCACCGCCGCCTACCGCCGGCCCGAGCCGGAGTGCCTGCCCTTCCTGTTCGAGCAGGCCGCGCTGCCGCCCGGCATCGTCACCGCCGCCGCGGCCACCGCCCGCAAGCTGATCACCGCCCTGCGCGCCAAGCCGCGGGGCCGCGGCGTCGAGGGGCTGATCCACGAATACAGCCTGTCCAGCCAGGAGGGCATGGCGCTGATGTGTCTGGCGGAGGCGCTGCTGCGCATCCCCGACCACGCCACGCGCGACGCGCTGATCCGCGACAAGATCGCCGGCGGCGACTGGCAGGCGCATCTCGGCAAGGGCGGCTCGATGTTCGTCAACGCCGCCACCTGGGGCCTGCTGATCACCGGCAAGCTGACCTCGGCGGGCGGGGAGCAGGCGCTGTCCTCCGCCCTGACGCGCCTGATCGCGCGCGGCGGCGAGCCGCTGATCCGCCGCGGCGTCGATTTCGCCATGCGCATGATGGGCGAGCAGTTCGTCACCGGCCAGACCATCCAGGAGGCGCTGACCAACGCCCGCCCGATGGAGGCCGAGGGCTTCCGCTACTCCTACGACATGCTGGGCGAGGCGGCGCTGACGGCGGAGGACGCCGCGCGCTACTACGCCGACTACGAGAACGCCATCCACGCCATCGGCAAGGCGTCGGCGGGCCGCGGCGTCTATGAGGGGCCGGGCATCTCCATCAAGCTGTCGGCGATCCACCCCCGCTACTCCCGCGCCCAGGCCGACCGGGTGATGGACGAGCTGCTGCCGCGCGTGAAGGCGCTGGCGCTGCTCGCCAAGGGCTACGACATCGGCCTGAACATCGACGCCGAGGAGGCCGACCGGCTGGAGCTGTCGCTCGACCTGATGGAATCGCTCTGCTTCGACCCGGATCTGGCGGGCTGGAACGGCATCGGCTTCGTCGTCCAGGCCTACGGCAAGCGCTGCCCCTACGTCATCGACTTCCTGGTCGATCTGGCGCGGCGCAGCGGCCACCGGCTGATGATCCGGCTGGTCAAGGGCGCCTATTGGGACAGTGAGATCAAGCGCGCCCAGCTCGACGGGCTGCCCGATTTCCCGGTCTACACGCGCAAGGTCTACACCGACGTCTCCTACGTCGCCTGCGCGCGCAAGCTGCTGGCCGCGCCCGACGCGGTGTTCCCGCAGTTCGCCACCCACAACGCCCAGACTCTCGCCACCATCTACGAGATGGCCGGCAGCGACTTCCAGGTCGGCAAGTACGAGTTCCAGTGCCTGCACGGCATGGGCGAGCCGCTCTACAAGGAGGTCGTCGGCCCGCTGAAGCGGCCCTGCCGCATCTACGCGCCGGTCGGCACGCACGAGACGCTGCTGGCCTATCTGGTCCGTCGCCTGCTGGAGAACGGGGCCAACAGCTCCTTCGTCAACCGCATCGCCGACCCGGCGGTCCCGGTCGACGAGCTGGTCGCCGATCCCGTCGCGGTCGCCAAGGCCATCGCCCCGCTGGGCGCGCCGCACGCGCTGATCGCCCTGCCGCGGAACCTCTACGCGCCGGAGCGGGCCAACTCCGCCGGCATCGACCTGTCGGACGAGACGGAGCTGGCCAGCCTGTCGGCCGCCCTGTCGGCGAGCGCCGCGATGACCTGGACCGCCGCGCCGCTGCTGGCGGACGGGGAGCGGACGGGGCAGGCCCAGCCGGTGCGCAACCCCGCCGACCGCCGCGACGTGGTCGGCTCGGTGACCGAGGCCAGCGAGGCCCTGGTGGCGGAGACCTTCGGCCACGCCGTCGCCGCGGCACCCGCCTGGGCCACCACCCCGCCGGAGGAGCGCGCCGCCTGCCTGTTCCGCGCCGCCGACGCCATGCAGGAGCGGATGCCGACCCTGCTCGGCCTGATCGTCCGCGAGGCCGGCAAGTCGCTGCCCAACGCCATCGCCGAGGTGCGGGAGGCCATCGACTTCCTGCGCTACTACGGGGCGCAGGTGCGCGACCGCTTCGACAACGCCACCCATCGCCCGCTGGGGCCGGTGGTCTGCATCAGCCCGTGGAACTTCCCTCTCGCCATCTTCTCCGGCCAGATCGCCGCGGCGCTGGCCGCCGGCAACCCGGTGCTGGCGAAGCCGGCCGAGGAAACCCCGCTGATCGCCGCCGAGGCCGTGCGCATCCTGCACGCGGCGGGCATCCCCGCCGGGGCGCTCCAGCTTCTGCCCGGCGCGGGCGAGGTCGGCGCCGCCCTGGTCGGGCACGAGGCGGTGCGCGGCGTGATGTTCACCGGCTCCACCGAGGTGGCGCGGCTGATCCAGCGCCAGCTCGCCGGGCGCCTGCTGCCGGACGGCGCGCCGATCCCGCTGATCGCCGAGACCGGCGGCCAGAACGCCATGATCGTCGACAGCTCCGCGCTGGCCGAGCAGGTGGTGGGCGACGTGATCGCGTCGGCCTTCGACAGCGCCGGCCAGCGCTGCTCCGCCCTGCGCATCCTCTGCCTGCAGGAGGACGTGGCCGACCGCACGCTCGCCATGCTGAAGGGCGCCATGCGCGAGCTGCGCATCGGCAACCCGGACCGGCTGGCCGTCGATGTCGGCCCGGTCATCAGCGATGAGGCCCGCGCCACCATCGCCGGCCACATCGAAGCGATGCGCGCCAAGGGCCGCAATGTGGAGTTCCTGCCGCTGCCCGCCGAGACGGCGGAGGGCACCTTCGTCGCCCCGACCGTGATCGAGATCGGCGGCATCCATGAGCTTGAGCGGGAGGTCTTCGGCCCGGTCCTGCACGTCGTCCGCTTCCACCGCGACGATCTGGACGCCCTGGTCGACTCCATCAACGCGACGGGCTACGGCCTCACCTTCGGCCTGCACACCCGCATCGACGCGACCATCGAGCGGGTGACCGCGCGGATCGGCGCGGGCAACGTCTACGTCAACCGCAACACCATCGGCGCGGTGGTCGGGGTGCAGCCCTTCGGCGGCCACGGCCTGTCGGGCACCGGCCCCAAGGCGGGCGGTCCGCTCTACCTCTCCCGCCTGCTGAGCCGCCGTCCCAAGGGCTGGCTGGAGTTCCGCGGGCCGGACGCGGCGCGCGCGGCGGGGCAGGCCTATGGCGAGTGGCTGCGCGCCAAGGGCTTCACGGCGGAGGCGTCGCGCTGCGCCGGCTATGCGGCGCGCAGCGCCATCGGCGGCGGCGCGGAGCTGAACGGCCCGGTGGGCGAGCGCAACCTCTATGAGCTGCACGGGCGGGGCCGCGTCCTGCTGCTGCCGCAGACGCGGACGGGCCTGCTGCTCCAGCTCGGCGCGGTCCTGGCGACGGGCAACAGCGCCGCGGTGGACGCCCCGCCGGAGCTGGCCGAGCTGCTGCGCGGCCTGCCGCCGGCCCTGGCCGCGCGGGTGCGGACGACGGCGGATTGGCGGGACGTCGGGCCGCTCGCCGCGGTTCTGGTGGAGGGCGACCGCGAGCGCGTGACCGCCATCAACCGGCGCGTCGCGGAGCTTCCCGGCCCGATCCTGCTGGTGCAGGCGGCGAGCGCCGAGGCGCTGGCGGCGGGACGGGGCGAAGGCTACGACCTCGACCTGCTGCTGAACGAGCGGTCGATCAGCGTCAACACCGCGGCGGCCGGCGGCAACGCCAGCCTCGTCGCGATGAGCTGACGGGGCGAAAAGGACGGGCTGCGGGGTGGGCGGTACGCCGCCTACCCCCCAACCTCCCGTTCGATCACCAGTTCCTCGTCGTCGATGCGCAGGAAGGACCCGACCTCCAGGTCACCACGCGCGATGGCATCGTTGATGATGATCTGCGCTTCCGCGAGTGTGATCGTCCGGTCATCAAAGAAAACCGGCCCGTCGGCGTGACGGATGATCCTGAACGTTGCGGTGGTCATCCGGCTATTCTCCTTCGGCAATGCCCTTTTGATAACCGATGCGCGGCGCATTCGTCGCGACCCCGCCGATGCTCCCGCACCGGAGCGGCCATGGACCGAAACGCAAGGTGCGTCAATGACCGGAATGTTCTATTTGCGGATAGTTGACCGGACGCGAACCAACGGGTAGCCAAGAGGTTTGGGGGCACCGCAGCGCAGGAGGATCATCAGGGTGAAAGACGACGCCGAACTCATCCGCCATCCGTTTTCCGAACCGCCGGACAATGGAACGGTCCGGGAGGTGGCGCCGAGTGTGCTGTGGCTGCGCCTGCCGCTGCCCTACGCGCTGGACCACGTCAACCTCTACCTCTTCGAGGAAGGGGACGGCTGGGCGCTGTTCGACACCGGGCTGGGCGACGACGTCAGCCGCGAGTGCTGGGACCGGCTGCTGCGCGGCGCGCTGGGCGGCAAGCCGATCGTCCGGCTGGTGGTCAGCCATTTCCACCCCGACCATGTCGGTCTGGCCGGCTGGCTGCACGAGCGTTTCGCCCCGCCGCTGCACATGACGCAGAGCGAGTATTTCTACGCCAAGCTTCTGCAACAGGGGCGTGATCCCCAGACGCTGGAGGCGCAGGACGCCTTCTACCAGTCCGGGGGCCTGTCGCCCGACGAGATCCAGCAGATGCTGAAGCGCGGCCTCAGCTACCTCAACCGCACGACCGGGCTGGCCCCCAGCTTCGAGCGGATGATCCCCGGCCAGACCATGCGGCTGGGCGGGCGCGACTGGCGCATCCTGACCGGCGGCGGCCATTCGCCGGAGCAGGCGATGCTCTATTGCGCCGCCGACCGGCTGTTCCTGGCCGCCGATCAGGTCATCGCCCGCATTTCCCCCAACGTCAGCGTCTCGGCGATGCAGCCCAAGGCCGACCCGCTGGGGCTCTACCTGTCGTCGCTGGCGGCGATCCGCGAGGAGGTGGCGGCGGACTCGCTGGTCCTGTCCGGCCATCGGCTGCCCTTCTACGGGCTGGACCACCGCACCCGCGCGCTGGAAGCCCACCACGCCGACCGCTGCGCGCAGATCGCCGAGGCCTGCCGCGCCAAGCCGCTGAGCTGCAAGGAACTGGTGCCGGTGCTGTTCCGCCGGGCGCTGGATTCCCACCAGCTGAGCTTCGCCTTCGGCGAGGCGCTGGCCCACCTGAACCACATGGTCGGGCGCGGGGAGCTGCGCACCGAGACGCGCGCCGACGGTGTTCTGGCCTACCACAGCGCCTAAAGCGAACATCCGTTCGCTTTAGACTCACATCGCCTCACTCGCCGGCGGGCTTCGGCCGCATGTGCGGCCGGGACCGCCATCGCGGTCCAAAGCGGATTGCAATCCGCATTAACCGCGCCGGAGCCGCCTCACCGGCAGACGCGGTACGGCCCCATGTCGAGGTGGAAGTGGTCGCGGTGGGCCTCGTTGTAGTCGGGGCCCAGCACCGCGCGGAAGACGTCGCAGGCGCCGTCGCGCACCTCGCGCAGGAAGGCGCCCTTCCGCCCGTCCTGCGATGTCCAGTCGCCGGGCAGGGCGATGCTGGTCCCGTCGGCCAGCGTGAATCCGGCGATGTCGAGGGCGTTGGCGGTGGCGTGCTCGCTGCGGCGCCCCTCCGCCCGGCCATAGACGTTGCGGCAGGCGTAGCTTCCCAGATGCCGCACCCGCGTCACGCGCTGGCCGAAATGCCGCTGCGCCGCGGGCTGGAGCGTGTGCGTCTCGAACAGCATCCAGGCGGCGGCGAGCGGGCAGGTGACGGTGAAGCCGCTGTTGAAGGCCACCGCTGAGCGGCTGACCTGCACCGCGTCGGTCAGGCCGCAACCCTCGCCCGATTGCCGGTCCGTCACCGGACTGAAACGCAGGCCCGCGGCGCCCAGGACGGCGTGGCACTGCCGGGGCGCGCCCTCCAGCCGGGACAGCTTGAGGCGGGTCAGCAGGTTCGGCACATCCCCGATGTCCAGCGGGGCCCAGGGATCATAGCGGGGCGGAACCGTCACCACGCCCGTGCCCACCATCGCCGCTCCGCCCAGGGCGGCGAGAAGCAGAAGCGCCGCCGTCCAGCGGAAGAACCGTCCCATGCGTCTGCCGTCTCTCCCCGTTGCGGTGCCGCAGGCTGAACGCTTGGCACGGGCGCGCGGCTCCCCCGGAACGTATTCCCCCTAATTGCTTATGAACCGGCGCTGGGGGCGGACTGTTGTCCAAGCGGCGGTTCATCCGTTCGTGCAATTGGACGGAGCGTGACTTCCATGCCACAGTTCAAGCATTACCCTTCGTCACGTGGTGAGGGAGAGGCCCATGTCCGATGCTCACGATGAAGTCTTGGCCATGCAGGGCCGGACCGAACGCGCGAATTCCACCATCCCGCTCACCGCTTCCTCCGCGCTGGCCTCCGCCGCGGCGCTGTTCCGGAAGATCGAGACGCCCCCGCCTCCCCCCGCCGAGGAGTGGATCGTCGGCGACGCCGGAGCCTTCGGCATCGGCGCCTACGGCCGCCTGCCGACCGCGGCGCCGGCGGCGTCGGTGGCGCCGGAGCTGCTGGCGCGGCGGGAGTTGGCGGCACGGCTCGACGGCGGGATGGCCGAGGACACCGCCGGCTGAGGAAACGGCAGACTGAGGAAACGGCAGACTGAGGCGCAAGCGTCGGCTCAGCCGTCCTTGCGGTAGAGGTCCACCAGCGCCGTGAGGACGGCGGGATCGTCGTAGCGGCCCAGGAACAGGTCGCCGATGGCCCGGCGCAGCAGGATGCTGATCCGGGCGCGGGCGCGGCCATGGACGGCGCCCTCCAGCCGGCGGCAGCGGTTGCACAGCAGGCGGACCCGTTCGACGGCCGAGCGGGTGATGCGCAGCGCCTCGACGCTGACCAGGATGTCGGTGGTGGCGGCGTATTCGGTGGCCTCCGGCCAGGGGACGCGGCGGCCGCGAGCGTCGCGCCACGTCTCGTCCGCCCCGTCGTACCAGCGCCCGTCGGGCAGGCAGCGCACGACGACCCCGTCGGGCCGCCCGCAGCAGCGGCAGCGCAGGTTTCCCGAGGTCTCCCCCACACGCACCGGGTCGAGATAGGGCGCGCGGATCTGCATCCGGCTCCCGGCGCGTGTCTGCCTGCCCCGCATCGGCTGTCCCATTCCCTGGCTTGAGATCCCCGTCCGGGGAGAAGTCCCCGGCGGGACGGGGACCATGACACGGAACGGCCGGTTCCGCGCGTGACTTCTGCGCGGATCAGGCCGCGAAGGGCATCAGGAACAGCGTGACTGAGGCCAGCGTGAAAGCGGCCATGGAGCGGCGCCCCACGGCGACGGCGGCCTCGTCCTGCCCGCTCTCCTCCAGGCGCAGCGCCAGGAAGCCCTGGGCCATGCCCGACGCGAAGGTGATGATGTGGATGATCGCGAGGCCGGGCAGCGCGTCCAGCCCCAGCAGCAGGGTGACCGCGCCCAGCACCATGCCGTTGAAGGCGGCCTGCCGCAGGATCGGTTCCCAATGCTCGCGGGCGATGAAGGTTTCGACCATGTCCAGCGGATGGCCGTTCCGCTCGTCCGGATCGGTGTACAGGCTCATGGCTGGGCTCCACAGGCTGGTGGGGCTCCGCCCGACAAGGTTTCCGGGCGGTGCGGTGTCAGGATCGGCGGATGCTGTCCGCCATCTTCTTGGCGACGGTCAGCAGATCGCCGTCGGCCTTGTTGCCGGTGACGGTGTAGGCGACCAGCCCGGCCCGCCAGTAAACGAGCCGCAGGCTGTCCTGCACGACGGTGTGCAGGGTGCCGTCCTGCGCCGGGCCTCCGGACGCGACGAACAGGGTCAGCAATTCGCCGTCCGGCTCCCTGTAGAGAAACTGGAGAGCGGTGCCATGGTTCCACGGCACGATGCTGGCCCGGATCAGGGTCAGTTCGGGACCGATGGCGGGAAGCGCCACCGTCATGCCGCGCCCCTCCGGCAGCGGCACCTGGGCGGTCTGGGCCGGAGCCGGCGTGGCGTCCATCTGGGGTGGCGACGGCCGCAGCGTGTTGAGCGCGACGGCCTTGGAATGCGCCTCCGCCGCCTCGTCCGCGAAGGCGGGGACGTCGTCGACCTCGCCGGCCAGCTGCGGTCCGGCGGCCCCGCCCGACTGCACCCACACGGTCAGGCTCCATCCCCCCATGACCAGCAGCATCGCGGCGGCCAGCGGGGCGACCCGCCGGGTGAAGCGGTCCATGTCCAGGCGCCAGCGCAGGCGCCCGGCCAGCGTTTCGGTCTCCTGCACCGAAACGGCGGCCATCATGTCCAGGCCGAGCTTCAGCATCTCCTGCTGGTGCCGGTATTCGTGCAGCTTGGCGGCCAGGGCCGGGTTGGCGGCGAGCTGCGCCTCGAAGGCGGCGCGGCGGGCCGGCTCCATCTCGCCGTCCATGTAGAGATGCAGGTCGGCGTCCTGGTTGAGGCTGATGGGATCACCGCCCATGGCTCACCTCACCGCCCGCAGGGCGGTCTGGGCGCGATCCCGGTGGCCCATCTCCACCCGCAGCGCCTCCCGCCCGCGGGCCAGCCGCGACATCAGCGTGCCGAGCGGGATGTCCAGCTGACGGGCGGCCTCCTGGTAGCTCATCCCCTCCACGGCGACGAGGGTCAGGACGCGCCGCTGTTCGTCGGGAAGGGTGGAGAAGGCCTCGATGGTCCGCATCAGCTCCACATGGTCGGGCTGGTTGGGCGGCATCTGCCCGTAGGCCATCGCCTCGATGGCCGAGGCGCCGCGCGCCCGCACCTGCTCCCGCCGCACGCCGTTGACGTGGACGTTGTGCAGGATGCCGAACAGCCAGGACCGCAGGTCGCCGTTGGGGCGGAAGGTCCGGGATCCGGAGATGGCGCGCACCAGCGTCTCCTGCACGAGATCCTCCGCATCGTCGCGGTTGCGCGCCAGCGCGAGGGCGTAGCGGCGCAGGGAGCGCAGTTGATTCGACAGTTGATCGCGCAGGCTGAACGTCACGTCTCCACCCCGTGGACTGGATTTTCCCGAATTCCTGCTCCGTTTTCGTTTCGGGAGGGCCTTTTAATCCCGGGGCGGGACGCTTTCCGCGGTCAGTCGTCGTCGCGGTCGCGGGTCGGCCGGTGCAGCGAGCCGTCGGCGAGGATGATCTCGCTGGCCACCAGCCCGCCCTTGCGGACACGTCCGGTGACGGTGATGGGGGCGCCCGGCTGGACGCCCTCCGGCAGGAAGCCGCGCATCGTGACATCCGTCCGGCCGCTCCCATCCTGAACGGTCATCCAGGTCACGCCCACCGCGGCGACCGACCCGGAGACGGTGCCGCCCCCGGCCCGCAGCACCTCGGCGACCGGCTGCGGCGAGGCGGCCTGAACCGTGTGGTGCCGCTCGCCGGCGTCGGCGGGGCCGGACAGCAGAAGGGCGGCGAAGGCCGCGGCCAGGACGGGGGCGGCCAGGGCGGGAGTGGCGAGAACGGGAGTGGCGAGAACGGGAGTGGCGAGAACGGGAGTGGCGAGAACGGGAGTGGCGAGAACGGGGAGGGTGGTGGAATGGCGCATGATCCTGTCTCCATCGCAAGGGGCGGGTGGTCCGCCCGGTCGAAAGGGATCATGGCAAGGCGCGGCTGAGCCTCGCCTGAACGGCGCGTTCAAGCGCGGTTCAGAATGGCCGATCACAATCCGCTTGATCGCCGCGGGACGGCCCATAAATTAGAAACACCTTATTTAGAGGGCGGATGAGGCCCATGCGATCCACTGAGCCATCCACCCAGCCATCCACCCAGCCATCCAACGAACCGCCGCTCGACCCCGCCGAGCTGGAAGCGCGGGCGGCCGAGGCGGAATCCTTCCTGCGCTCCATCGCCAGCCGCCACCGGCTGATGATCCTGTGCAGCCTGCTGGACGGGGAGATGCCGGTGGGCGACCTCGCGCGGCGGCTCGGCCTGTCGCAGTCGAACCTGTCCCAGCATCTCGCCAAGCTGCGGGACGAGGGGCTGGTCGCCACCCGGCGCGACGGCACCTCGATCCACTACCGCATCGGATCGGACCGGGTGCGCCCGATCCTGCTGGAGCTGTACCGCCAGTTCTGCGTCGGCGCGCGCTGCGTGGCCGGCGCGGACCCGGCGCCCTGAAACACTCCGTCTCAGCGCTCCACCGGGCCGGACGCGGCCATCCAGGCGGCCATGCCGCCGCTCAGCCGGTAGATGCTCCCGGTGTAGCCGCTTTCCGCCATCCTGGCCGAGGCCGGGCCGCAGCGCCGCCCGCTCTGGCAATGGAAGACGAGGTGCTTGCCCGTCGCGTCCGGCACGCGGGCCGGGTCGAACCGCGACAGCGGCACCAGCGTGGCGCCGGGAATGTGGCCGGCGCGGTGCTCCTGCGGTTCGCGGACATCGACGATCACCGCCGAGCCGTCCCTCAGCCAGCCCATGACGGTGGCGGCGTCGACGGTCCTGATCCGGTCGCTCATGGTGTTGGCGCTCCGGTTGATGCCGAGGAAGGCGAGAAGGGTCTTGAGCATGGTCATCCCTGGATGTTGGAACGGTCACGACGGTCGGCGGCGTCCCCGCGCAGGACGATGTAGATCGCCGGGATCACCAGAACCGTCAGAAGGGTCGAGCTGAACAGCCCGAACAGCAGCGAGATCGCCAGCCCCTGGAAGATCGGGTCGGTCAGGATGAAGGCGGCGCCGATCATCGCGGCGGCGGCGGTCAGCAGGATCGGCTTGAAGCGGATGGCCCCGGCCTCCAGCACCGCCTCGCGCAGCGGCGTCCCGCGCTCCCGCAGATGGCGGATGAAATCCACCAGGAGGATGGAGTTGCGCACGATGATCCCGGCCAGCGCGATGAAGCCGATCATCGAGGTGGCGGTGAAGGCCGCGCCGAACAGCCAGTGGCCCAGCACGATGCCGATCAGCGTCAGCGGCACCGGCACCAGGATGACCAGCGGCAGCGTGAAGCTGCCGAACTGCGCGACGACCAGCAGATAGATGCCCAGGATCGCCACGCCGAAGGCCGCCCCCATGTCGCGGAAGGTGACGTAGGTGATCTCCCACTCGCCGTCCCACAGCAGCACGGGCCGGCTCTGGTCGTCCGGCTGGCCGTGCAGCCGGATCTCCGGCGCGGCGGCCAGCCCGGCGGCGGCCCAATCGACGGCCTTCAGCCGCTCCTGCACCGCCAGCATGCCGTAGACCGGCGCCTCGAACCGACCGGCCAGATCGGCCATGACCATCTCCGCGAAGCGCCCGTTGTGGCGGAACAGCGTGTGGGAAGCGGGCTCCCGCGTCATCGTCACCAGATCGCCCAGCTCCACCGTGCCGCGCGCCCCCGGAACCGGGGTGGCCAGCAGGCGCTCGGACAGGTACAGGCCGGAGCGCGGCATCTGCACGGCGATCTCGACGGGCGTGCGCCCCGCGCCGCGGTGCGAGTAGCCGACCGGAACGCCGCCCGTCAGCGCGCGCAGCGTGTCGTAGACGGCCTGCTCCTCCACGCCATGGAACTCCAGGCTTTCGCGGTCCAGCGCGAAACGCAGCCGTTCGCCGGTCGGGCGGATGCTGTTCTCCACATCGACGATGAAGTCCACGCCGCGGAAGGCGTCCTCCACCGCCAGCGCCGCCTTGCGGCGGGCCTCGGCGTCGGGGCCGTAGACCTCCATCAGCAGGGTGGACAGCACGGGCGGACCGGGCGGCACCTCGACCACCTTCAGCACGGTCCCGGCGGGCAGGGGCAGATCGGAAAGCCGCGCCCGGATGTCGAGCGCGATCGCGTGGCTGCTGCGGCTCCGCTCGCTTTTGGGGGCGAGGTTGACCTGAAGGTCGCCCTGCTCCGGCTGGTCGCGCAGGTAGTAGTGCCGCACCAGACCGTTGAAGGTGAAGGGTGCGGCGGTCCCGGCGTAGGCCTGGAGGCTGGCCAGCTCCGGCAGGTCGGCGAGTTTCCGGGCGGCGGCGAGCAGGGTGCGCTCCGTGTCCTCGGGCGCCGCGCCGCGCGGCAGGTCGAGCACCACCTGAAGCTCCGACTTGTTGTCGAAGGGCAGCAGCTTGACCGCCACGTCCTTGCTGTAGAACAGCCCCGTCGAGGCGAGCGTCGCCACCCCGACCGCCAGCAGGAAGACCCAGGCCCGGCGCTTGCTGCGGATGACCGGGCGCGCGGCGGCGCGGTAAAGGCGCCCCAGCCGCCCGCCATCCTGCCCGCCATCCTGCTCGCCGTGCCCACCCGCCGGAGCCTCTCCCCGACGCAGCGTCACCATCAGCCAGGGCGTCAGCACCATGGCGGCGAAGAAGCTGAAGACCATGGCCGCGGAGGCGTTGGCCGGGATCGGGCTCATGTAGGGGCCCATCAGGCCGGAGACGACCATCATCGGCAGCAGGGCGGCGATGACCGTCAGGGTGGCGACGATGGTCGGGTTGCCGACCTCCGCCACCGCCTCGACGGCGGCCTGGACCTTGCTCCGCCCGTCGCGCATCGACCAGTGGCGATCGATGTTCTCCACCACCACGATGGCGTCATCGACCAGGATGCCGATGGAGAAGATCAGGGCGAACAGGCTGACCCGGTTGATGGTGTAGCCCATCAGCCAGGACGCGAACAGGGTCAGCAGGATCGTCGTCGGGATGACGACCAGCGTCACCAGCCCCTCGCGCCAGCCGATGGCGAGGACGATCAGCCCGACGATGGTGACGGTGGCGAGCGCCAGATGGAACAGCAGCTCGTTCACCTTCTCGTCGGCCGTCTCGCCGTAGTTGCGGGTGACGGTCAGCGTGAGGTCCTTCGGCAGCCCCTCCGCCTGGATCGCCTGGACGCGCGCCAGCACGCGGTCGGCGATGGTGACGGCGTTGGCGCCGGCGCGCTTGGCGATGGCGATGGTGACGGCGGGTGTCCGGACCAGCCCGCCCGTGCCGTCCGGCACCAGATGCCAGGCGCTGCTCTCGTCCGGGCGCGCTCCCGCCACCACGTCGGCCACGTCCTTCACATAGACGGGGCGCCCGTCGCGGGTGGTGACCAGAAGCAGCCCGATGTCCGCCGTGCCCTGGAGCGTCCGGCCGGCGACCACCGGCAGGCTGCCGCCCGCGTTGCGCAGCGACCCGGCGAGGAAGGAGCGGTTGGCGTTCCTCACCTTGTCGACGAGCTGGTTCAGCGTGACGCCGTAGAGCGCCAGCCGCTCCGGGTCGGGCTCCACGCGGATCTGCTCGGGGCTCCCGCCGACGATGACGCTGCGCCCGACATCCTCGATCTGGGTGAGCTGGCCCAGCAGGTCGTCGGCCACCCCGTGCAGGGCGTTGACGGTCCAGCGCCCGGCGGCGTCCGGCCTGGGGGAGAGGGTGAGGGTCAGGATGGCGACGTCGTTGATGCCGCGCCCGACGATCAGCGGCTCCGGAATGCCCAGCGGGATGCGGTCCATGTTGGCGCGGACCTGCTCGTGCACGCGCAGGATGGCGTCGTCGGACGGGGTGCCGACGAGGAAGCGCGCGGTGACCACCACGCGGTCGTCCATGGTCTGGCTGTAGGTGTGCTCGACCCCGTCGATGGCCTTGACGATCTCCTCCAGCGGCCGGGTGACCAGCTCCACCGCGTCACCGGCCTTCAGCCCGTCCGCCTGGACGAGGATGTCCACCATGGGGACGCTGATCTGCGGCTCCTCCTCGCGCGGGAGGGAGAGGAGCGCGATGGCGCCCACCGCCAGCGAGGCGAGCAACAGCAGCGGGGTCAGGGGGGAGCGGATGAAGGTCCGCGTCAGCATCCCGGACAGGCCGAGCCTCATGGCGTCCCCCCTCACGAGCCCGCCGGGCGGACGATCACGTCGCCGGGCTTCAGGCCGGACAGGATCTCCAGCCCGCCGGGCCGGTCACCCACCGTGGAAATCTCGCCGCCCGCCTGGACCGGGACCTCCGTCCCGTCGGCCAGCCGGACGAAGTCGGTGCCGAAGCGGCGCAGCAGCCAGTCCGGCGGGATCACCACCGCGTCGCGCGTGCCGGTGGCGACATAGACCCGCACCCGCTCGCCGACGAAGAAGTCTCCCAGCCCGGCGACCGTGGCGTCGGCGACCACCTGACCGCCGGCCATCTCGGGATAGACCTGCCGGACGGTGCCGCGCGCCAGCGCCGTGGCGCCGGGATCGGCGACGGACACCGTCACCGGGGCGAGCCCGCGCTGGCCGACCAGCACCGGGTCGCCCTCCTTCAGGAAACGGGCGTGCCGCTCCGGCAGGCGGAGCCGCAGGATGTAGCTGTCGGTGGCGATGCTGGCGACCGGCTCGCCCGGCATGACCACGGCGCCGGCGATCACCTTGACCTGAAGGACGCGCCCGGCGGCGGGGGCCAGCACCTCCCCCTCCCGCGACTGCTGGGCGACGACCGCGCGTTCGGCCTCCATGGCGGCGATCTGGGCGCCGGCCACGTCCAGCGCGGCCTGGGCATCGTCCAGCCGCTGCTGCGTGCCGGTGCCGCTGGCGCGGAGTTGGCGGGCGCGGCCCAGCTCCAGCTCCGCCTGATGCTGCTGCGCCGTCAGCGCCCGGATGCGCGCGTCGAGTGCTGTGAGCTGGAGCGGCAGCTTGGGGTCGCGCACGGTGGCGATGACCTGCCCGACGGTCACCTTGTCGCCCTCCGTCACCGTCAGATCGGCGACGGTGCCGCCGATGCGGGCGCGGGCCAGCGTCTCGCGCACGCTTTCCACGGTGGCGAAGACGGCCTTCAGGTCCGCCACCGGGCGCGGCCGGATGGTCAGCGTGCTTGGATCGGAGGCCCTTGCGCTCAGGGGAAGGAGGCCCGCCAGCAGGGCAACGGCGAGCAGGGCCATGCGGATCGGCGAGCGTGGGAGGAGGGAGCGGGGCATGGCGGACCACTTCGGACGGGAGGTGCGGGACTCGGGGTGTCTTGACTCCATAAATTAGATATTACTAAATTAGTTTCAACGAATGAATTCCGCGCCACCCGACCTGAGGGAGTTCGCACCATGAGCATCGACCGCGTCGTCATGGCGTTCGCCGGAACCGTGATCCTGCTGAGCCTTGCGCTGTCCCAGCTTCACACCCCCGCCTGGCTGTGGCTGACCGCCTTCGTCGGGGCCAACCTGCTCCAGGCGGCCTTCACCGGCTTCTGCCCGCTGGCGATCGTGCTGAAGCGGATCGGGCTGTGCCCCGGCGTCGCCTTCCCTTGAGCGCCCGTGCCTGGACGGATGGCCCGGGCGGATTGAAAGCGCGGGCGTAAGGGTGTATGCGGCGCGTCGGGGGCCGTTCCGGCGGCTTTCCCGCGTCTTCACCCGTCCGAAGGATGCCATGCGCTTCACGGTCCGCCCGGGTTGCCTGATGCTGGCGCTGCTGGGAGTGCTCTCCGCCGGGCTTCCCGCCCAGGCGGCGGAGCCGCCGATCCGCGTCGGCGTGCTGGCCTACCGCGGCGGCGACCACGCCAACGCCGTCTGGGAACCGACCGTCCGCTATCTGGCCGATCGCTTTCCACAGCGCGGGGCGGTGATGGTGCCGCTCGACCTGCCGGGCATGGACGCGGCGGTGGCCGCCGGCAGCGTCGATTTCGTGCTGACCAACACCGGCAACTATGTGGAGCTGGAGGCCCGTCACGGCGTCACCCGCATCGCCACGCTCCACTCCTCCCGCTCCGGCGCGTCGGGGGCGGCGGTCGGCTCGGCGCTCATCGTCCGCGCCGGGCGCGACGACATCCGGACGCTCGCCGACCTGAAGGGCAAGACCGTGATGGCGGTTGACCCCGACGCCTTCGGCGGCTTCCAGGTCGCCTGGGGGGCGATGCTGACGGCCGGGGTCGATCCCTACGGCGATTTGAAGGAGCTGCGCTTCTTCGGCTTCCCCGTGGACCGCGTCGCCTTCGCCGTCCGCGACGGGGAGGTGGACGCCGGCGTGCTGCGCGCCTGCGTGCTGGAGGAGCTGGCGCAGGAAGGCCACCTCGACCGCGCGGGGTTCCAGGTCGTCGGCGCCCGGACGGAGCCGGGGTTCGGCTGCGCCCTGTCCACCGGACTCTATCCCGACTGGCCGCTCGCCCGGCTGGCCAGCACGCCGGAGGAGCTGGCCAAGGCGGTGGTGGTCGCGCTGTTCCAGATGCCGGAGGGCCATCCCGCGGCGCTGGCCGGCGGCTATGAGGGCTGGACGGTGCCGATGGACTACCAGCCGGTCCACGGCCTGTTCCGCAGCCTGCGCATCGGCCCCTACGAGCATCTGCGCGACGTCACCCTCCTCGACCTCGCGCGGGAGCATTGGCACTGGCTGGCGCTGGCGGCGCTGGCCCTGCTGTGGTGGACGGTCCATTCGCTGCGGGTCGAGCATCTCATCAAGGTGCGCACGGCGGAACTGCGCGCGGCCAACCGCGAGCTGCGCCGCGAGATGACCGAACGCCGCCGCGCCGAGGACACCGCGCGGGAACGGCAGAAGGAGATGGACCATGTCGCCCGCCTCTCCATCCTCGGCGAGATGGCCAGCAACATCGCGCATGAGCTGAACCAGCCGCTGGGCGCCATCGCCAACTACGCGCGCGGCTGCACCCGGCGGCTTGAGGCCGGGGTTGGCAGCCCCGCCGAGTTCGCGGAGGCGTCGCGCGCCATCGCCGCCCAGGCCGACCGCGCCGGGCAGATCATCGCCCGCATCCGCGACTTCGTGCGCAAGCGCGCCGTCCAGCTGGAGCCGGCCGACGTCAACGGCGCGGTGGAGGCGGCGCTGCAACTCTGCGAGGGGCGGGCGCGCAGCGGCAACATCCTGGTGATCCGCGCCCTGGCCCCCGGCCTGCCGCCGGTCCTGGCCGACCGCGTGCAGATCGAGCAGGTCGTCCTGAACCTCGTCAAGAACGCGCTGGACGCCATGGATGGCGGGGCGGACGGCGAGGCGGGGGAAGGACAGGGCGTCACGGTGCGCACCGGCCTGGACGCGGAAGGGCGGGTGGAGATCGCCGTGGCCGACCGCGGGCACGGGTTGTCGGAGGACGCGCGGGCGCGCCTGTTCGACCCCTTCTTCACCACCAAGCCCGGCGGCATGGGGCTGGGGCTGTCGATCTGCCGGACCATCGTGGAAAGCCATGGCGGCCATCTCTGGGCCACCGATCATCCGGGCGGGGGCACCGTGGTGCGCTTCGTCCTGCCCGCAGCGGAGGAAAAGGACAATGCAGGCTGACGCGGCCCGCACCGTTTACGTGGTGGACGACGATCCGGCGATGCGCCACTCGCTGGGCTGGCTGATCGGCTCGCTGGGCGTGGCGGTGGAGTCCTTCGGCTCCGGCGAGGAGTTCCTGCGCGCCGTCCGCGCCGACCGGCCCGGCTGCCTCGTCACCGACGTGCGCATGCCGGGGATGAGCGGGCTGGAGTTGCAGGACACGCTGGCCCGCGCCGGCTCCGTCCTGGCCGTCGTGGTCATCACCGGCCACGGCGACGTGCCGATGGCCGCCCGCGCCTTCCGCGCCGGGGCGGTGGACTTCATCGAGAAGCCCTTCAACGACCAGCTCCTGCTCGACCGGGTGCACGAGGCGCTGGAGACGTCCCGCCGGGCGTGGGAGGCCCAGGCGCGCAAGGCCCAGGTCCGCGCCCTGCTGGCCCGCCTGACCCCGCGGGAACGGCAGGTCGCCGATCTGGTGGTGCAGGGCAAGCCGAACAAGGTCATCGCGGCGGAGATCAACCTCAGCCTGAAGACGGTGGAGGTCCACCGCCACAACGTCATGGACAAGCTGGAGGTCGCCTCCGTTTCCGACCTGACCCGCCTTCTGCTGGAAGCGGAGTAGCGCTCAGACCGCTGCCATCGCCTGCCGGACCCAGCCGAGCAGGGCGGGCAGCGGCATCGCCCCGGCGGTGCGCGCCACCTCGCGCCCATGATGGACGAGGACAAGGGTCGGGATGCTGCGCACGCCGAAGCGGGCGGCGAGATCGGGCGCGGCCTCGGTGTCGACCTTGGCGAGGCGGACATGGGGTTCCAACTGGCCGGCGGCCTGCTCGAAGACCGGCGCCATCATCCGGCACGGCCCGCACCATTCCGCCCAGAAGTCGATGAGCAACGGCAGGTCGCTGCGTTCCGCCTGGGCGGTGAAGCGGGCGGCGGTCAGCGCGAGGGGCTTGCCCTGGAACAGCGGCTGTCCGCAGCGGCCGCATTTCCCGGCACCGGGCTGGTCCAGGCGTCCGCGCGGCATGCGGTTCAGGGTGTCGCAGCTTGGGCAGGCGACGTGCAGAAAGTCGGACATGGCGCGGCTTCCCTCCAGGACGGGCGTCTTTATGAGCGTGATCTAATGCAGAGCCCGTGAAGCGCAAGAGGCCGGCGGCGCGGGACAGGGCTGCGGTCGGCGACCCCTATCATTGTGGGGTCAAGCGGTCGGCACGACCCTGGGATGTGCGCCTTCGGCATTGCGGTTGGAGCGGCGCTGTTCCTAGAATGCCGGCCCGTGGCCGTCCCCCGCCGGGAATGGCCAGGTCGTTCCGCCCAAGCCCTTCCGCAGAACCGCGATTTCGAATGAAGCCTTCCTTTTCGCCCGCTTCCGCCGCCGGTTGTTCCTCCATGGACGATCCCGGCCCCGCCCTGGCGCGCGCGCGGGCGCTGACGGCGGGATGGGGTGCCGGGGCACGGGCGCTGTCCACGCTGCCCGCGGACGCGGTCCCGGCGCCTTACCGCGCGCTGCTCGACCACGACCGCGGCATGACCGCCGTCCTGTCGGAGCGGTGGGGCGAAGCGGTGGGCGTGCGGGTGCTGCGCCAGCGGGCTGAGTCGGACGGGACGGCGCTGCTGCGCGACATCGTGCTGACCGTCGGGCCGGACGCGCTGCCGGTGGAGCTGGCGAGCATCCGCATCGCGCTCGACGGCTTTTCCCCGGCTTTCGCCGAGCAGCTTCGCGAGGGGACGGAGCCCTTCGGGCGCCTGCTGGCCCGCAACGGCGTCGTCTTCTCGGTGGAGGTGCTGGGTCTGCTGGCCGCCCCCCCTGCCGATGTCTGGGCCGCGGAGGGACGCGTGCCCGGTGGCGCCACGCTGTACGGCCGCATCGGGCGGCTGGTGCGGGCGGACGGCTGGACCATCGCGGAAACGGTGGAACTGCTTCCCCGCGCCTGAAGTCCGACACTTGAAGTCTGACGCCGGACGGGGTGCCATTCGGCGGGGCATCTGCTAAACCTTCGAAACCATCCACGTCCCCCGCATCGGCATCGGTGACCATGACCGCTCCGCATCTTCCCTATCTGTCGCAGTTCTCGCTGGAAGGCCGGGTGGCGCTGGTCACCGGGTCCGGGCGCGGGCTGGGTCTGGAAATCGCCCGCGCCATGGCCGGGTCGGGCGCCCATGTGCTGCTGAACGGGCGCGACGCCGCGCGGCTGGAACCGCTGGCCGAGGCCATCGCCGCGGCGGGCGGGCGGGCCTCCGTGCTGGCCTTCGACGTGGCCGACCGGGACGCGGTGCGGGACGCCTTCGCGCGGATCGGGCGGGACCATGGGCGGCTGGATGTGCTGGTCCAGAATGTCGGGCAGCGCAACCGCAAGCCGCTGACCGACTTCGCGGACGAGGAGATCAGCGATCTGCTCAACGTCGATCTGGCCGCCGGCCTGATCCTGGCGCGGGAAGCGGCGCGGCTGATGCTGCCCCAGGGCTTCGGGCGGCTGATCACGGTGACCTCCATCTCCGGACAGATCGCCCGCGCCAACGACGCGGTCTACGCCGCCGCCAAGGCCGGGCTGGCCGGCATGGTGCGGGCGCTCGCCGCCGAATATGGCGGAAAGGGCCTGACCAGCAACGCCATCGCGCCGGGCTTCTTCGCGACGGAGACCAACGCCGGCATCACCGGCAACCCCGCCCTGTCCGCCTATTTCGAGGGACGCACCCCGATCGGCCGCTGGGGCCGCCCGGAGGAGATCGCCGGGGCCGCAGTGTTCCTGGCCTCGCCCGCCGCGTCCTACGTCAATGGGCATGTGTTGGTGGTGGACGGCGGCGCCACCATTCTCATGTGAAGGCCGGTCCTACAGGAAGCTGAGCCGCCATGCTGGCGATCCCCTTGTCATGCGCCGATCCGGCGGAGGCCTTCCGCGCCCTGTCCGGACAGCCCTGGTCGATGCTGCTCGACAGCGCCGCCCCGCACCCCGCCCATGGCCGCTACAGCTACATCGCGGCGGAGCCCTTCCGCACGCTGGAGTCGCTGGACGGGCGGGCGCATCTCGACGGCCGGCCGGTGGACGGCGACCCCTTCGCCGTGCTGGCGGAGGAACTGGCGCGCCACGCCCGGCCCGGGACCCCGCCGGGACCGGCGCCCTTTTGCGGCGGGGCCGTCGGCTTCATCGGCTACGAGGCGGGGCTGCGGCTGGAGCGGGTCCGCTCGCGCCACGCCAACCCCGGCGGCCAGCGGGAGATGGCCTTCGGCTTCTACGACGCGGTGGCGGCCTTCGACCATGCGGAGCGCCGCGCCTGGGTGATCGCCGCCCGCCCGGAGGCGGAGGACCGCGCCCGCGCCCTGGCGGCCCGGCTGGAGGGCGGCGGAGCGTCCCCCCTCGGCGCCGTCCCGGCCGCCCCCTGGCGGAGCGAGCTGGACCGCGACGACTATCTGGCGCGGGTGGAGCGGGTGCTGGAGTACATCCGGGCTGGCGACATCTATCAGGCCAACTTCACGCAGCGCTTCCTGGCCGAGCGGCGCGACGGTCTGGACGCCTACGCACTGTACCGCCGGCTGCGCGCGATCAGCCCGGCGCCCTTCGCCGCCTATCTCGACTGCGGCCCCCGCCTGCGCATCGCCAGCGCCTCGCCGGAGCGCTTCATCCGGCTCAGCGCCGCGGGGGAGGTGGAGACGCGCCCGATCAAGGGCACCCGCCCGCGCTACGCCGACCCCGCCGCGGACGCCGCCGCCGCCGCGGAACTGGTGGCCAGCGTCAAGGACCGGGCGGAAAACCTGATGATCACCGACCTGCTGCGCAACGACCTCGGCCGGGTGTCGCGGATCGGCAGCGTCCGGGTGCCGACTCTCCACGGGCTGGAGAGCTTCGCCAGCGTGCACCACCTCGTCTCGGTCGTCACGGCGCGGCTGCGGCCGGGCCTGGGGGTGGTGGACCTGCTGCGGGCGGCGCTTCCCGGCGGCTCGATCACCGGGGCGCCCAAGATCCGCGCCATGCAGATCATCGACGAGCTGGAGGTGGCGCGGCGCGGCGCCTATTGCGGGTCCGTCGCCTGGCTCGGCTTCGACGGCGCGATGGACAGCAGCATCGTCATCCGCACCCTGTCGATCACGCCGGATACGGTGATCGCCCAGGCCGGCGGCGGCATCGTCGCCGACTCCGATCCGGCGGGCGAGCACGAGGAGATGATGGTCAAGATCCGCGCCCAGCTCCGCGCGCTGGAAGAAGTCAGGACATGAGCGTCGTCTGGCTGAACGGGCGCCTGCTGCCGGCGGAGGAGGCGCGGATCGACCCGGCGGACCGCGGCTTCACGCTGGGCGACGGGCTGTTCGAGACGATCCGGGTGGTCGGCGGCACCGCCCGCCATCTCGACCGGCATCTCACCCGGCTGGCGGACAGCGCGGCGCTGCTCGGCCTGCCGCTCCCCCACGACGCCGCGGCGCTGGCAGACGCCGCCGACGCGCTGATCGCGGCTGAGGGCCGCTCGCAGGGTGTGCTGCGGATCACGCTGACGCGGGGTACCGGAGCGCGCGGCGTGCTACCGCCGGCGGACGCCGTGCCGACGCTGCTGATGACCCTGGCTCCCGCGCCGCCGCCCGGCGGCCCGGTGGAGGCGGTCATCGCGCAATCCACCCGGCGCAACGAGCATTCGCCGCTGTCGCGCGTGAAGTCGCTGAATTACCTGGATTCCATCCTCGCCCGGCAGGAGGCGGCGGCGCGCGGCGCGGGAGAGGCGCTTCTGCTCAACGGCGCGGGCCGTCTGGCCGAGTCCAGCGTGGCGAACCTGTTCATCCTGCGCGGCGGGCGCCTGCTGACCCCGCCGATCGCCGAGGGCGCTTTGCCGGGCATCCGCCGCGCGCTGATCCTGGAACGGGGCGATGCCGGAGAGGAGCCGCTTGCCGTCGCCGACCTGCTGGGGGCCGAGGAAGCCTTCCTGACCAACAGCCTTGGCGTACGCCCGCTGCTGCGCGTCGACGGGCAGGCCATCGGCGCCGGGACCGTGGGGGCGGTGACGGCGGCCCTGCTGCAGGACGCCGAGGCGGAATAGAGCGCCCGCTTACGGTCGGAGGTAGGACCAGCCCTCTTCCTGAAGCTGCATCAGGCGGACGACTCCGGAGGGCACCAGCTTGGCTTCCGGCACCATGGGAACCTCGCCCTGCTCCACGCGGATCATGCCGTTGCGGGTGTTCTCGCAGGCGGAGTAGGTGAGGGTCGGCAGGCTGCCCTTCAACGACGTCAGGCGTTCCTTCACCGGCGAGCGGTCGGCGCGCAGCATGTGCAGGCCGGGGCCGAAGGTGACCAGCTCGACCTCCACCGTCTCGCCGATGGTCTTGTAGTACTCGATGATGTTCTTGACGTTGTTCAGCGCCATGTTCATCAGCGCCGGGTCGTTGCTGCTGACCTGGATGGCGACGCGGTGGACGCCGGGCTGGTCCGCCCCGGCCTTCCGCCCCGCCATGGCGGCGGTCATCCCGGCGAATCCGGCCAGAGCCAGCGCCGCCCGGCGCGTGGAGCGCATCGCCATGTCATCCTCCCTTCCGCTGTGGGGGCATCCGCTGTCCTAGCACAATGCCCCCGTCCCCCGCTTGTTCCCGAAGGGAGAGGGGGCGCGACGGAAGGGGGAGGCGGTCAGCGGCGAAGCGCGTGCCGGGCGGCCTGGACCATCATCATCTCCCCCACATTCTCCGGCGTCACCAGACCGACCAGCCGCCCGTTGCCGTCATCGACGCCGACCGCGGGCAGGCTCTTCTCCTGCATCAGCCGCAGCGCCTCCTCCAGCTTGCCGTGCCGGTGGATCACCGGGATGTCGGGGCGCATCACCTCCAGCACCGGCGTGTCCGGGCCGCGGTCGCGCAGGGCGCGGATCAGGTCGTCACGGGTCAGCACGCCGCGCAGCTTGCCCGCCCCATCCACCACGGGGAACTCGTGCTGGGTCGTGCGGATCAGGCATTGCACCGCGTCCTCCAGCACGCCGGAGGGGGGCAGCGTCTCGAAACTGGTGACCATGGCGTCCGACACGACCACGCCGTGGGTGATCTCCCGCATCTGCACCGCGTGGGCCTCCGACGAGGCGCCCAGATAGACGAACAGCGCGATGAACAGCAGCATCGGGTTGCCGAACAGCCCGAGCAGCCCCAGCCCGATGGCCACCGCCTGCCCGACCGAGGCCGCCACCTGGGTGCCGCGGACATAGCCCATGCGGCTCGCCAGCACCGCCCGCAGCACGCGCCCGCCGTCCATCGGGAAGGCCGGGATCAGGTTGAACAGGGCCAGGAACAGGTTGACCACGGCCAGCCGCGACAGCACGTCGATGCCGGCGTTCCGCACCTCCGCCGCCCCCGCCGATACGAAGCCGCCGAGCGCCGCGTAGAGCAGGGCCGCGATCACCAGATTGACCGCCGGCCCGGCCAGCGCCACCACCAGCTCCTGCGACGGCTTTTCCGGCAACCGCTCCAGCCGGGCCACCCCGCCGATGGGCAGCAGGGTGATGTCCGGCGTCCGCACTCCGTAGCGCCGCGCGGCGAAGACGTGCCCGAACTCGTGCAACAGCACGCAGAGGAACAGCAGCGAGAGGAACACCACCCCCTCCAGCGCCGCCGGCCAGCCGCCCTGCGCGTGGTAGGCGGCGCCGATCCACAGAAGGAACAGGAAGAAGGTGATGTGGATGCGGATCACCGTGCCCTTCACGGTGCCGATGGGGATCGACCAGCTCATCCCGACCTCGCCTCGCGCTGTGACCGTTGTTCGACCGAATCCTTATGTGGTGTCGCGCGGCGGGCGGCGTCATGGCCCGATTGGAAGGAGGGCTGGGCCGGCCCAGCCCCCCAACGACCTTACAGACCCCAGACGACGGTGTTGAACCAGTAATCCGTGCCGCTGAGGTTCAGATACTCGATGCGGCCGGCGCCGGCGGCGCTGCCGTTCCAGAAGTCGTCGATGATGATGTACTCGCTGATGGTGCCGTCGGCGGCGTCGGCCTTGGTGAAGAACAGGAGGTCGTTGGAATCGCCGCCGAAGGTGCTGGCCCGATAGTATTCGAGCTGGTTGGGCGCCGTGGGGCCGTTCATGCGGAGCCGGTCGTAGTCGCCGTGCGAATCCGAAATGAGATCGATGCCGTCCGAATTGCAGGTGTAGAGGTAGTTGTCGTTGTCGTAGCCGCCGTAAAGGACATCGTTGCCGGCTCCGCCCGCCAGGACGTCCAGGCCGATGTCCGACCCGTAATCCCCGAACAGCGTGTCGTTGCCGGCCCCGCCGTACAGCGTGTCGTTGTTGTTTCCGCCGTAGAGGAAGTCGTCCCCGATGTCACCGCTCAGGAGGTCGTTGTTGTCGTTGCCGTACAGCGTGTCGGCCCCGCTGCCGCCATACAGGCTGTCGTTCCCGAAGCTGCCGTACAGCGTGTCGTTGCCGTCGCCACCATCAATGTAGTCGGCGTCCGTGTTGCCCAGGATATCGTCGTTCCCGCCCTGCCCGAACAACATGTTCGGTCCCGAAGGAGCGTCATAGATGTCATTCCCGGAAGTTCCGTACCAGGTCGTCATCGCAAGTTTCTCCATATTATTAGCCGCAAAGCGGCCTGTGTTTTTCGCCAACAGCGTGTGTTGGAGTCAATGGAGTGCGATTTGAAACCGGTTACCCTTGTATAAATTCGAAATCAAATGAATTCAAAGGAGTGAGAACTGGTGAAATATCAGTGTTGGAAGCCGTTGATATTGATGGCGTTGTTCATGATTAGATATCTAACTAATCTATAGCGTCATTTTGACGCGCCTGCTTCTCGTCTTTCGTCGCCGACGGCGGGGATTATTTTTCTGTCTGAGAAAAGCCGTTCCGGCGGCGGAGCGCCCGCAGCGGTCGCTCAAGAATGGCGGCGCCGGCAGCGCGACCGACGCCGCCGGCGCTCGATTCAGGCTACACCGCCTTCAAGTAACGGACCGGGCGGCCGGGGGACAGCGCCTCCGCGGCGCGGACGATGGCCTGGGCGTCGATCCCGTGATGGCGGTAGAGGTCGGCGATGGTGCCGGTCTGGCCGAAATGCTCCACTCCCAGCGCCCGCGTGCGGTGTCCGTGGACCGAGCCCAGCCAGCCCAGCCCCGCCGGATGCCCGTCCTGCACCGTCACCAGCGCGCAATGGGGCGGGACTCCCTCCAGCAGCCGTTCGACATGGGAGCGCGCGTGGGGCTTCCCGCGCTCGCGCGCCCGCTGGGCGGCACTCCAGCCGGCGTGCAGCCGGTCGGCGGAGGTGACGGCCAGCAGCCCGACGTCGCGGCGGTCCTCGCCGAGCATGCCCACCGCCTCGATGGCCTCCGGAGCCACCACGCCGCTGTAGGCGACCACCACCTGGGCGTTCGGGCCGGGGCGGCGCAGCCAGTAGGCGCCCTGGACGATGCCGTTCTCCAGCTCCGCGTCCATGGTCCGGACCGGCTGCTCCAGCACGCGGGAGGACAGGCGCAGATAGACCGAGCCGCCGGTCTCGTCGCGCAGCCAGTTCCGCTCGTCCGGCTCGCCTTCGCCCTCCCGCTGCATGTAGTCGAAGGCCCAGCGCATGGTGACGGCCAGCTCGTCGGCGAAGGCCGGCTCGAAGCAGGCCAGCCCGTCCTGGGCCATGCCGACCAGCGGCGTGGCGATGGACTGGTGCGCCCCGCCTTCCGGAGCCAGGGATACGCCGGACGGGGTCGCCACCAGCAGGAATCGCGCGTCCTGATAGCAGGCGTAGTTCATCTGGTCCGCCGCCCGCATCACGAAGGGGTCGTAGACGGTGCCGATGGGCAGAAGCCGTTCCCCGAACAGCGAATGGGACAGGCCCAGCGCCGACAGCAGGATGAACAGGTTGGACTCGGCGATGCCCAGCTCGAAATGCTGGCCGTCGGGCGAGAAGTCCCATGTGTAGGTGGAGGGGATGCGCTCCTTCTTGAACAGGTCGGCCAGCGCGCTCTTGGCGAACAGGCCGCGGCGGTTCACCCAGGCGCCGAGGTTGGTGGAGACCGTCACGTCCGGCGCGGTCGTCACGATGCGCTCCGCCAGCTCCGTCTTCTCCCGCCCCAACTCGTTCAGGATCAGGCCGAAGGCCGCCTGGGTGGACAGCGCCTTCTGCGACGGGGCCGCCAGAGCCGCCGGCACCGGGACCGCCGCCGCGCCATGGCGGCGCCGCCCCTTGGCCGCGAAGGGCACCCGCTTCAGGAAGGCGTCCAGCTCCGCCGCCGGCCGGCTCAGCCCTTCGAAGCGGTCCCACTCGTGGCCCGGACGGACGGCGTTGGCGGCGCGGAACGCCTCCATCTGCGCCGGGGTCATCAGGCCGGAATGGTTGTCCTTGTGCCCGGCCAGCGGCAGCCCGGCGCCCTTGATGGTGTAGGCGATGAAGCAGACCGGCCGGTCGTGCGTGCGCGCCTGGGCGAAGGCGTCGAGCAAAGAGGGCAGGTCGTGGCCGCCGAGATTGCCCATCAGCCGGGCCAGCTCCTCGTCGTTGCGGCGCTCGATCAGGCGGGTCACCGGCCCCTGGTCGCCCAGATCGTCGAGCAGCCGTTTCCGCCACGCCGCTCCGCCCTGGTAGGTCAGCGCGGAATAGAGCTGGTTCGGGCACCGGTCGATCCAGTCGCGCAGGCGCTGGCCGCCCTCCTCCTGGAAGGCCGCCTGCATCAGCGCGCCGTATTTCAGGATCACCACGTCCCAGCCGAAGGCGCGGAAGATGTTCTCCAGCCGCTCCCACAGCCCCTCGCGGATCACCGCGTCCAGGCTCTGCCGGTTGTAGTCGACGATCCACCACGTGTTGCGCAGCCCGTGCTTCCAGCCTTCCTGAAGCGCCTCGAAGATGTTGCCCTCGTCCATCTCGGCGTCGCCGACCAGCGACACCATGCGCCCCTCGGGCAGATCCTTCGCCCAGCCCTTGGCCTTCACATAGTCCTGGACCAGCGAGGCGAAGAGCGTCTGCGCCACCCCCAGCCCGACCGAGCCGGTGGAGAAGTCCACGTCGTCCACGTCCTTGGTCCGCGACGGGTAGGACTGGGCGCCCTTGAAGCCGCGGAAATTCTCCAGATTCCCGCGCGTCTGGTTGCCCAGCAGATACTGGATGGCGTGGAAGATCGGGCTGGCGTGCGGCTTCACCGCCACCCGGTCCTCGGGGCGCAGGGCCTGGAAATAGAGCGCCGTCATGATCGTCGCCAATGAGGCCGAGGACGCCTGATGCCCGCCGATCTTCAGCCCGTCCTGGTTGGGGCGGACGTGGTTGGCGTTGTGGATCGTCCAGGACGCGAGCCAGAGAACCTTGCGCTCCAGCTCGCGCAGGCAGGCGAGGTCGACGTGGTTCGGAACGGTCGCGTCCATGTCTGTTCCCCTTTCAACGGAACGGCGGTCGATGATTGGTGAAGCCTATCATTTGTGCCGCGGCAGGAGTTTGCAAAGTGGCGCCGAAAACGCCGCCGGTTTAGCATCGGATTGCGCGAAACTGGGCCGGACGGCATGAAATGCCAAAAATCAAACTCGACCGTATCGACCGGAAGATCCTGGCCCTGCTCCAGCAGGACGGGCGGATGCCCAACAACGAGGTGGCGGAGCGCGTCGGCCTGTCGCCGTCCCCCTGCCTGCGCCGGGTCAAGGCGCTGGAGGAGGCGGGCGTCATCACCCGGCACGTCGCGCTGGTCGATCCCGCCGCCGTCGATCTGCCGGTGAACGTCTTCGTCAGCGTCAGCCTGGAGCGGCAGGTGGAAGAGCGGATCGACGCCTTCGAGGCCGCCGTGATGGCGCTGCCGGAGGTGATGGAATGCTACCTGATGACCGGCGACGCCGATTACCTGCTGCGCGTGGTGGTGCCCGACCTCGCCAGCTAAGAGCGCTTTCTGAAGGAGCATCTGACGCGGATTCCCGGGGTCGCCAACATCCGGTCGAGCTTCGCGCTGAAGCAGGTGCGCTACCGCACGGCCCTGCCGCTGGGCCATCTGGCGGGGTGAACAGGACGGCCATGGATCCATAGATAACTAAGTATTCATGCCGAGGTCATTGGTTAGACTTCTAATTATATTCTATTTTATTGATCAACGGCATGAGTGGCTTTATCATTTCCTTGGGTTCCAGGGCTGTGGCGTGATTGGGGGGAGGATGTCAAACATTTCCTTGAGCAGTGCGGTCCCTTCAGCGTCGGCACATCCGACGATGCCCTCCAAGCCGCCGGTGAGCCGGACCAAGGAGGACGAAGCGAGCAACGGCGGCGGGAGGGCCGACCATGTGGCTTTGAGCCCGTTGGCATCGGCCTTGAAGGGTGACGCGCTTTCGCTGTTCGGCAAGTTGTCGACTGACGACCGAAGTGCATTGGGTCTCTTCGTTTCGTCCGGCCAGATGTCGGCCGACGAAATGAACGATGCGCTTTCGGGGAAACTGAAGGAATCCCGCAGCCAGACCTTCTGGAAGGGCGCCATCGAGGCGGGTGTCGGACAGGAAACCGAAAGGCAGAAAAAGATCAGAACGCTTTCGGAAAGCATCGAAGCGCGGTTGTCCGCCATCGATAAAATGGCAAATTCGGGGTTGCGCCTGGACCAGGCGGTCGCGATCTCGAACGAGATGCGAGGCGCGATGCGGGAACGCAGCTCGCTGATGGGTCAAACGGACGAAGGCGCGACCACCGTGAAGTTGACGGCGGAATTCGCCTTGAACAAGCTGGCGCGGACCGACTCGGAACGCGCGGCGGGGGAAAAGCTCAGCGCTCTGGGCTTCAAGTCCGAAAGCTTCGATCGACTCCTGACGGACACGGCGAAAAAGGACATCGCGTCCATGTGAGCGTGTGTGCGCTGTGACAACCGCGGTCCGCCGACCGTAATCCCGCTTTCAACACGTTCAACATCCCATCGTCCGGACCGCTCATGACGTTCGCGATGGAAGACCTGCGCCGCTTTTTGCCATAAAGAGTATTGGAACCGGGGCGCTCGGCGAATTTTCCCGCTGACAGACCCCGACCGACAGGCGAAGGCATGGGGAAGCAGGACGGGATGATGGACTGGGACAAGTTGCGGGTGTTCCACGCTGTGGCCGAGGCCGGCAGCTTCACCCACGCGGGCGAGGCCCTCAACCTCAGCCAATCGGCGGTCAGCCGGCAGATCAGCGCGCTGGAGGACAGCCTCGGCGTTCCGCTGTTCCACCGGCACGCCCGCGGCCTGATCCTGACCGAGCAGGGCGAGTTGCTGAATCACGCGGCGCGCGACATCTTCGCGAAGCTGTCGATGACCCAAGCGATGCTGAGCGAGAGCAAGGACGCCGCCAAGGGGCCGCTGAAGGTGACGGCCACGGCCGCCTTCGGCTCGACATGGCTGACCCCGCGCATCGGGGAATTCCTGGCGCTCTACCCGGACATCCAGCTCACCCTGCTGATCACCGACACGGAACTGGATCTGGGCATGCGCGAGGCCGATGTGGCGATCCGCGTCAGCCCGCCGCGCCAGCCGGACCTGATCCAGCGGCATCTGATGACTTTCCGCTCGCACCTCTACGCGCACCGCCGGTACCTGGACCGCAAGGGGGAGCCGCAGACGGTGGCCGATCTCGCCTCCCACGATCTGGTGACCTATCCGCAGGAATTGCGCGCGCCCTTCGCCAACACCCATTGGCTGCGCGATCTGGTGACCGATCCGGTGGCCCGCGACCGGACCGTCCTTCAGGTCAACAACCTGTACGCGATCTTCCGCGCCGTCGAGAGCGGACTGGGTGTCGGCTCGCTGCCCGACTATCTGGTGACCGGCCTGAACGACATTGTGCGGGTGCTGCCGGACCAGTCGGGGTCGAAGGTCGACGCCTTCTTCGTCTATCCGGAGGAACTGCGCCATTCCAAGCGCATCGCGGTCTTCCGCGACTTCCTGGTCAAGAAGGTTGCGGAGAGCCAATTCTAGTTCCCGCTCAACGGGTTGGCGGACAGGGGCACGGCGCCGGACAGGGCCGTGCCCTTTTGTTTTTTCTGCCATCTGGTATGCGACATATTGTCGGTCAGGACGGAACGGCCGACTTAGCGCTTGCGCGCTGAACTGATATATTAATATATGCTGCATATGCGGAGCCCACCGCGTGTCAGCTTTCAAGCCCTGGGCCCCATCCGAAAAATTGCAATCGCCAGGAAATTCCCGGACGGGAAAGGCGTGCGCCCATGCCTGCCGATGAACAGGCAAGTGAGGAAGTCATGAAGTTAGTGCGTGGCCTGAGATGGAAAGTCCTGGCGCTCATCATGCTGGGGACGATCATCAACTACATCGACCGCAACACGCTGGGCATCCTGGCGCCGATGCTCAAGGAAGAACTGCACTTCACGACGGAGCAGTATTCCTACATCGTCAGCGTGTTCCAGCTCTGCTACAGCCTGATGCAGCCGATCGCCGGCTACGTGACGGACCTCATCGGTCTGAAGTTCGGCTACGCGATGTTCGCCTTCGTCTGGGGCAGCGCGGCGGCCCTGCACGCATTCTCCGGCGGCTGGCAGTCGATGGCCTTCTTCCGCGGCCTGCTGGGCATCAGCGAGGCGGCGGCCATGCCGTCGGGCGCCAAGACCGCCACCCTGTGGTTCCCGGCCAAGGAGCGGTCCATCGCCACGGGCTGGTTCAACACCGGCAGCTCGGTCGGCGCCATGATCGCCCCGCCGCTGGTGATCTGGCTGTCCGTGACCTGGAGCTGGCAGATCGCCTTCGTCGTCACCGGCCTGCTGGGCGTCGGCCTGTCGATGCTGTGGCTGGCGCTGTACCGCAACCCGGAGAACCACCCGCGCCTGACCAAGGAGGAGCACGCCTACATCCTGGACGGCCAGGAGCAGGTGCAGCTTCCCAAGCCCTCGATGAAGCGCGTCGTCACCATGCGCAAGTTCTGGGGCATCGCCGCCGCCCGCTTCCTGACCGAGCCGGCGTGGCAGACCTTCAGCTTCTGGATCCCGCTCTACATGGTCAGCACGCGCGGCATGGACATCAAGCAGTTCGCGCTGTTCGCCTGGCTGCCCTTCCTGTTCGCCGACATCGGCTGCGTCCTCAGCGGCTACCTGTCGCCCTTCTTCGCCAAGCGCTTCCGCATGTCGCTGGTCAACTCGCGCATCGCCGGCATCGGCATCGGCGCGGTGTGCATGATCGGCCCGGCCCTGATCGGCCTGACCAGCAGCCCGATCACCGCCATCTTCCTGTTCTCGGTCGGCGCCTTCGCGCACCAGATGCTGTCGAGCCTGCTCTACGCCCTGGTCACCGACACCTTCGAGAAGCAGGACGTCGCCACGGCGACCGGTTTCGGCGGCATGGCCGGCTACATGGGCGGCATGATCTTCTCGCTGATCATCGGCCAGCTCGCCAGCACGATCGGTTACGAGCCGCTGTTCGTCTGCCTGTCGGTCTTCGACATCACGGCCTTCATCGTGGTGCTGGTGGTTCTCGGCCAGTGGGGCCGGAACAAGGTCACGCCCCCGGCGGTGCCGAGCGGCGCCCACGCCGACTGACCCGGACCTCGTCTCGTCTCATGGGGCCGCGCGATCCGGGAAGACCCGGGCCGCGCGGCCCTTTTTCCATTTGGACGAACGGTTTACTGGACGGCGGCGGTCAGCAGGGAGGCGAGGGCGAAGCCGCTGACGATGACGAGGCGGGCGATGATGTGGGTCTTCATGGCATGGCTCCGATTGGCTTTGGCGGGCGGCGGGGCGAGCCCCGTTTCCGTGTTGAGCCAATGTTCGCACCGCGCGGATTAAAGACAAACCGCGCAATTCGCATGCCTTCCATATCGATATTGCAGCGCAACATAGCGCTGTTATAAGTCGAGAGCCTGATGAATGGAAGTATTCGCAGCGCTCTTCACAGCGCTGCTACTGACTCTGTTGCAGCGCTGCGATCCCAGTGGTCATGCGGATTCGGCGATCGATTCGGCGGGGACGGAATCGCTGTCGAACAGGTCGGGGAAGCGCTGGGCCAGTTCGGGCAGGGAGTTCAGGATCTCGCGCAGATGCACGCGCATGGCGGCCTCGGCGGCGTCGGGACAGCGCGCCCGGATGCCCTCGACGATCTGCTCGTGCTGGGCGATCAGCCGATCCAGCGGGGTCGCCTGCGGCAGGCTGAGGTAGCGCACACGGTCCATCTGGGCCTTGGTTTCCTCCACCACCCGCCACGCGTATTCGCAATCGACGCCCAGAGCGATGGTGCGGTGGAAGGCTTCGTCCAGTTCCAGGAAGGCCGCCGGGTTGGTGCTCTGGGCGGCGTCGCGCTGGGCCTTCAGGTTGGTCTCCAGCTCCGTGACGGCGCGGGCGGGCAAGCCCTCGCCGGCCTTGCGGGCCACGGCCAACTCGACCGCCTCGCGGACGAAGCGGGCGTCCATCACCTGCTTGGCCGAGATCTTCACCACGAAGGTGCCGCGCTGCGGGCGGATGATGACCAGCCCGGATTCGCTGAGCTTGATGAAGGCCTCGCGCACCGGTTGGCGGCTGACGCCGAGCTGGCCCGCGACCTCCTGCTCGGACAGCGGCTGGCCGGGCTGGAACTGCATCGTCACGATGGCGTGGCGCAGCTCCCGGAAGACGCGTCGCGCCACGGGCTCCGTCGAATCGGGCTCGATCCTCCTCAACATGCTCCCCCCATCCCTTCTTTTTTGGGTCCGTCCCGCCGGTGCGCGCCCGGACGATCCCGGGCGGCGGATTCATCCTGCACCGTTCGCAAGCCCATGGACAACACCATTCTTGTATACTACCATACCAGTTGCGTACCGAACAATCGCCTCCGTGCAAGAGGCGTTGTCCTCAAAGGGAGGAAACATTGAGCATCATCACCCGCACCTGGCGCGTGGCCGCCCTCGGCTTTGCGCTGGCCACCGTCGCCGGCGGCGCGCTGGCCGCCGACTACACGCTCAGCGTCAACACCGCGCTGGCCCAGCAGGACCCGCTCTACCGGGGGCTGGAGGAGTTCAAGAAGAACGTCGAGTCGCGGTCCGGCGGCAAGATGGCCGTCCGCCTGTTCCCCGGCTCGCAGCTCGGCAAGGACGAGGACGTGCTGGAGCAGGCCCGCGCCGGGGCCGGAGTCGCGGTCGTCGTCGACGGCGGGCGTCTGGCCGTCTTCGTGAAGGAGTTCGGCGTTCTGGGCGGCCCGTACCTCGCCCAGGGCTACGACGGCATCCGAAAGGTCGTCACCTCGCCGCTGTTCGACCAGTGGTCGGAGAAGCTGCGCAAGGCGTCGGGCCATCAGGTGCTGTCCTTCAACTGGTGGCAGGGCGAACGGCACCTGCTGACCAACAAGCCGGTCAAGGGGCCGGAAGACCTCGCCGGCATCCGCATGCGCACGCCGGGCGCGCCGGTGTGGATGGAGACGATCCGCGCCATGGGCGCCACGCCGACCCCGATGGGCTGGTCGGAGGTCTACACCGGCCTCCAGCAGAAGGTGATCGACGGCGTCGAGGCCCAGCACCCCGCCAGCTTCGGCGCGCGCCTCTACGAGGTGACCAACCGCATCACCAAGACCGGCCACATCAACCTGATCACCGGCATCGTCACCAGCGCCACCTGGTTCGACAAGCTGCCGCCGGAGCAGCAGACGATCCTGAAGGAAGAGGCGCTGAAGGCCGGCGACAGCGCGTCGCGCGCCACCCAGGCGTCGCTCGCCGACTTCGAGAAGCAGATGAAGGAGAAGGGCGTGACGATCGAGGAGATCGACGTGACGCCGTTCCGCAAGGCCACGGCGCCGGTCTACGAGAAGCTGGGCTACGCCGAACTCCACAAGGACGTGGAAAAGCTGCTGCAGAACTGACGGGGGTCGATCCGCGCCGACCTTGCCCCCACCCTGACCCTCCCCCGCTTGCGCAGGGAAGGGGGACGAATTCTCCCTCCCCTGCAAAGCGGGGGAGGGCCGGGGTGGGGGCAAGGCTTCCCAATCCAAAGCCGCCCGCCGCCATCAAGGGATCGCCATCATGTCGTCCTTGTTTCACAAGGGGGAAGCCGTCCTGGCGATGCTTCTCCTCGCCGCCATCGTTCTGCTCGTCTTCGCCGCCGGCGTCATGCGCTGGTTCGGCCATCCCCTGGTCTGGTCGGTGGACGTGGCGCAGCTCCTGTTCGTCTGGGTCGCCTTCCTCGGCGCCGACATGGCGCTGCGCAAGCGCGCCCACATCGGCATCGACTATCTGGTCAAGCGCCTGCCCAATTCCACCCGGGCCGTGCTGGATGTCGTGCTGGGCGTGCTGGTTCTCGCCTTCCTCGTCACCATGACGGTGATGGGCTACCGCCTGACCATGCTGAACCTGGAACGCCAGTTCGGCGACAGCGGCATCAGCTACGCCTTCGTCACCGCCGCGGTGCCGGTGGGCTGCCTGCTGCTCGCCATCACGCTGACCGGGCAGATCCTGGACACCCTGCGCGAGCTGCGCAGCCACCCCAAGCCGGTCTTCGCCCCGGCCCCGAAATCCGGCGACATCGAGGAGGTCGTGCCGTGACCCTGCTTGCCGTCACCTTCTTCGCGCTGATGGCCTTCGGCCTTCCCATCGCCTTTGCCATCGGCATCGCCGGCTTCTCCTTCTTCGCCACGAACGACATCATCCCGATGTCCATCGGGGTGCAGCAGGTCGCCTCGGCCTCGCAGAGCTTCCCGCTGCTGGCCGTGCCCTTCTTCGTGCTGGCCGGTCACATGATGAACCGGACGGGCATCACCAGCCGCCTGATCAACTGCTCCAACGTGCTGGTCTCCTGGATGTCCGGCGGGCTGGCGCAGGTCTGCATCGTGCTGTCCACCCTGATGGGCGGCGTCTCCGGCTCGGCGGTGGCCGACGCGGCGATGGAGGCCCGCATCCTCGGCCCCAGCCTGATCGCCCGCGGCTACTCGAAGGGCTTCACCGCCGCCGCCATCGCGGTCGGCTCGCTGATCACCGCGACCATCCCGCCCAGCCTGGGGCTGATCCTCTACGGCTTCGTCGGCAACGTGTCGATCGGGCGGCTGTTCCTGGCCGGCGTCATTCCGGGCTTCATGATGATGGCCGGGCTGATGCTGACCGTCTGGCTGATCGCGCGCCGCCGCGGCTACCGCCCGGAGATGGCGGAGCGCCCGACCCTGCGCACCGTATGGCGGGCGGTGGCCGACGCCAAATGGGCGCTGCTGTTCCCGGTGGCCCTGCTGTTCGCCATCCGCGGCGGCCTGTTCACCCCGTCGGAGGTCGGCGCCTTCGCCGTCGTCTACGCCGCCGTCGTCGGCTTCCTGCTGCACCGGGAGCTGACCTGGGCCGCGGTGGCCGAGGCGCTTCAGGAAGCGGTGGTGGACACCGGCCTGATCATGCTCATCATCCTGTTCTCGGGCATGGTCGGCTACGCCATCATCTTCGAGCAGGCGCCCCAGACCATCGCCGAGGCGATGACCCAGCTCACCACCAACCCGCTGCTGGTGGTCGCGCTGATCCTGATCTTCCTGTTCATCGCCGGCCTGTTCGTCGAAAGCACGGTGCTGGTCCTGCTGCTGACGCCGATCTTCCTGCCGATCGTGACGCCGCTGGGCGTCGATCCGGTGCATTTCGGCATCCTGATGATGACCATCGTGACTCTGGGCTCGATGACGCCGCCGGTGGGCGTGGCGATGTACACGGTGTGCAGCCTGCTCGACTGCCCGGTGGAGGAGTATGTCGTCGAATCGCTGCCCTTCGTCGGCACCATCGTCCTGCTGGTCGCCGTGCTGACGCTGTGGCCGGGGCTGGTGCTGTTCCTGCCCAACATGCTGATGTGAGGCCTGAGGGGAGGGCAAGGGGGGCTTGTCTTGGGGCGGGGCGCTGATATACTAATATATGGCGCTCCGATCTCTCGGCGGACCCACGGCCGGTCCGGGCACACCAAGCCCCGTCCATGGAGCGTCCTTGTCATTGTGGAAACGGGGCAGGGCCGCGTGTGAAGGGCAAACGCCAAGGGGCGGTCCGGGCAGGGCCGCCCCTTCGCGCGTTCACCCGTGGCCGCCTTGCTTTCCGGACACCATGCGCCAGAGCGGCTCGATCACCGTGTGCACCAGAGGGATCAGCAGGGCGCCGAGCAGCAGCCCGAACACCCCGGCCCCTGCCGCCCCGACCAGCCATTCCACCGCGGCCTTCGCCGCCGGCACGGCCTCTCCCGCCGCCACGGCGGCCCCGTGGATCGCGTGCCCGACCGCGGTCAGACCGAAGCCTTCCAACCCATGGATGACGATGCCGCCGCCGACCCACAGCATGGCGGCGGTGCCGACCAGGGCCAGCAGCTTCAGGAACACCGGCATCCCCTTGACCAGCCCGCGCCCGATCGCCTGCGTCACCGGGGCGAGCGCCCGGTCGGCCCCGCCCGGCGCAGCGGGAGAGGGGGTGCGCAACCCCAGGAGGCTGGCCGCCGGGCGCCCGTTCTGCGCCAGCGACAGGCCGACGTCGTCCGCCTTCACGATCAGCGCCACCGCGCCGTAGACGAGGCCGGTGATGCCCGCCCCGACGATCGCGAGAACGGCGGCCTGCATCCAGAAGGACGAGGTTTCGGCGGCGACCGTGGACAGGACGATGGCCATGATCTCCGCCGACAGGATTAGGTCGGTCTTGATGGCGCTGTTGACCTTCTCCCGCTCGAACTGCGCGGCGTCCTGCCCCGCGGCGCCCGCTCCCTCGGCGCCCTCATGCGCCGCGTGGGGGCGCAGCGCCTCCCACACCTTCTCCGCCCCCTCGTAGCAGAGGAAGCCGCCGCCGAGCATCAGCAGCGGCGTGATCGCCCAGGGCGCGACGAGGCTGAGCGCCAGCGCCAGGGGCAGCAGGAACACCAGCTTGTTCTTCAGCGAGCCCAGCGCGATCTTGCCGATGATCGGCAGTTCCCGGTCGGCGCTGAACCCGACCATGTAGCGCGGCGTCACCGCGGCGTCGTCCACCACCACCCCGGCGGCCTTGGCTCCGGCCCGCGCCGCCTGCCCCGCGGCGTCGTCCAGCGAGGCCGCGGCGACCTTCGCCAACCCGGCCACATCGTCCAGCAATGCGATCAGTCCCGTGCTCAAGGCTTTGGCTCCCCTCCGTACCGGCGTCCATGGAGCAGACAACGCGGCCGGGGGCAAGCCGGACCTTCGGAGGGCCGGTCAGCCGTCGGCCAACTCGTCGGCGGTGAGCATGTGGAGATCCGGGTCCGGCGTGTCCCGGCCGTCGTCCAGATACAGCACCCGGTCCACCAGAACGAGGACGCGCACGCCGTCCACCGGGACGACGCTCAGCCGCCGGTTGATGACGGCGTTGCGGAAGGCCACGGCCCGGTCATTGTAGGAGACCGACAGGACGTCGTTGGTTCCCTCCAGCATGGGCAGGGCGTGGCGCTCCATCATCTCCGCGGTCAGGCCGTCGATGCGTGGCAGCAACGAGGAGCCGACGATGTCGAAGCGGTGCCGCTCGATCCATCGGGCCAGCGGCGGGGACACCGCCTGCGCGATCAGGCCCGGCGTGTAGAGGGTGCATTTCTCGTTCATGCTCCGCACCATCGCCTTCAGGCCGAGGAAGGTGGGATGGTGCCGGAAATGTCCGGTCAGGACGTCGCGCAACAGCGCCTGCTCCCGCGGGTCGGGCAGGGTGGCACCGGATTCCCAGCGGGCAACGGTTTCCTCGGTGGAGGCCAGCATGACGGCAAACTGCGCGGTGGTCAGGCCATGCAGCCTTCGCAACGCGCGTACGATCTGCGGCCACTCATGCACCGGCACAGACGGCTCTCCAGATTATCTCCAGGGGCAATGACGAGAGGATACGTGATCCCCCGGCAAACACATACGCAATCATGTGGGAAGAGTCATACCGGAGTATCCAGTTTTTTTGGTTCGCTCTACCGACTGTTTTGATCCTAAACGCTTGAGGAAGCTGTAATTTTTCGGACTTGCTGCTCTGCGGGCATAGCGCTTCTGGTATCGGGTATACCACGGCACAATAACCCCACCAGCAAAGAGGAGACACATCATGGCTTACGCTTCCGCCCATCACAGCCATCACGACGGCCTTCTGTCGAGCATCGCCAAGGGTGTTACGGAGTTCGCCAGCGCTTGGTTCTCGGCCACTCCGTTGTATATCGTATACCAAGCCGTGTCGTCCGGCACCTACGCTCCGGCGGCCAGCACTTCGACGCTCGATCTGCCGACGCTGATGCGCGAATGACCGGCGCCAGGGCCTTCCGGCCCCACGACGCGGCGGCCCGCCCATCCGGGCCGGAAAAAAGGACCGACTCCTTCGGAGCGGTCCTTTTTCGTTTTGCCCATCGGTCCACCCGACGATCATAGGATCGTCGCTGTCCCGGATCGCTAGACGACCCTTTGCCAATCAGCACTCTTGCGGAAATGCCCCAGCCAGGTCATAAAATCAGGCCATAAAATGAGTGAGCACTCAATCGAGATGGTGGCATGGCCCGGCCGTTGAGCGAGGACAAGCGAACCGCGATCCTGTCGGCCGCCGCGCACTGGGTGGCGGAGGAGGGGCTGTCGGCCCGCACCGCGAAGATCGCCAAGTCGGCCGCGGTGGCGGAAGGCACCATCTTCAATTACTTCCCCACAAAGGACGATCTGCTCAACGAACTCTACGTCGCGTTGAAGTGCGAACTCGGCGACGCGATGCTGGCCGGCTTCCTCCAGCGCGAGGAGCTTCCCGGCCGTTGGGAAATGATCTGGGACGCGTACATCGACTGGAGCGTCGGGAACGACGTCAAGCGCCGGGCGCTCCGCCAACTGCGCGTGTCCGGGACGATCACGCCGGAAAGCCGGAAGGCGGCGCTTGGCGCGATGGAGGCGATGGCGACGGCCCTGTTCGATGGACCGGACGCGGACAGAGCGCGCTCGTCGTCGCGCGAGTTCACGGCCGCGGTGTTCGAGGCGCTCGCCGAGATGACGATCGAACTGATCGCCAAGAACCCGTCCGCGCACGCGCTCTACCGACGCAAGGGGTTCGAGAGCTTCTGGCGGGCGACAAGCGGGGACTGACCGTTTGCTCAAAAAATGAGTGATTGGGCACTCATCTATCGTTTTTCGTCCTTCTGCAAACGTCCTTCTGCGAACTATGGAAAGGGACAAGCCTATGAACTGGACGGCCAGCGACATTCCTCCACAGGAGGGCCGCCGCGCGGTGATCACCGGCGCCAACTCCGGCATCGGTTTCCATGCCGCGCTGGAACTGGCCCGCCACGGTGCCGAGATCGTCCTTCCGGCCCGCTCCGAAGCGAAGGCCGAGGACGCCATCCGACGGATTCGGGCGGAGGTTCCGCAGGCCAAACTCACGCCGGCCCTTCTTGATCTCTCATCACGGCGCAGCGTGCGGCGCTTCGTGGAGACGATCGACGACCGCTTTCCCGGCGGATCGATCGATGTCCTGATCAACAACGCCGGCGTGATGGCTCTGCCGCGGCGCGAGTTGACCGAAGACGGCTTCGAACGGCAATTCGCAACGAACTTCCTCGGCCCCTTCGCCCTGACGGCCCTGCTGTTCCCACGCCTGAAGCCGGCGAGCGGAACCCGCATCGTCACGCTGGCAAGCCTCATCGTGCATCAGGGCAGGATCGATTTCGACAATCTGCAGTCGGAGCGCAAATATGTTTCGTTGTACGGCGCCTACGCCCAGTCCAAGCTCGCCGACCTGATCTTCGCCCTCGAACTCCAGCGCCGGTTGAGCAGGGCCGGCTCTCCCATTGCGAGCCTCGCGGCGCACCCGGGGATCGCCGTGACGAACCTGATGGCGCATTTCACCGGCCTTTACAAACTGTTGGGGCGCTTCCTCACGCCGGTGATCGCGCAGAGCGCCGAGCGGGGGGCTCTGCCCGGGCTTTTCGCCGCCACCGCGCCCGAGGCGGCTGCCGGCGGCTATTACGGCCCCAACGGAGCCGGGGAACGCAAAGGCTTCCCGGCTCCGGCCAGGCTTCCGGCCGCCGCCGCGGACGAAGCGCTCGCGAGCCGGCTCTGGGACACCGCCGAGCGCCTTACCAAGACCCGATTCGACGTTGTCGGATAAAAGGCGCTCCTACCCGGCGACCGTGAACGTCGCCGGCGGCGCGCCCCGGCGCTGCCGGTCCATCATCGTCAGCAACGCCTGATCGAGGAAGCCCGTGTAGGCGTTCATATCGAACAGCGGCCCATCATCGCGTCCGGCGCGCAGCCTGTCGCGAACCGCCGCAAGGCCGCCGCGGTCCTTCGCCCACCGGAGAACCACGCCCTCATACTGGGCCAGGGACTCCGTCACGAAGCCGGGAAGGCCCGCGATGTGGAGCAGGCTGGCGGCCACGCGCGACTGCAGCGTGTGCCCCGGACAGGTCACCAGCGGAAGTCCGACCCACAGCGCGTCGCTCGCCGTCGTGTGGGCGCCGTAATGCAGGGTGTCCAGCATCAGGTCGGCGTTCTGGAGCCGGGACAGATGGTGCTCCAAGGTCGGTGCCCAGGGCGCGAAGACGACCCGGTCCGCTGCGATCCCCGCCGACGAGGCCGACCGCCGCAGATTCCCCTCGGCCTCCGCGGTCGTCCGGGCGAGCCACAGCACGGCGTCGGGAATTTGGTGCAGAAGGGCCATCCAGACGGCCCAGAGGTCGGGCGTGATCTTGTAGGCGTTGTTGAAGCAGGCGAGCACGAAGCCATCCGCCGGAAGCCCACAGGCCGACCGCGGCGGCGGCGGCGGCGCGTCGTACCGGCGGTCCCGCGGCAGGAAGCAGCGCGGCATCCGCGCGACCGCCTCGGTGAAGCCGCTCTCCAGGTCGGGCGGCAGGGCGATGGGATCGGCGACGATGTAGTCGATCCAGGGTGCCCCCAGGGTGCCGGGATAGCCCAGGAACTGGACCTGGACCGGTGCCGGCCGGGCGGCGAGGATGTGCGGCCGCGGGTGGCCGGTGTAGCCCTTCAGGTCAATCAGGATGTCGACGCCGTCCCGCCGTATGGTCTCGGCGGCGGCCTCCGCCGTCAGGGAGTCGATGTCGATGAAGCGGTCGACGCCTTCGCGGATGCGGCGGCGCTCGACGCTGCCGTCGTCCGGGCCGTAGCTGTAGGCGAGCACCCGGAAACGCGACCGGTCGTGCAGCGCCAGCACCCCGGCCAGAAGCTGGGCGACCGGGTGCTGGCGGAAATCGTTCGACAGGTAGGCGATGGTGACGACGTCCGCCCTGCCGGGCTTCGTCTTCAACCGCACCGGCTTCGACCGGATCGTCTGCGCGTGCGCCCGCGCCGCCGCCAGCAGAGACCGGGCGGAAACGCGGTGGGACAGCATCATGGAGGCCTGGACCGGCACGCCCTGCGCGGCGATGGACTCCAGCGCGACCGCGTCGTCGTCGAAGCTGGACCAGTCGCAGGACCGCTGCTTGGTCTGGATCAGCCCGACCGTGGCGGTCGGGTTCCCGGGCGCGATCCTCAGCGCGCGGCGGTAGGCGTCCGCCGCGGCGGCCAGCGTGTCCTGCCCCTTGAGGGCGGTTCCCAGATTGAACCACACCGCCGGGGCGTTCGGCGCCACCGCCGCCGCCCGACGGGCCAGACGCTCCGCCTCGGCGAGGCGTCCCAGTTGGAACAGCACCGCCGAGAGGCTGAGCAGCGTGTCGGGACTCGCCGGGTGCAGCGACCGCGCCTGTTCGAGCACGTCGGCGGCGCGGTCGTAGGCGCCCATCCTGAACAGGGTGTTGCCGATGTTCAGAAGGATGCCGGGATGATGTGGATCGCATTGGCGCGCCCGCTCGAACGCGCTCAACGCGTCGTCGTAGCGCTGGCTTCCGAAGGCCGCGTTGCCGACCGCCGCGTGGAGGTCCCGCCCGAACCCGGCGATCTGCGGAGTCAGGGCGGCGCCCCTGGTCGCCTGTTCGAACAACGCGACGGCGCGCGCCAGATCGCCCTTCTGGGCCAGGGCCAGAGCGTCCGACAGTTTGCGCATGTCCGGCGTGGAAGGAGCGCCGGATGGCCTGTTCTTGTTCATGGACGATACAACCCGGATTGCTTCGGTTCACCCAACACACCGAACCGCGCTGCGTCTGCCGCAGCCCGGTCCGTGCGAGCCGCACCGCCATGGCGACGCGCTCTATCAGGGCAAGCTAACGCTTCGCCACCCCGGCGAGGAGAGCGTTGTCGTCGGGCCAGCCTCCACACGCAGCCCGCGCTGCTGGGGAGCCGTCAGGCGTCCCCGGCGATCTCCGCCAGAAGCTGGACCTGGAAGGACAGCAGGAAGGCCGCCCGCTCCTGAGCCCGCGCCCGGCCGGCCGAGGTCTGCATGGTGTTGGGAAGGAGCAGCAGCTTCGCCTTGAAATGGTCCAGCGCGTATTGCAGGTCATCCAGCGGGCGGGTCTCGGCCATCGGGTCCTCGCCGTGGAACAGCGCCCGCTTCATCAGGCCGGAGGTGGCGAAGCAGCGGGCGATGCCGATGGCCCCCAGGCTTTCCAGACGGTCGGCGTCCTGGACCAGCTTCGCCTCCACGGTCAGCGGCGGGATGCCGGCGGAGTAGCTGTGCGCCTCGATGGCGTGGCGGGTGGCGGGGATCAGCGCGTCCGGGAAGCCCATGCCGCGCAGAACCTCCTCCGCCCGGTCCGCCGACAGGCGGGAGGCGCGGCTGCGGTCCGGATGGTCCTTCGGCACGTTCACGATGTCGTGGAGCAGGGCGGCGGCCAGCACGACCAGCATGTCGGCCAGCGTATCGGACGACGGTCCGCCGTCCCGCTCGGCCTCCGCCGCGGCCAGGGCCTTGGCGGTGCGCCAGACGCGAAGAAGATGGCCGACATCGTGCGCCGGATCTTCGGCCACGTTGGAACGCAGCCACGTGGTGATGGAGCTTTCCCAGACATCGACATCGCTGAGCACAACATCTTTTGGCATGAGCGCTCGTCCTCTTTCGTGCTTTTTACATAATATGGGGATGGGCGGGGCTGTTGTCCCGAAATCATTTGTGGGCGGGCATCCCCCACCCCGAATCGGGACTCCCAAATCAGGCCCTCCTTATCCGGAATGGTTGCGTCGCGCCGAATGCCCGGTGACCGCGCGCCGCCCCGCCGTTAAGGTGACGCCCGCCCGGACCGGGCCGACCGACAGGCAGAGGGGAGACATGCAGCCGATCATTCAGGTGCGTGGGCTGGAAAAGACCTACGCCACCGGCTTCCAGGCGCTGAAAGGGGTCGATCTCGACATCCGCCGCGGCGAGATCTTCGCCCTGCTGGGGCCGAACGGCGCCGGCAAGACGACGCTCATCAGCATCGTCTGCGGCATCGTCAACGCCACCGCGGGCACCGTGACGGTCGACGGGCACGACATCGTGCGCGACTGGCGCGCCGCGCGCGCGCTGATCGGCCTCGTCCCGCAGGAGCTGACGACCGAGGCGTTCGAGAGCGTCTGGGCCACCGTCAGCTTCAGCCGCGGGCTGTTCGGCAAGGCGCCCGATCCCGCCCACATCGAGAAGGTGCTGAAGGACCTGTCCCTCTGGAACAAGAAGGACAGCAAGGTCATGGCGCTGTCCGGCGGCATGAAGCGCCGCGTGATGATCGCCAAGGCCCTGTCGCACGAGCCACGCATCCTCTTCCTCGACGAGCCGACCGCCGGTGTGGACGTGGAGCTTCGCCGCGGCATGTGGGAGATGATCGGACGCCTGCGCGACAGCGGGGTGACCATCATCCTGACCACCCACTACATCGAGGAGGCGGAGGAGATGGCCGACAGCATCGGCGTCATCTCCAACGGCCGGATCGTGCTGGTCGAGGACAAGGCGGCGCTGATGCGCAAGCTGGGCAAGCGGCTGCTGACCCTGCAGCTCCAGAACCCGCTGGACTCCATCCCGGCGGAGCTGGCCGGCTACCCCCTGACCCTGTCCGGCGACGGGCGGGAGCTGGTCTACAGCTTCGACACGCAGGACGACCAGACGGGCATCGCCCGGCTTCTCCGCAAGCTCGGCGACCACGGCATCGATTTCACGAACCTGCACACCGAGGAAAGCTCCCTCGAGGAGATCTTCGTCAGCCTTGTGAAGGAGCGGGCATGACCTCCCCCATCAACCTTCATGCGGTCAAGGCCATCTACCTGTTCGAACTGGCCCGCACCTGGCGCACGCTGTTCCAGAGCATCGCGGCGCCGGTCATCTCCACCTCGCTCTATTTCATCGTCTTCGGGGCGGCCATCGGCGGGCGCTTCACGGCGGTGGACGGGGTGACCTACGGCGCCTTCCTGGTGCCCGGCCTCGTCATGATGTCGGTGCTGACGGAGAGCGTGTCCAACGCCTCCTTCGGCATCTACATGCCGCGCTATTCCGGCACGATCTACGAGGTGCTGTCGGCCCCGATCTCCGCCTTCGAGACGGTGCTCGGCTATGTCGGGGCGGCGGCGACCAAGTCGATGATCCTAGGCGTGCTGATCCTGCTGACGGCCCGGCTGTTCGTCGACTACTCGATCCAGCACCCGTTCTGGATGGTCGCCTTCCTGGTGCTGACCTCGGTCACCTTCAGCCTGTTCGGCTTCATCCTGGGCGTCTGGGCGGACGGCTGGGAAAAGCTGCAGATCGTGCCGATCCTGGTCATCACGCCGCTGGCCTTCCTCGGCGGCAGCTTCTACTCGATCAGCATGCTGCCACCGCTGTGGCAGAAGGTTACCCTGTTCAACCCGGTCGTCTATCTGGTCAGCGGCTTCCGCTGGAGCTTCTACGGGCAGGCCGACGTGCCGGTGGGGATCAGCCTCGCCATGACCGCCCTGTTCCTGGCGCTCTGCCTGACGGCGGTCTGGTGGATCTTCCGCACCGGCTACAAGCTGAAGAACTGACCGGCCCGGACGGCGGGGGTCATGCCCCGCCGTCCGCCTTTCCCCCCTCGGGCTTTCCCCCCTCGGGCTTTCCGCTGTCCAGCATCCCATGGGCGCGGTGCCATTCCTCCAGCGACTCCGGCGGGTAGTCGTCGCTGCGTTCGTCCCCCGGCGCGGCCTGGACCGGCACCCAGTTGGCCTTCGACCCCAGCATCATGTGGACATGGGCCGGCGCTTCCGGCAGGGGGCTGTCGATGGCGCTGGCGAAGGGGTGGACCAACTCCGGCCAGCGCGGGTCGCTGACCCACAGGGCGGAGCCGCAGCGCGCGCAGAAGCGTCGCTCGCCGGGGCTTTCCTCTCCGTCGATGCGGGCGTGGAAGAGGGAGATGTGCTCCGCCCCCGTCACCTCCAGCGTGTCGGCCTTGGCTCCCAGATTGATGGCGTAGCCGCCCCCGCCCGCCGTCTTGCGGCAGATCGAGCAGTAGCAGCACAGGTAGGGGGCCGGCGCGTAGGCGTCCACCGAGAAACGCACCGCGCCGCAGTGGCAGGACCCGTCGAGCTTCATCCGTCCTCTCCTCCGATCCTCGGGCGCCCGGTTGCGGGGCCGCACCCGTCCAACCCTCCCGCTCCGGGAAAGTTTCCGGGGGGGCGCGGCCCTCACACGTCGACCACCGGGGCCATGGCCTCGGCCATCGCCAGCAGGGCGGCGTCCTGGAAGCGCGGGGCCACCAGCTGCACCCCCACCGGAAGCCCGCGCGGCCCGCGGCCGCAGGGCATGGCGAGGCAGGGGACGTGCAGCACCGTCCAGATCGCGTTGAAGATGTGGTCGCCCGTGGTGTGCAGCCCTTCCGGGGCCTCGCCCGGCGCGGGCGGCGTCAGGATCACGTCGATGGACTCGAACAGGGCGGCGAAGCGCGGCCGGCATGTGTCGGCCACGTCGTAGGCCTCGGTCAGGGTGCGCGCGGTGATGCCGCGGTTGTGCTCGCAATGGTCGGCCAGCTCGGGGTGCAGCCGGTGGCGGTCGCTGAGGTAAAGGTCGAGGAAGGAGGCGCGCCCCTCGCCGCGGCGGATCACGTCCTGCACCTCGGCCAGGGTCGAGAAGTCGTCCGGCAGTTCGAAGGGCACGACCGCCGCGCCGGCCTCCTCCAGCCGTTTGGCGGCGAGCAGCAGCGCCGCCTCGCCCGCCGGCTCGATGCGCGACCAGACGGGGGAGCGGCAAAGCCCGACGCGCAGGCCCTCCAGGGCGACCGGCGCAGTCGCCCCCATGCCTTCGATCTGGAACGCCTCGGCCATCAGCGCGAGGTCGGCGACCGAACGCCCGTACCAGCCGAGCGTGTCGAGGGACACCGCGTAGTGCTTCATCCCCTCGCGGCTGACCACGCCCCAGGTCGGCTTGAAGCCGTAGATGCCGTTGAAGGCGGCGGGGCGGATGTGCGAGCCGCCGGTCTGCGTGCCGAAGGCCAGCGGCACATGCCGGTCCCCCACCGCCGCCCCCGACCCGGAGGAGGAGCCGCCCGGCGTGTGGGCGGGGTTGACCGGGTTGCGGGTCGCTGCCTTGCGCCCGCCGGAGGCGAACTCCACCGTGTCGGTCTTGCCCAGCAGGATGCCGCCGGCGCTGCGCGCGATGGACACGCAGGCGGCGTCACGGGCGGGCCGATGGCCCTGGAAGATCGGCGAGTTCTGGGTGGTCGGCAGGTCGGCGGTGTCGATCACGTCCTTCACGCCGAAGGGCAGGCCGTGCAGCGGGCCGGCGGCGGGACGCTTGTCGGCCTCCCGCGCGGCGGCCAGCGCCAAAGTGGGATCGACGGTGATCCAGGCGCGCACCTCCGGGTCGCGGGCTTCGATCCGCTCCAGGCAGGAGCGGACCAGCGCCTCGCTGGTCAGGCGGCCCTCGCGGATCGCGCGGGCGGCCGCGCTGGCCGTGAGTTCGAACGGTTCCATGGCGGGTCCTTCCGGAAAATGTCAGGCGGGCCGGAGACTCAAAGGGGCAGGGCGGGGCGCTGGCGGTGGTGGTCGGTCGCCGCCTGGAAGGCCGCCCCGGCGCGGAAGACCAGCGGCTCGTCGAACCAGCGCCCGACGATCTGCATGCCCACCGGCATCCCGTCGCCGTCGAAGCCGCAGGGCACCGACATGGCGGGAAGACCGAGCGCGCCGAAGCCGTAGGTGAAGCGGCTGACCGCCCGCGTCGCCTCGATCATGTCGGCGCTGTCGTAGATGCGCGGCGCCACGATGGGGGTGGTCGGGGTGAGGATCAGGTCCACACGCTCGAACAGCTCGCGGAACCGCAGCTTCCAGGCGGCCAGCCAGCGCCGCGACTCCGCGTACTGCACGCCGGACACCGGCAGACCCAACTGCAGGCGGCGCAGCACCTCCGGTCCGATGGACTCCGGCGCGGTCTCCATCTTGTCGAGGTGATACTGCGCCATGTCGGCGACGAGCAGGGAGAAGGCGGTGCGGGCCTGCGCGACCTCCGCGTCCTCGATGGTGACGTCCACCAGGACCGCGCCGGCCTTCTCCAGCACCGCCGCCGCCGCGCGCACCCGCTCCGCCACCGCGGGCTGGAGGTTGTCGAAATAGAAGTTGCACGGCAGCCCGATGCGCGTGCCGGCGATGCCCGCCTTCACATCCGGCAGAAAGTTGCCGAGAGGAACGTCCACCGAATTGGGGTCTTCCGGGTCGTAGCCGGCGATGGCGGCGAAGGCCCGCGCCACATCGGCGACCGAACAGGCGAGCGGGCCGATGGTGTCGAAATCGACGCTGCACGGGATCATGCCGACGTTCGACACCCGGCCGACGCTGGGCCGCAGCCCGACCACCCCGCAGAGCGCCGCCGGGATGCGGATGGAGCCGCCGGTGTCGGTGCCGATCGACACCCGGCACAGCCCGGCGGCGACCGAGGCCGCCGAGCCGCCGCTCGACCCGCCGGGCACCCGCCCGGTGTCCCAGGGGTTCCGGCAGGGGCCGTGATGCTCGTTCTGGTTCGTCGAGCCAAGGCAGAATTCGGACAGGTTGTTGCGCCCGACCAGGATGGCCCCGGCGTCGCGCAAGCGGCGCACCAGCGGGGCGTCCTGCCGGCCCAGCCGGGCGAAGCGGGCGGAGGAACCGTAGCTGGTCGTCTCGCCGGCCAGTTCGAAGCAGTACTTGACGGTGACCGTCACCCCGTCCAGCAGACCGGGCCAGTCCCCCGCCGCCCGCGCCTCGTCCTGCGCCTGGGCCCGGCGGACCGCCCCGTCGGCGTCCACCGCCAACAGGGCGTTGACGATCGGGTTCAGGCTCTCGATGCGGGCGAGACGGGCGCAGGTTTCCGCCTCGCTGGGGCCGGGCATGGATGGGGCGCCGCCGCCGGACCGGGCCGGATGCGTTGTCGAAAGTTCGGACATGCGTTGCTGCTTTCCGCTCGCGTGCCGGATGGCTTCAGACGCTCGGGTCCGGCGACGGCCTGTTGAAATCGCTTCGTTGCGCTTAGGGACGGAACCGCCGGGTCAGGCGGCGTCCGCCAGCGCCAGATGGGCGATGACCGCGTCCAGCGGCATCACGTCGGCGTATTTCTTGCCCATGTCGAACAGGTTGGCGCGGTGCGGCTCCTCCGCCCGGTCGCCCACGCACTCCTCCACGATGATCGGGCGCAGCCCGTGGGCGGAGGCGTCGATCACGCTGGCCCGCACGCAGCCCGAGGTCGTGCAGCCGGTGACCAGCAGCGTGTCGACCGCGTTCGCCCGCAGCCAGGAGGACAGGGCGGTGCCGAAGAAGGCCGAGGCGTGCTGCTTGCGCACGATGAACTCGTTGGGCAGCGGCGCGACCTCCGGGGCGAAGGCGACGTCGGGGGACTCGGCGGTCAGGGTCAGCAGCGACGGAATCTTCTCGCCGAACGGGCCGATGCCGCCCGGAGCCTCCGGCGCGATGAAGCAGGCATGGGCGATCGGCATGCCCAGGGGGCGGACATGTCCGAGCAACTTGCCCGTGGCGGTGATGGCGCTGTTGATGTTGAAGCCGCCGAAGGCGTCCTCGCGCGTGAAACCGATCTGGAAGTCGATGATGAGGAGGGCGGACTTGCGGCCGAAGCCGAGCGGCTTGCCGATGCCCTGGCGGTCGTAGATGGAAAGATCGCTCATTTCAGGAGGTTCCTTCTTCCGCTGCAGCGCCGCATCACGGGCGCCGGACCAGCATACAACGAGGTTTTTTTGCATTCAAAGTCCATAGTTTCACCAATTCAAACCCGTCCCTGCCCGCGTTTTGCGCAGACATGCATATTGCTGTATTCACGAGCAATACCGCTGAATCCAGCTGTAAAGTGCTGTTTTAGAAGAATTTATAGACCACCTGCGACAGCCTGCCGCAGGGTGGCACGATTCCTGCGAATTTGGTCGGACATAAGGGTCCAGCGCAGATTGTGTGCAAAAATAGACCGGACAAATCTCAGCGCTGCCCGTAAAATCTTTGACACAGAGGAGCAGGCTTATGGACGGGATCAATCGCAAGGAACGGGCCGGCCGGATCGAGCGGAGCGGCGTCAACCGTCGCCAGTTCGGCACGTTGCTGGCCGCCGGCGCCCTGGTGGCGGGCAGCGGCTGGCCTCTGCCGGCGTCGGCGGCGCCGCCGGTCCTGCGGGTGCGCATCGGCAGCGACATCGGCAACCTGGATCCCGCCCGTATTTTCCAGATCGAGAACCAGACGGTCGCCACTCAGATCTTCAACGGGCTGGTCAAGTACGACGAGGCGAGCAACGCCATCGTCCCCGACCTCGCCACCGGCTGGGACATCTCCGGAGACGGTACCGTCTACAGCTTCGCCCTGCGCAGCGGCGTCACCTGGCACAAGGGCTTCGGCCCCTTCACCTCCGACGACGTCAAATTCTCGTTCGAGCGCGTGCTCGACCCGCAGACCGGCAGCAGCTACAGCGGGCAGCTCGCCTCCATCAAGTCCATCGAGACGCCGTCCCCCGACAAGGTGGTCATCACGCTGAAGGAGCCGAATTCCGGCTTCCTGCACAAGGTCTCGGCCTTCAACCAGGGCTGGATTGTCAGCCGCAAGGCGCTGGGCGAGATCGGCGACAAGGCCTTCGCGCTGAACCCCATCGGCACCGGCCCCTTCGTGTTCCAGAACTGGGCGCCGGGCCGCGAGGTGAAGCTGTCCGCCAACAAGGACTATTTCGCGGGCGCCCCCAAGGTCGAGGAGGTGCAGTTCCGCGTCATCAAGGACGAGACGGCGGCGGCCATCGCCCTGGAGAACGGCGAGATCGACATCCTCTTCGGCCTGCAGCAGCCGGAGGTCATCCAGCGACTGAAGGGCGGCGGGCTGGTCACCGTGCTGGACCGGGACGCCAACCACACGATCAACCTCGTCCTCAACACCTCGATCAAGCCGCTGGGCGACCTGCGCGTCCGTCAGGCGATCTACCACGCCATCAACCGCAAGGCGCTGATCGACGGCTTCTTCAAGGGCACCAAGTCGGAGGCGAGCGGCTTCCTCACCCCGGCGTTCCAGGAGTTCACCGACAAGGTCCCGCTGTTCCCCTACGACCCGGCGAAGGCCAGGGCGCTGCTCAAGGAGGCCGGGGTGGGGTCCTTCTCGCTCGACCTCGTGGCGCCGGGTGCCAACCCCTACGACAAGATCGTCGTGCCAATCGCCAGCGACCTCGCCGCCGTCGGCATCGACGCCAAGATCAAGGTGCTGGAGCGCGGCGCCTACCTGCAGGCGCGCAACAAGGGCACGGTGCCCACCTGCATCACCGGCGTGGTCGGCGCACCCGACCCGGACAGCCCGATCCTGTCGCTGTTCGCCAAGTCCTCCTTCCCGCCGGGCCTCAACACCGCCCATTACGAGGGGGTGGAGGACCTGATCGCCGCCGCCCGGCAGGCCCAGGGCGACGACGCCCGCAAGGAGGTCTACGGGAAGATCCAGGCCAAGGTGATGGGCGACGTGCCGGTGATCCCGCTCTACGCCGACCACCTGTTCATCGCCCACACCAAGAAGGTCTCCGGCTTCGTCCAGAACTCCCTCTTCACGATGAGCGCCTATCCGGTCTCGCTGCTGGAGGCGTGACGATGGACCGGCTTCTTCGCCAACTCTCGCAGCTCGCGATCACGGTGTTCGGCATCGTGACCGTGACCTTCTTCCTGGTCCGGATGATCCCCGGCGACCCCGCCCAGTACATGCTGGGCGACTACGCGACCGAGGAGGCGCTGGCGACTCTGCGCGCCCAGCTCGGCCTCGACCAGCCGGTTTACGTGCAGTACGGGCTCTACGTGCTGCGCGCCGTCACCGGGGATTTCGGGTCGTCGGTGGTCACCGGCCGCCCGGCGCTGGAGGAGATCCTGTTCAGCCTTCCCGACTCCGCGATCCTGGCCTTCGCCGGCCTCGCGGTGGCGGTGGTGATCGGCATCCCGCTCGGCATCCTCACCGCGGAGCGGCAGGGATCGTGGAGCGACATGCTCATCATGATCGTTGCGCTGTTCGGCATCTCCTTCCCGGTCTTCTGGCTCGGCCTCGCCTCCGTCCTGCTGTTCTCGCAGGAGCTGAAATGGTTCCCGGCGCTGGGGGCCAGCTCGGGCGGCGGGTTCCTCACCCACCTGCACCATCTCGTGCTTCCGGCGGGCGTGCTGGGCATCTCGGTCGCCGCCTACATCACCCGCCTGACCCGCTCGGCGATGCTGGAGGTGCTGGGCCAGGACTGCATCCGCGTCGCCCGCGCGATGGGGGTGCCGGAACGCCGGGTGGTGTGGCGGCTGGCGCTGAAGAACGCGCTGGTGCCGATCCTCGCGATCGTCGGGGTGACCTTCGCCTGGTCGCTGGGCAGCGCCATCCTGATCGAGGTGGTGTTCAGCCGGCCCGGCATCGGCTCGATGATCCTGAAGGCGGTCTCGGCCCGCGACTACCAGCTCGTCCAGGCGGGCGTGCTGGTGCTGGCGGTCGCCGTCGTCCTCGTCAACAGCCTGCTCGACCTCGCCTACGGGCTGGTCGATCCGCGCCTGTCCACACGGTGACCCATGGCAGCAATCGCAACCGTATCCACCGCGCCGCGGCGGTCGTCCCTGATGCGCTACTTCCGCCATCCGGGCTTCCTGATCGGCGTGATCCTGCTGACCCTGCTGCTGATCGTGGCGGTGGCGGCGCCCTGGATCGCCCCGATGTCGCCGCTTGAGACCGACCTCGCCAACACGCTGGCCCCGCCCTCGGCCGCGCACCTTCTGGGCACCGACCAGTTCGGGCGCGACGTGCTGTCCCGCCTGATCTGGGGCACCCGCATCTCCCTCCAGGTCGCCGTCGCGGTGATGGCGCTCTCGCTGTCGCTGGGCATGGCGATCGGCGCGGTCGCCGGCTTCTTCGGCGGCTGGGTCGAGCGGGTCACCGTCTCGATCATCGACATCCTGCTGGCCTTCCCCGGCTTCCTGCTGGCGCTGGCCCTGGTGGCGGCGCGCGGCTCCTCGCTGGAATCGGTCATCATCGCGGTGGCGCTGGCCTTCACCCCGCGGGTCGCCGCGGTGATGCGGGCGGTCGTCCTGACCATCAAGCCACGCACCTACGTCGAGGCATCGCGGGCCATCGGCATGGGCACAATGCGGCTGCTGTTCCTGCATGTCGTGCCGAACAGCCTGCCGCCGGTGATCGTGGTCGCCACGGTCAGCGCCGCCACCGCCATCCTGGCCGAAGCGGGCCTGAGCTTCCTCGGCCTCGGCGTCCAGCCGCCGGCCCCGACCTGGGGCAACGTCATCGCCGACGGGCAGAGCTTCCTGGCCTCCAACCCGCTGATCTCGCTGTCGGCGGGCATCTGCATCGCGGTGATGGTGGTCGCCCTGAACCTGCTGGGGGACGGCCTGCGCGACACGCTCGACCCGCAGATGCGCCGTTCCTCCGGGCGCGTGCTGTGAGAACGCCCATGCCAAACCACCCCATGCCGAATCTTCATCCCGTGGCCCCGGCGGCTCCCATCGCCCCCGCCACGGCCCCCCGCCCGGTCGCGCTGGAGCTGCGCGACCTGACCACGGTCTTTCCCGGCGACGACGGACCGGTCACCGTCATCGACGGCGTGTCGCTCGCCGTGCGGGCCGGCGGCACGCTGGCGGTGGTCGGCGAGTCCGGGTCGGGCAAGTCGATGACCTTCCTGTCGGCGCTGGGCCTCGTCGCCACGCCGGGCCGCGTCCGCCGCGGCGAGGTGCGGATCGACGGGACCGACATCCTGCACCAGCCGCCGGAACGGCTGCGCCGCCTGCGCGGGGCGGTCATTTCGATGATCTTCCAGGACCCGCTGACCGCGCTGAACCCCGTCTTCACCATCGGCGAGCAGATCGTCGAGGTGCTGCGGGCCCACCAGCGGATCGGCCGCGCCGCCGCCCGCGCCCGCGCCATCGAGCTGCTGGCCCGCGTCCAGATCCCCGACCCGGCCCGGCGGGTGGACGACTACCCGCACCAGCTCAGCGGCGGGCAGCGCCAGCGCGTGCTGATCGCCATGGCCATCGCCCTGTCGCCGAGGATCCTGATCGCCGACGAGCCGACCACGGCGCTCGACGTGACGGTGCAGGCGCAGATCCTCGACCTGCTCGCCGACCTCCAGGCGGAGACCGGCATGGCGCTGGTGCTCATCACCCACGACCTTGGGCTGGTCGCCAAATACGCCGACGACGTGGCGGTGATGTACGCCGGGCGGCTGGTCGAGACCGGCTCCATGGAGGAGGTCTTCACCAGGCCCCGCCACCCCTACACCCGCGCGCTGTTCCGCAGCATCCCCCGCCTCGACGGCCCGGTGGACGAGGAGCTTCCGGCCATCGAGGGCCAGCCGCCCAACGTCGCCCGCCTGCCGCCCGGCTGCGCCTTCGAGCCGCGCTGCACGGTCGGCCGCGGGCGGACGGACTGCTGCACCCGGCGCCCCCTGCCGCTGGCCGGCGACCGCTCCGGCCACCGCAGCGCCTGTTTCCACGAAGACCTGCCCGACCGGAAGGAGGCCGCCCGATGACCGCGTCGCTTTCAGCACCCCCTCCGGCCCTGGAACTCGTCGACGCCACCCGCGTCTTCACCCGCCGCGGCGGCCTGTTCAAGACGGTCGGCAAGGCGGTGCGGGCGGTGGACGGCGTGTCGCTGACCATCCGCGCCGGCGAGACGCTGGGGCTGGTCGGCGAGAGCGGCAGCGGCAAGAGCACGCTGGGCCGCCTCGCCCTCCGTCTGGTCGAGCCGACCAGCGGGCGGCTGCTGGTCGACGGGCGCGACGTGACCGGCGTCTCCAAGGCCGAGATGCAGGCGATGCGGCGCGACATCCAGATGGTCTTCCAGGACCCCTACGGATCGCTCGACCCCCGCGTCACCATCGGCCAGAGCATCGCCGAGCCGCTGAAGGTCCACGGCTTGTGGGACGGCGACGGCCCGCAGAAGGTCGCCGGGGTGATGAGCCTCGTCGGGCTCGACCCCTCGCACGCCGACCGCTACCCGCACCAGTTCTCCGGCGGCCAGCGGCAGCGCATCGGCATCGCCCGCGCCCTGACGCTCGATCCGAAGATCCTGGTGCTGGACGAGCCGGTGTCGGCGCTCGACGTGTCGATCCAGGCGCAGATCATTAACCTCCTCCAGCGCATCCAGCGCGAGCGCGGGCTGTCCTACCTGTTCATCGCCCACGATCTGGCGGTGGTCCGCCACGTCAGCCACCGCATCGCCGTGATGTATCTCGGCAAGGTCGTGGAGATGGCGGAGCGCGACAACCTCTACCGCCGTCCGCTGCACCCCTACACCGTCTCGCTGCTGGCGGCGGTGCCCATCGCCGACGTGCGGATGCGCAACCGCCGCCGCACCTCGGTGTCGATGGGCGAGATCGGCTCGGCCACCAACGTGCCGCCGGGCTGCCGCTTCCACCCGCGCTGCTACCGGGCGCGGCTGGTCGCCGCGGCGGGCGGCGTGCCCACCGAACGCAGCGGCGACGCCCTGCTGCCGCGCGCCTGTCTGATCGACCAGCCGGAGCTTCGCGCCTGCGGCACAAACGCTGGCGGCGGCACCGACCGGGTCGCCTGCCACTTTCCCGAAACACCGGAGACCCGGTCCGAGGTCGCCACGGCGGTCCTCCAGGACATCGGCTATCCGCCCATCCGTCCCATTCCCCTGTAATCGGCCCCCCTGCAATCGACCTGAGGACCACACCCCATGTTCAGCGTCACCGACGAACTCAAGGACAACTATTCCGGCGTCTTCCAGAACCGGATCGGCTTCGGGCGGAAGGCCGCCGTCATCTCCATCGACTTCATCGACTTCTACACCCAGCCCGGCGCCCCCTTCTTCGGGCAGGGGGTGGTGGACGCGGTGATCGCCAGCGTGCCGCTCTACGCCGCTGCCCGCCGCGCCGGCCTGCCGGTCATCTACACCAAGGTCGTCTATGACGCGGCCGGGACCGAGGGCGGCATGTTCGTGAAGAAGATCCCGGCGTTGCGCGCCTTCACCGCCGACAACCCGCTGGCCGCGTTCGACGCCCGCGTGACGCCGGAGCCGCAGGACGTCGTGCTGGTCAAGCACCACTCCTCCGCCTTCTTCGGCACGCCGCTCAGCACCATGCTGCGCGTGATGGAGTGCGACACGGTGATCCTCACCGGCTGCTCGACCAGCGGCTGCGTGCGGGCGACGGCGGTGGACGCGGTGTCCCACGGCTTCCGCGTCATCGTCCCCGCCGAATGCGTGGGCGACCGCCACCAGTCCCCGCACGATTCCGCCCTGTTCGACATGAACGCCAAGTACGGCGACGTCCTGCCGGTGGCGGAGGTGATGGCCCACGTCGAAAAGCACGTCGCGGCCGTGGCCGCCTGATCACTCCCGACCGCCTTCCACCCCATCCGAACTGTATGGAGCGGTGGCGCGCCCGCGGCCGACCGGCGGGCGCGCCCCTGAGCAATCTGCCGACATGATGCCCCTTTCCAATCCCCTCCAGTGGTGCCTGCTGGTGGGGGCGACCCTCCTGTTCACCGCCCTTTTCATGGTGGCCGGCCTTCCCGGCGCGACGCTGCTCGGCCCCATGGCGGCGGCGATCCTGCTGGGGGTGCGCGGCGCCTCCATCGAGCTGCCCAAGCGCTTCTCCTGGCTGGCCCAGGCGCTGACGGGCGGCGTCGTCGCCCGCTCGATGGACGTGACCATCCTGCACGACGTGGCGCTGCACTGGTTTCCCATGCTGATGGCCCTGTCCACGATGCTGGCCGGCGCGGTGCTGGTCGGCTGGCTGCTGGAGCGGTCGGGCCGCTTTCCCGGCGGCACCGCCCTGTGGGGGACCATGCCGGGCGCCGCCCCGGCGATGATCGCCATGGCCGGCGATTTCGGCGGCGACCCGCGCTTCGTCGCGGTGATGCAGTATCTGCGGGTGATCGTGGTCGTCGTCCTGGCCTCGCTCGTCTGCCATTTCCTGCTGGGCAGCGTCCCTGTACCGATCGCCGTTCCCGGCGCCGTCCCTCCACCGTCCGCCTCCGTCGCCTCGACGCTGGCGCTGGTGGCGGTCGCGCTGGCCGGCGGCTGGGCCGGCACTGTGACGCGGCTTCCGGCGGGGGCGCTGCTGGGGCCGATTCTGCTCGGCGGCACCCTCAACATGACCGGGCTGGTCGTGCTGGACTCGCCGTCCTGGCTGATCGCCGTCGCCTTCACGATCATCGGCTGGACGACCGGCCTGCGCTTCCGGCGGGAGCTGCTGCGCGATCTGCTGGCGTCGGTCCCGCTGATGCTGCTGTCGACCTTCGGTCTGGTCGCGCTGTCGCTCGGCTCCGCCTGGCTGCTGGTCACGCTGACCGGCAAGGATCCGCTGACCGCCTATCTGGCGACCAGCCCCGGCGGGCTGGATTCTGTGGCGGTGGTGGCCCTGGGCAGTGCCGCCGACGTGCCCTTCATCCTGACCCTGCAGACGCTGCGGCTGTTCGGGACGATCCTGATGAGCGTTGTGCTTGTGCGAATCCTGCGCCGCCGATAGAACGCAATCCCTTGCCCCACAATTTTCCAACCGCCGGCGCCCGACGCCCCGGCCGGAGGACACCGTGACCCCGTTCACCGATGCGAAGGCGACCGGGACCTACCGGTCCGAACAGGTCGGCTCCATCATGACCGCTCTGCGCAACCGGGTGCTGGAGGGCAAGCTGCTCCCCGGCACCAAGCTGAAGGAGGCGGAGCTGGCCGCCCAGTTCGGCGTGTCGCGGACCCCGATCCGCGAGGCGCTGGTGGCGGCGGAGCGGGAAGGGCTGGTCACCTACGAGACCAACCGCGGCTACACGGTGCGGCAGTTCACCCGCCGCGACCTGCTGGAGAGCTACGAGATGCGCGCCCTGCTGGAGGGGCACGGCTGCCGCATCGTGGCGGAGCGCGGCCTGCCGCTCGACGTGGAGCGGGCGCTGCGCAACGGCCTCGACCGCGCCGAGGCGCTGATCGCCGGCGACAGCCCGCTGGAAGGGGAGGCGCTGGAGCAGTGGCGCCTGCTGAACCAGCGCTTCCACACCACCCTGATGGGGCTGGTGCCGAGCGGGCTGTTCAACCGCTCCTTCCAGACCGTCTACCGGGTCCCGAAGATCTACGACGTCCTCGAGATGGAAAAGGACGGCCCCACCCTGCGCCAATACAACGAGGAGCACCGCCGCATCCTCGACGCCATCGCCCGCCGCCAGAGCGGGCGCGTGGAGTTCCTGATGCGGGAGCATCTCCAGGGGCCGTGCGATCTGCTGCTCCGCCGGATGGAGGAAACGCCGGGCGGGTGAGGGGGGCCGTGCTGACGGTGCCCCCTCCCTAACCCTCCCCCGCTATCGCAGGGGAGGGGACCAATCTCCCTCCCCTGCGAAAGCGGGGGAGGGCCGGGCTGGGGGCAAGCCCCCCCATTTCATGCACCGCCCCACCCGGCATATACGCCGTCTATACGACAGACCCTCTTCCGCCCCCCTCGAATCTATACGCGCATCGGGCGCAGCCTGATCGTGCCGGACACAGCCGTGCCGGCATCCGATCCACGCTGACGCGCGCCCGGTTCCGCCCGGGTGCGCCCCGGAGAGCACCCATGCTGGACATCATCGCGCTGGCGATCACCGCGGCCTTCTTCGCCGCGTCCATCGCCTATGTGCACGCCTGCGACCGCTTGTGAGGGGGGCGGGCCATGATCGTCGAATACGCGCTCGGCGGCCTCGTCGCCGCCGGGCTGCTGGGCTACCTCGTGTACGCCCTGATCCGCCCCGAACGGTTCTGAGGAGACTCCCATGACCGTCAGCGGCTGGATTCACATCCTGCTCTTCGCCGCCCTCGTGGCCGCCGTGGCGCGCCCGCTCGGCGGCTACATGACGCGGCTGTTCAACGGAGAGCGCACGCTGCTCTCGCCGCTGCTCGGCCCCGTCGAGCGCGGGCTCTACCGCCTCGCCGGAGTGGACGCCAGGACGGAGCAGCATTGGGTGACCTACGCGGTCGCCATGCTGCTGTTCAACGTCGCCGGCCTGCTGCTGCTCTACGCGCTGCAGCGCCTCCAGGGCGTCCTGCCCCTGAACCCCACCGGCGTGGCGGGGGTGCCCGCCGATCTGGCCTTCAACACCGCCGCCAGCTTCGTCACCAACACGAACTGGCAGAATTACGGCGGCGAAAGCACGATGAGCCACCTCGTGCAGATGGCCGGGCTCACCGTGCAGAACTTCGTGTCGGCGGCGACCGGCATCGCGCTGGCCGTGGCGCTGGTCCGCGGCTTCACCCGCACCGGGGCGCGGACGGTCGGCAATTTCTGGACCGACCTGACCCGCGGCACGCTCTATCTCCTGCTGCCGCTCAGCCTGCTCTACGCGCTGTTCCTGGTGTGGCAGGGCGTGCCGCAGACGCTGGCCGGGACGGTGGATGCCACCACCCTGGACGGCGTCAAGCAGACCATCGCGCTCGGCCCCGTCGCCTCGCAGGAGGCGATCAAGATGCTGGGCACCAACGGCGGGGGCTTCTTCAACGCCAACTCCGCCCATCCCTTCGAGAATCCGAACGCCCTGACCAATCTGGTGCAGATGCTGTCGATCTTCGCCATCGGCGCCGGGCTGACCAACCTGTTCGGGCGCATGGCCGGGGACGAACGGCAGGGCTGGGCCATCCTGGCCGCCATGGGCCTGCTGTTCTTCATCGGCGTCGGCGTCGTCTATTGGGCGGAGGCCCAGGGCAACCCGGCCTTCGCCGCCCTCGGGCTGGACGGAAGCACCGGCAACATGGAGGGCAAGGAGACCCGCTTCGGCATCGCCATGAGCGCCCTGTTCGCCGCGGTGACCACGGCGGCCTCCTGCGGGGCGGTCAACGCCATGCACGACAGCTTCATGCCGCTGGGCGGCATGGTGCCGATGGTCAACATGATGCTGGGCGAGATCATCGTCGGCGGCGTCGGGGCCGGCCTCTACGGCATGCTGCTGTTCGCCATCGTCACCATGTTCGTCGCCGGTCTGATGGTCGGGCGCACGCCGGAGTATCTGGGCAAGAAGCTGGAGGCGAAGGAGGTCAAGATGACCATGCTCGCCGTGCTCTGCCTGCCGCTGATGATGCTGGGCGGCACGGCCTTCGCCGTGGTGCTGGACACCGGCCTCGCCTCCCTCGCCAACGCCGGGCCGCACGGCTTCTCGGAGGCGCTCTACGCCTACGTCTCGGCGGCGGCCAACAACGGCAGCGCCTTCGGCGGGCTGTCGGGCAACACGCTCTGGTACAACCTGACGCTGGCCGCCGGGATGCTGGTGGGCCGCTTCCTGGTCATCGTGCCGATGCTGGCGGTCGCCGGCTCGCTCGCCGCCAAGACGCGCAGCGCGGCCTCGGCCGGCACCTTCCCGACCCATGGCGGCCTGTTCGTCGGGCTTCTGGCCGGCGTCATCCTGATCGTCGGCGGTCTGACCTTCTTCCCGGCGCTCGCCCTCGGCCCGGTGGCCGAGCATCTGGCGATGCGCGCCGGCCTCCTCTTCTGACCGGGGACCATCCATGGACACCCATTCGAAAACCGCCACCCGGACTCCGGCCTCCACCCTGCTGGACCCGGCCATCCTCCTGCCCGCCGTCGCCGGATCCTTCCGCAAGCTCGACCCGCGGCTGATGGCCCGCAACCCGGTGATGTTCTGCGTGGAGGTGGTGGCGGCGCTGACCACGCTGCTGTTCCTGCGCGACGTCCTGGCCGGGGCCGGGGGCATCGGCTTCTCCCTGCAGATCGTGCTGTGGCTGTGGTTCACCCTGATCTTCGCCAACTTCGCGGAGGCGGTGGCGGAGGGCCGTGGCAAGGCCCAGGCGGCCAGCTTGCGCCGCACCCGCACCGAGACCACCGCCAAGCGGCTATCCGAGGGTGGAGACTGGCTGCCCGTTCCGGCCACCGCGCTGAAGCCCGGCGACCTCGTGCTGGTCGAGGCGGGCGACCTCATCCCCTCCGACGGCGAGGTGGTCGAGGGCGTCGCCTCCGTGAACGAGGCGGCGATCACCGGCGAATCCGCCCCGGTCGTCCGCGAATCCGGCGGCGACCGCTCCGCGGTGACCGGCGGCACGCAGGTGATCTCCGACTGGATCAAGGTGCGGATCACCGCCGCCCAGGGCAACACCTTCCTCGACCGCATGATCGGGCTGGTGGAAGGCGCGCAGCGGCAGAAGACGCCGAACGAGATCGCGCTGAACATTTTGCTGGCCGGCATGACGGTGATCTTCGTCATCGCCGTGGCGACCATCCCCAGCTTCGCCGCCTACGCCGGCGGGTCGGTCGGGGTGCTGGTCCTGGCGGCGCTGTTCGTCACGCTGATCCCGACCACCATCGGCGCGCTGCTGTCGGCCATCGGCATCGCCGGCATGGACCGTCTGGTGCGCTTCAACGTGCTCGCCATGTCGGGCCGGGCGGTGGAGGCGGCGGGCGACGTGGACACGCTGCTGCTCGACAAGACCGGCACCATCACGCTGGGCAACCGTCAGGCGGCGGAGTTCCTGCCGATCTCCGGGGTGGCCGACCGCGACCTCGCCGACGCCGCCCAGCTCGCCTCGCTGGCCGACGAGACGCCGGAGGGCCGCTCCATCGTCGTCCTGGCGAAGGAGAAGTACGGCATCCGCGCCCGCGACATGGCCGGTCTGCACGCCCAGTTCGTGCCCTTCACCGCCCAGACGCGGCTGAGCGGCATCGACAGCGACGGCGTGACGATCCGCAAGGGTGCGGTGGACGCCGTGCTGGCCCATGTGCGGGCCCTCGGGCACGGCGGCACCGCCGCCCAAGGCAACACCGTGACCGCGCTGCGCCCCGATCCCGCTGTGGACGCGGCGGTGCGCGAGGTGCAGGCCATCGCGGAGCGCGTCGCCAAGTCCGGCGGCACGCCGCTGGCCGTCGCCCGCGACGGCAGGCTGCTCGGCGTCATCCATCTGAAGGACATCGTCAAGGGCGGCATCCGGGAGCGCTTCGCGGCGCTGCGCCAGATGGGCATCAAGACGGTGATGATCACCGGCGACAACGCCATGACCGCCGCCGCCATCGCGGCGGAGGCCGGGGTGGACGACTTCCTGGCCCAGGCGACGCCGGAGATGAAGCTGCAGCTGATCCGCGACGAGCAGGCGCGGGGCAAGCTGGTCGCCATGTGCGGCGACGGCACCAACGACGCCCCGGCGCTGGCCCAGGCCGACGTCGGCGTGGCGATGAACACCGGCACCGTCGCCGCCCGCGAGGCCGGCAACATGGTCGATCTGGACAGCGACCCGACCAAGCTGATCGAGATCGTGGAGATCGGCAAGCAGCTGCTGATGACCCGCGGCGCCCTGACCACCTTCTCCATCGCCAACGACGTGGCGAAGTACTTCGCCATCATCCCGGCCATGTTCCTGGCCTTCTACCCGCAGCTCGGCGCGCTGAACGTGATGGGGCTGGCCAGCCCGGAGAGCGCCATCCTGTCGGCGATCATCTTCAACGCGCTGATCATCGTGGCGCTGATCCCGCTGGCGCTGCGCGGCGTCGCCTACCGCGCGGTGGGCGCGGCGCGGCTGCTCCGCCGGAACCTGCTGATCTACGGGCTGGGCGGCCTGATCGTGCCCTTCGTGGGGATCAAGCTGATCGACCTGCTCGTCAACGCCATCGGCCTCGTGTGAGGAATCCGCCATGATCAAGGAACTGCGTCCCGCCCTCGTCATGATCGCCGCGCTGACCGTGGTGACCGGGCTGGTCTACCCGCTGGCCGTCACCGGCATCGCCCAGGCCGTCTTCCCGCATCAGGCCAACGGCAGCCTGATCGAGCGGGACGGGACGGTCGTCGGCTCCGCCCTGATCGGCCAGAACGTCACGGGGGAGGGCTATTTCCACGGCCGGCCCTCGGCCACGCTGGGGCCGGACCCGGCCGACCCGTCGAAGAGCGTGCCGGCGCCCTACAACGCCGCGGCCTCCGGCGGCTCCAACCTCGGCCCGACCGCCCAGGCGCTGGCCGACCGGGTGCGGGAGGAGACGGAGCGGCTGAAGGCGGAGAATCCCAACGCCCCGGTGCCGGTCGAGCTGGTGACGACCTCGGCCAGCGGCCTCGACCCGCATCTGTCACCCGCCGCCGCCGACTTCCAGGTCCCCCGCATCGCCCGCGCCCGCGGCATCACGGAGGCCCAGGTCCGCGCCCTGGTCACCATGAACACCGAGTCGTCGCCCCTGGGACCGCTGGGGGAGCCGGTGGTGAACGTGCTGCGGCTCAATCTCGCCCTCGACGCCGCCACGGCGACGCATTAGCTGAAGGTCAACAGGCGGCCCCGTCCGCTCTCCCGTCCGCTCTCCCTTGCGGGCGGGGGAGGGGACGGGGCCGCCGATCCGTTCCGAAAGCCGCCCCCCGATGCCGAACGACCGAACCGCCGCCGTCACCCGGCCTTCGCCCGAAGCGCTTCTGCGCGAAGCGGCGCGGGAGGGGCGCGGGCGGCTGAAGCTGTTCCTGGGCGCCGCCCCCGGCGTCGGCAAGACCTACGAGATGCTGCTGACCGCCCAGGCCAAGCGGCGCGACGGGGTGGACGTTGTGGTCGGCGTGGTCGAAACCCATGGCCGGCGCGAGACCGAGGCGCTGCTCGCCGGCCTGACGGTCCTCCCCCGCCGCAAGGTCGAGTACAAGGGCCGCCGGCTCGACGAGATGGACCTCGACGCCATCCTCGCCCGCCACCCGGCCATCGTTCTGGTGGACGAGCTGGCCCACACGAACGCCCCCGGCAGCCGGCACGCCAAGCGCTACCTCGACGTCGAGGAGATCCTCGCCGCCGGGATCGACGTCTACACGACGATGAACATCCAGCATGTGGAGAGCCTGAACGACGTCGTCGCCCGGATCACCCGCGTCCGCGTGCGCGAGACGGTGCCGGATTCCATCCTCGACCGCGCCGACGACATCGAGGTCATCGACATCACGCCGGACGACCTGATCCAGAGGCTGAAGGACGGCAAGGTCTATGTCCCGCGCACCGCCGAGCGGGCCATCCGCCACTACTTCTCCCCCGGCAACCTGACGGCGCTGCGCGAGCTGGCGCTGCGCCGCACCGCCCAGCGGGTGGACGAGCAGCTTCTCACCCACATGCAGGCCCACGCCATCGCCGGCCCCTGGGCGGCGGGGGAGCGGCTGCTGGTCTGCGTGAACGAGGACCCGGCCTGCGCCGCCGTCGTCCGCTACGCCCGCCGTCAGGCGGACCGGCTGCGCGCCCATTGGACCGCGCTGCATGTGGAGACTCCGCGCAGCCTGCGCCTGAGCGAGGCCGAGCGGGACCGCATCGCCGACGCGCTGCGGCTGGTCGAGAAGCTGGGCGGCGAGGCGGTGACCATCCCCGGCGGCGACGTCGCCGGAACGGTGGTCGAGTATGCGCGGACCAACAACGTCGCCCACATCGTCATCGCCAAGTCCCACCGCGGCCCCTGGGCCGAGCTGCTGCGCAGCTCCATCGCCTTCCGGCTGATCCGGCAGGCCGGCGGCATCAGCGTCCACGTCATCGCCGACGACGCCGAGGAGCCGATCCCGCCCAAGACGGTGCGCACCGCGGCCCCCCGGCGCCCGGCGCTGTCCTGGTGGCCCTACGCCGCCGCCACCGGCTATGTCGCGCTGGCGCTGGGCGTCGGGGAGGTGCTTCAGCAGGTGCTCGACGTCAGCAACGTCGCGCTGGTCTTCCTGACGGCGGTGCTGACCAGCGCGGTGACCGGCGGGCTGGGGCCGTCGCTCTACGCCTGCGTCGCCAGCATCCTGGCCTTCAACTACTTCTTCCTGAACCCGCTCTACACCTTCTCCATCGCCGATCCGGAGAACATCGTCGCGCTGTTCTTCTTCGCGGTGGTCGCGGTGATCGCCAGCAACCTGACCGCCCGCGTGCGCGCCCAGGCCGTCACCGCCCGGCTGCGCGCCAAGACGACGGAGGATCTCTACGGCTTCAGCCGCAAGCTGGCCGGGGTGGTCACCATGGACGATCTGCTGTGGGCGACGGCCCACCAGATCGCGGCGATGCTGAAGGTGCATGTGGTCCTGCTGCTGCCCAGCGGCGACACCGTCACCGTCCGCGCCGGCTACCCGCCGGAGGACGAGCTGCGCGAGGCCGACCTCGCCGCCGCCGTCTGGGCGTGGGAGAACAACCGGCCCGCCGGGCGCGGCTCGGACACGCTGCCCGGCGCCAAGTGGCTGTTCCTTCCCCTGCGCACCGGGCGCGGCCCGGTCGGGGTGGTCGGCATCGACACCGACACCGCCCGCACCGGCAAGCCCGGCGCCCTGCTGACCCCGGACCAGCGCCGGCTGCTCGACGCGCTGACCGATCAGGCAGCCCTCGCCATCGAGCGCGTCACCCTGGCGGAGGACGTGGACCGCGCCCGTCTGGCCGCCGAGACGGAGCGGCTGCGCTCGGCCCTGCTCACCTCGATCTCCCACGACCTGCGGACGCCGCTGGCCTCCATCCTGGGATCGGCGACCAGCCTGACCGCCTACGGCGCCGGGATGGACGAGGCGTCGCGCCGCGATCTCGCCGCCACCATCCAGGAGGAGGCGGAGCGGCTGAACCGCTTCATCGCCAACCTGCTGGACATGACGCGGCTGGAATCGGGGGCCATCCGTCCGCGCACCGGCCCGGTCGATCTGGCCGAGACGGTGGGCAGCGCGCTGGGGCGGGCGGGCCGCATCCTGGCCGGGCACCGGGTGGACGTCGATCTGGCCGCCGACCTGCCGATGCTGCAGGCGGATGACGTGCTGTTCGAACAGGTTCTCTTCAATCTGCTGGACAACGCGGCCAAATACGCGCCAACAGGCTCGCGGATCGAGGTCGGGGCGGCGCGGGAGGATGGTCGGGTGCGCATCGAGGTGCGGGACGAGGGCGACGGCATCCCGGCGGCGGATGTCGAGCGGATCTTCGACAAGTTCTACCGCGTCCAGGCCCAGGACCGGCAGCGGGCCGGGACCGGGCTGGGGCTGGCGATCTGCCGCGGCTTCGTCGAGGCGATGGGCGGCACCATCGCCGCCGGCAACCGCAAGGACCGCTCCGGCGCCGTCTTCACCCTGACCATGCCCGCCGCCGCCGCCCTGCCCGGCCTTGATGAACCCGGCCTTGAGGAGCCCGGCCTTGAGCCAGGCGTTGAGGAGGAGGAGACGCCATGAGGTCGGACAGCCTGCCGCTGCGCGTCCTGGTGGTGGACGACGAGCCGCCGATCCGCCGCTTCCTGCGCACCACCCTGTCCGCCCAGGGCTACGACATCGCCGAGGCGGAGGACGGGGCGGGCGCGCTGGAGGCGGTGCGGCGGCGCCCGCCGGACCTGCTGGTGCTCGACCTCGGCCTGCCGGGGATCGGCGGGCTGGAGGTGATCCGCCGCCTGCGCGCCGACGGGGTGGCCGCCCCGATCATCGTGCTGTCCAGCCGGGCCGACGAGGCGGGGAAGGTGGAGGCGCTGGACCTCGGCGCCGACGATTATGTCACCAAGCCCTTCGGCATGGACGAGCTGCTGGCCCGCATCCGCGCCGCCCTGCGCCACCGCCTGCAGCAGCAGGGGGAGCGCCCGCTGTTCCGCAGCGGCGACCTCGCCGTCGATCTGGTCCGGCGGATCGTGACGGTTCGTGGCGCCGAGGTGAAGCTGTCGCCCCGCGAGTACGACCTGCTGCGCCTGCTGGTCGCCCATGCCGGCAAGGTGCTGACCCACCGCTTCATCCTGAAGGAGGTCTGGGGGGCCGACACCGACGTGCAGTATCTGCGCATCTACATCCGGCAGCTCCGCCAGAAGATCGAGGCGGAACCGGAACGCCCCTCGCACATCCTGACCGAGACCGGCGTCGGCTACCGGCTGCGCGCGCCCGACTGATCCCGCCCCACACCCGTTGCAACCCACCGCTGCACGCTAAACCTGCTGCGCCCCGGTTGGATTCGTGCGACAGAAGCCCCAGGGCCGCTGTTTCAAGCGCAAGCCCCAAGAAAAGAGATGACCGCACACCGCAACTGAGCCCAACCGAAGCCTTCGAAGAGATTTTTATATGGAAAGCGTCGATCTCTGGTCGCAGCTCACCGCCCTTGGGCAGGTGGTCGCCATCGACCTCGTTCTGGCCGGCGACAACGCCATCGTGGTCGGCATGGCCGCCGCCGCCGTTCCCCAGGAGCAGCGCCGCAAGGTGATCTTCTGGGGCATCGGCGCCGCCATCATCCTGCGCATCTTCTTCGCCCTGATCACCACGCAGCTTCTCGCCATCATCGGGCTGACCCTGGCCGGCGGCGTGCTGCTGCTCTGGGTGTGCTGGAAGATGTACCGCGAGCTGCGCTCCGGAGGCGCGGACGAGGTGACGCCCGACGAGGCGCTGGCCGCGAACGGCTCCGGGGACGCCGCGGTCGGCGCGGCGGTGGCGACGACCACCTTCGGCGCGGCGGTCTGGCAGATCGTGGTGGCCGACGTGTCGATGTCGCTCGACAACGTGCTGGCGGTGGCCGGTGCGGCCAAGGACCACCCGACGGTCCTGGTCATCGGCCTGCTGCTGTCGGTCATCCTGATGGGCGCCGCGGCCAACATGATCGCCCACATCCTGCACAAGCACCGCTGGATCGGCTGGATCGGCCTCGCCATCATCACCTACGTGGCGCTCGACATGATCTGGCGCGGTGGCAACGAGGTCCTGACCCAGGCCCATCTGCTCTGACAGCCCATCCGCTCTGACAATCGAGAAACCCCCGCCGAGAAACCCCCGCCCCTCCGGCGGGGGTTTCTCTTCAGGCGCCCGCCCCCTCCAGCACCGCCCGCAAATCCTCCTGGCGGCGGACGGTCCGCACCCCCAGCGTGCCGTCGCGGCCCCGGATCGCCACATCCCGGCGCTCCAGATTCTCCAAACCCCGGAGCCCGGCCAGCTCGGCCGCCGCGTCGGAGAAGACCACGGTGGCGCCCAGCGTCTTGGTCATCTCCTCCAGCCTTGCGGCGACGTTGCCGGTGTCGCCGATGAACTGGAGCGATCCGTCCTCCGAACAGGCCACCGCCCCGACCACGGCGAGGCCGGAATGCACCCCGGCCCCGAAGGCCAAGGGCTGGTCCAGCTCCTCCGCGAGATCGCGGCTCAGCACCTCGATGTCGCGCCACAGGTCGGCGGTGGCGCGCAGCGCGCTGGCCGCCGCCGCCGTGGGGTCCTCCTCGTTGGCGAACATGCCCATCACCCCGTCGCCGGCGATGGCGATGACGTAGCCGCCGTGCTTCCGGATCGCGTCGGTGACCACCTGGACGTAGCGGGTGACAATGAACAGCGCGTCGAAGGGCAGCCGCTCCGCCGCCAGCGAGGTCGATCCCCGCAAATCCACGAACAGGGCGGTGATCGCCAGCTCGCGCCCGCTGTCCATGGGGGCGGTGACGGCGAAGGTGCGGCCGTTGTCCCGCGCCGACAGCAGCGGCGTCACCGACAGCGGCGCCACCGGGCGGAGCTGGCAGGCGAGGCGGACGGCGGGCGGCGCCTTCATCCGCTCCAGCACCGCCCGTTCCGTGGCGTTGGGCGGCGGCAGGGCATCCGCCCCCTCGGTCACGCGGATGCGGCAGGTGGAGCAGCGCCCCCGCCCGCCGCACAGCGCGGTGTGCGGGATGCCGTTGGCCCGGCTGGCCTCCAGCACCGAGGTGCCGCGCGGGACGGTCACCGCGCGCCCGCCGGGATAGGCGATGCGCACGGGGCTGGTCGCCCGCGCCCGCCAGTTGCGGTACTGCCGCATCCCCAGCGTGCCGACCAGCAGCAGGACGTAGGTGTTGAACACGCCGCCGCTGATCGCGGCCAGCGCGGCGCGGTTCTCCGCCTCCGGCGTGCCGGCGGGGGGCGGGCGGAACTGCTCCAGATAGGCGGGATCGGCAGCGCCGCGGCGCTCGGCGTCCCAGCCGGCGTTGACGATCCCGGCCAGCGCCAGCAGCGGCAGCAGCATGGCGAAGGCGCCGAGCAGCGAGGCCCGCTGCCGGTACCAGGGTTTCGTCATCAGCCAGCCCCGCACCCCGATGCAGCCGTGTATCCACACGATCACCAGGAGCAGGAGCTGGCGCCACAGCAGGGTTTCCGGCGCGGTGATCCAGTAGAGGACGATCGCCCGCGGGTAGGTCAGCGGGTCGTTGTAGAGGTCGTCCGACAGCATGCCCGCCATGCCGTGGGGGATCAGCAGCAGCGGGATGCACAGCCCCAGCCCCAGCTGCCACGCCTCCCCGGCGGGCATGCGCAGGTGGCGCCGCCGGTACAGCGCCCACAGCCCCAGCCCGGCGTGGGTGACGAAGGAGCCGGCGAGGAGCGCCTGTCCGGGCAGCGTGTCCCAGACCCACAGCAGGGTGCCGCGCGCCACCTCCATCGCCGGAAGCAGCAGCAGCCCGGCGGCGTGGGCGAGGAAATGGGTGATGACGAAGGTGAACAGCGTCAGGCCGGTGAACAGGCGCAACGGGCGTTCGATCCGGCGCTTCATGAACGGTTCCGGGCGGCGATGGGACGTTCGTTCATGTCGGTCGGCGGTCTCGGGCTGTGGATGTCGGCTTCGGCGTGGCGTCCCTTGGCATCCTATGAGATCATCCCGCGCCATGCCACAGCCGGACACCCACACCCGTTCATGAGGCGCCGGACCGAAACGCTGGCCGGGGCGGCGCTGTTCCGCTCCCTCTCCCCCGACGAGCTGCGGGCGCTGGAGGACCGCTGCGTCTGGCGCCGGGTGGAGGCCGGGCAATGGATCATCGATTTCGAGGATGAGGGGACCGACGTCTTCGTCGTCGCCGCCGGTCTGGTCCGGGTGACCATCCGCGCGATCTCCGGGCGGACGGTGATCCTGCGCGACATCCCCGCCGGTGAATTCTTCGGCGAGTTGGCGGCCATCGACGGCAAGGCCCGCTCCGCCGGCATCGTCGCCGTGACCAACGCCACGGTCGCCTGCATGCCCGCCCCGCTGTTCCGCGACTGCATCCACCGCCACCCCGACGTCTGCGACCAGGTGATGGTCCTGCTGGCCGGGGAGATCCGGAAGCTCGCCACGCGGGTGAACGAGTTCAACACGCTGGACGTGCGCCACCGCATCTACGCCGAGCTGCTGCGGCTGGCCCGGCCCGACGGGCGGGGGGAGCACAGCGCCACCATCTCCCCGCCGCCGCCCCACGCCGACCTCGCCGCCCGCGTCAGCACCCGGCGCGAGGCGGTCTCGCGGGAGCTGAGCGCCCTGGAGCGCGACGGGCTTCTGGAGAAGCGGCGGGGGGCGCTGCTCCTGCTCGACACCCGCCGCCTGCGGGACCGGGTCCGGCAGGCGGCGGAGGAGGATTGAGGGCTTAGCTCTTCACCGCCTCGGACTCGATGATGATCTGGATGTCGTCGCCGATGTTCGGCACGCCGTACTTCATGCCGAAGTCGGAGCGCTTGATCGTGCCGCGGGCGGAGAAGCCGACCGTCTCCATCTTGCTGGCCGGGCTGACGCCGTCCTTGTTGAAGGCCACGTCGAGGACCACCGGCTTGGTGACGCCCAGCAGGGTCAGGTCGCCGTGCAGCTTGCCGGTCTTGTCGCCGGTCGTCTCGATCTTCGTGCTCTTGAAGGTCATCTTCGGGAACTCCTTCGCGTTGAAGAAGTCCGGCGACTTCAGGTGCTCGTCGCGCTTGGCGTGGTTGGTGTCGACGCTGGTGGTGTCGATGGTCACCGACAGGCTGCTCTTGTCCGCGGCGTCCTTGTCGAAGGACAGCTCGCCGGCCACCGTGTTGAAGCGGCCCACGGCCTTGGAGAAGCCCAGATGGTCGACGATGAAGACCACCGCGGTGTGGGCCGGGTCCAGCTTGTAGGCGACCGGGGCGGCCTGGACGGTCATCGGCAGGGCGACGAGGGCGGACAGGGCGGCGGTGGCGAGAAGACGCTTCATGAGTCGGAAGTCCTTTGTTCGGATGGAACGGGATAAATGGGGTGGGTCAGTAGCCGGACACGTCGGAACCGGCGGAGAGCAGGAAGGCGACGCCCACGGCGGCGGCGGCCGGCACCAGGGCGAGGACGGTCAGCGCCACGGTGCCCATGGCCCGTCCCGCGGCGGTGCGCGGCAGGGGCAGCCGGTCGCGCAGCCGGTCGGCGAAGAAGGCCGGCAGGACGAGCAGCAGGGCTTCGGCGTGGGCGGAGGAGAAGAAGGTCAGGGTGGCGGCCAGCAGGACCAGGATGCCCAGCGCCGCCTGACCGGCGTTGCCCCAGGCGTGGCGCTCCACCGGCCAGTTCCACAGCAGCAGGCCGCCGGTGGCCGCGGCCAGCGCGAAGGCGAGCTGGGCGACGGAGGCCGAGGCGCCGACCAGCGCCACCCCGCCCACCGCCACCGCGGCGGCCAGCAGGGCGACTCCGGGCGTCGCCACCCCTTCGCCCTCGCCGGCGGTGCGCGTCAGGGCGATCCAGCCACCGGCCAGCAGCAGGACGGCGGCGGTGATGGTGTCGAGGCTGCCCGGCAGCACCGGCAGGGCGATCCACAGCAGCGCCACCGTCACCCAGGCGCCGAGCAGCCAGGTTCCGCGGCGGCGGTCGATCCCGGCGAGGTCGGCGCCGACGCCGATGACCAGACCGGCCACCGCGCTCCAGAACAGGCGGCCCATGCTGGAGGGCGGGGGCAGGGCGGGCAGGCCGACGATCAGCGCGTAGGCCGCCAGGAAGGCGGCGGCAACACCCGCCGCCGCCAACCGGGGACCCCGCGTGCGCCCGCCGGCGAGACGGACCACACCGACGGCGGCGACACCGACCACCAGGGGAAACAGGGCGGTCTGCACCACAAGATCATCGAGCAGAGCCATCGTCGGAACACTCCAAGCCGCAGGAAACGGGACGCGGGGCGGAGCCTGCCGGGATGGAACGGTCAGGCCAGCGCTTCGCGGCGCGGCTGGAGAGTGCCGTCACGGCCCGCCGACACCTGTGCGAAAACGCACATCGCGAACGCGGTGTGACCGGGTTTTGAGGATGCCCGACGCTGTTGGAGCCGAACGTCGGCTCAGCTCGTGCGTTCCATCCGTGCTGGGTTGGAGGACGGACGCCAGTTTGCAAAAGGTTCGTGCTGCCCCCTGGACAGCCAGTTGCGTGTGTCGGTTCACCACCAATTGCGAACATTCACATTTGTGCTAAAAATGCGATTATGATTCGATATTTTCGACTGTGACGCGAGATTAAGAAATGCCAACCTCTGGAATTGCTGGCGCCTCTTGGTGGGCTTTCGACTTTCACACCCATACGCCGGCATCGTCGGACTACGGCAGGGGGCCAAACCAGAACACGCTGAAGCAGATCACCCCCGAGGATTGGCTGCTCGCTTTTATGCGCAAGCGAATCGATTGCGTGGCGGTGAGCGACCACAATAGCGGAGAATGGATCGACCGTTTGAAGGCGGCGTTGGCCACCATGGCAGCATCCGCCACACCTCCGAACGGCTACAGGCCGCTCACCCTGTTCCCTGGCGTCGAGATCACCGCCAACGGCGGAATCCATGTTCTGGCAATTTTTGATCCCTCCGCTAGTTCATTGGATATTGTTCGTTTGCTTACAAAAGTCGACTACTATGGAGACCCTGGAGACAGCGAAATTGCAGCAAACAAATCAGTCATTGATGTAATCCGTGAGATTCGCGCTGTTGGGGCTCTTCCAATACTCGCCCATGCCGATCGAGAACGGGGCGCGTTCGGGCTAACCGGAAACACCCTAAAGCCGCTTTTGGAATGCGGTCTTCTGGCTGCGATTGAATTAACCCATTATACTGCCGCCAAGCCACAGATTTACCAGGACTTGAACCTTGGATTGCCGGAAGTCCTTGGGTCGGACTCCCATCATCCAGATGGTGCGAACGGGCCTCAATATCCAGGCTCACACTTTACGTGGGTAAAGATGGAAAGCCCGTGCCTGGAGGGGTTGTGCTTGGCGCTGCTGGACGGTGCCCCACTTTCCATTCGGCGAAGCGACATGGACCCGAGCGAGCAGAACCGACTTCCGGCTCTGATGATCGAGTCCATCGAGGTTGCCAACGCCTTTCGGTGCGGACGTTCGCAGCCGCTTCACGCGCGGTTCAGTCCTTGGCTCAGCACACTTGTGGGCGGTCGCGGGTCAGGTAAGTCCACCATTCTGGAAATGATGCGGATAGGACTCCGTCGCGAAGACGAGGTGCCGTCATCTCTCGTGGAGGACTTTAAGAACTTCAAACGAGTTGGTAGCCGCGCGGATCGCGGTATGCTGACTAGCAGCACTGCTATAAAAATCAAGTACCGCAAGGACGGTGCCGAGTTTTGCGTGCAGTGGAGTCAGGCTGGTGATCTGCCGGCCATCACCCAGGTCCAGACCAATGGTCTGGAAGCCGAGGTGCCCGGCGATGTGCGCTCCCGATTCCCGGTCCGGCTCTTCAGCCAAAAGCAGGTGTTCACCATGGCGGAAAGCCAGGACGCCTTGCTGCGGGTGATCGACGAGGCCGACAGCGTCAAGCGGGCCGAGTGGCAGGCCCGGTGGGACCAGGAAGAGAAGCACTATCTTTCTTTGATGGCTCAGTGCCGGGAACTGGACGCGCAGGCGTCGCAACTTGATAAAGTTCGCGGCGAGTTGGATGACGTCGTCCGGAAGTTGTCGGTATTTGAGGGTGCCCACCACGCCGAAACCCTGAAAAGTTATCAAGCGAAGCAGCGTCAAATTCGGGTACTGGACGAATGGCGAACACGTTGGGCAAATGCCGAGGAGCACATCCTCACCGCTCAGAAGGCGATTCTTCCACCGCACGTAGACTGTGAGGCCTTTACCAACCCTAGCAGCGAAGCGGAACTAGGTGCCCTGGAGCTTCTAGATGGTGTGTATGCCGAGCTTCAGAAACTGGCTGAGACGTTGAAGGGCATGGCGGAGGTGACCGCTGGCCAGCGCGTCGATTGGGAGGCGCGCCGCGATGGGTCGGCGTGGCGTGCTGGAGTAAGGCAGTGCGAAGAAGAGTACGCGGCCCTTGTCGAGCAGCTTCGTGATGAAGGCGTGGATAACCCGGCACAACACAGTGCCTTGGTTCAACAACGCCAGGAAAAGGAGCAGCGCATCCTTGAACTGGAGAAGATCGAGCAAAGCCGCCAGGATGTTCTGAAGCAAGCCCTGGAAAGCCTGGATCGCCTCAAAGCGCTACGACGGAAAATCACGCGGAAGAGGCAGGAATTTGTCGACGGTGTTCTCGGCAGCAACTTATTCGTGAACATCAAGATTTTGCCGTACCAACCCGAGCTTTCCGTCATCGAAGCGGCATTCCGTGCCTTGATCAATCGTGCGAACGATGATGGTTTTGCTCAAGACATCCTCGTGGAGGATGACGGAAAGCCTCAGGACGGCCTCCTGGGGAGGCTGTTGAAGGACATCACCAGTGACGCCCAATCTGCCGCTGCGGATATCGAGGCGCGCCTGGACGAGATGAGGACCAATCTAATTGCTGCCGCCCGAGGAGAGGCGACACCTGCCGGCATGAAGAAGCCGCTCATCAACCATCTGAAAAGGCTGACACCCGAGCAGTGCGACCGGATACGCACATGGTTTCCGGAGGATGGGCTACAGGTTAGCTACAGCGCGGACGGGACCGGTCGCAATTTCCGCCCCATCGAACAGGCATCGCCGGGCCAGAAGACGGCGGCCATACTTGCCTTCATCCTGGCCTATGGCACAGAGCCATTGGTCCTCGACCAGCCTGAAGACGACTTGGACAACCGGCTGATCTACGACCTCATTTCCAGCAGATCCGACAGATCAAGGTCCGGAGGCAGGTCATCATTGTTACCCACAATCCCAACATCGTGGTCAACGGGGACGCGGAGAAGGTTCTCGAAATGGCATTCAAACACGGGCAATGCGTGGTCGTCGAACGTGGATCGCTTCAGTCGCAAGCCGTTCGGGATGCTGTTTGCAGAGTGATGGAGGGCGGTACCGAGGCATTTGAAAAGCGGTATAAGCGGATTGCCTTGGGACGTTTTGGTAATTAACCATTACGCGATCCAAGTGAAGAGGCGTCAGAATCCGTGGAAGCGGGTGAAGTCGGCGACCGGGGCGCGCTCGGTTTCCAAGCGGTTTTCCGGCGCGTCGGGGTCGGCGTGGCCCAGCGCCATGCCGCTCAGCAGGATGTCGGCGTCAGGGATGGCGAGATGGCGGCGGACGATGCGGTGGTACGTGATGAAGGCGGCCTGCGGGCAGGTGTCCAGCCCGAAGCCCCGCGCTGCCACCATCACATTCTCCATGAACATGCCGACGTCGAGCCAGCTTCCCTGCTCCATCCGCCGGTCCATGGTAAAGAACAGCCCGACCGGGGCGCCGAAGAAGTCGTAGTTGCGGGCGTGCTGCTCCGCCATCGCCTCGCGGTCGCCCTTGGCGATGCCGAGCAGGCCGTAGAGGTCCCAGCCGATCTTCCGGCGGCGCCCCAGATAGGGCTCGAACCACTGGGTCGGGTAGTAGGTGTATTCCGCCCCGGCCAGATCGTCCGCCGGGTCGAAATGGGCGGCGCGCAGGTCCGCCGACAGCGCCTCGCGCGCAGCACCGGCCACCGCGTGGACTTTCCAGGGTTGGATGTTCGACCCGCTGGGCGCCCGGCTGGCGGCCTCCAGGATCTCCTCCACCACGGCGCGCGGCACCGGCTCGGCGGTGAAGGCGCGGACGCTGCGGCGGCTGCGCACGGCGTCCAGGGCCGACAGAGGGCGGGGATAGGATTCTTCGGACGCCATGGGCGCGCTCCACTGCGGACGGTGTCTCACGAACCCTGTCCGGGGAACGGCGGCCCTCTCGGAAAGAAGGACGGTCAGGCTGGCAGCAGGCGCTGCACCGCGTCAAGGAGCTGGTCCTCCTCGAACGGCTTTTCCAGGAAGGCGGTCACGCCGGCTTCCCGCGCGCGGGCGAAGGTCGCGGGATCGCCGCGCCCCGACACCATGATGACCGGCAGGCCGTGCAGGTTCGCCCCGAAGCGCTCGATGAACTCCAGCCCGCTCATCACCGGCAGGTGCAGATCGAGGACGAGGCAGCCCGACGGCTTGCCGTTGTACTGATCCATGAAACTCTGACACGACGCGTAGTCGCGCACTTCGAAGGCACAGGCTTCGAGCAGCGCCTTCATCGAGTCCCGCACCGGCTCGTCGTCGTCGACGATGTAGACGATGCTATCGCCCGGTTCGGCCAAGACTGCCTCCAGCATCGGAAATCACGCGGAATGGCGCCCGTCGTGGGGCGTTACAGGGAAGATAGAAGCCGACCGGCGGTGCCGGAATACGGAGTTCCCCTTATCGGGCGTGGTTTTGATGTGGATCAGTCGCCGCCGGTGCCGCCCGGCGGCCGGACTCACTCCCCTTTGGGGGTGATCCCGGCGGCCAGGGCCATGCGGACCAGCGAGGGCAGGCTGTCGGCGCGCATCTTCTCCATCACGCGGGCGCGGTGGATCTCCACGGTGCGCGGGCTGATGGACAGCTCGAAGGCGATGACCTTGTTCGACTTGCCTTCGACCAGCCATTGCAGCACGTCGCGTTCCCGCGGCGTCAGGCTGGCCAGCCGCTCCATCACCTCCGGGGAGACGGCGGGGGCGGCCGGCGCCGGGGTCGCCGCCTGGGCGGCCTGCGGCGCCGGGGCCGGAACGGCGCGGGCCAGGGCGGTCTTCACGCTGCCGATCAGGGCCTGCTCGTCGAAGGGCTTCTCCACGAAATCGATGGCGCCGGCCTTCATCGCCCGCACCGCCAGGGGCACGTCGGCGTGGCCGGTCATGACGATCACCGGCAGGCCGCGCCCCTCCCGGACCAGACGCTCCTGAACGTCGAGCCCGCTCATCTGCGGCATCCGAACATCGACCAGCAGGCAGCCGGGCCGCGACGGTGCATCCGATTCCAGGAAGGCGAGGGGGGACTCGAAGCTCTCGACCCGGAAGCCCTCGCATTCCAGCAGGATCACGACGGAATCGCGCACCGCCTCGTCGTCGTCCAGGACGAAGACCGTCATGTCCGACGGCGGGACATCGGGCAACAAGGGGGACTCAGGGCGCATCATCCTCTCCGGCAACCGGCACGGTGAAGGCAAAGGTGGCCCCTCCGTCCCCCGGTTCCAACCACAGGCGGCCGCCATGGGCCTCGATGATCGACCGGCAGATCGACAGGCCGAGCCCCATCCCCTTCTCCTTGGTCGTGACGAAGGGCTGGAAAAGCTGGGCCAGCACGGTCTCGTTGAGGCCGGGACCGGTGTCGCGGACGGTGACGCGCATCAGCGCCGCCGTCTCCGGGTCGGGGCCGGTGGCCACCGTCAATTCCCGAATCTCCGACTCGGCCATCGCCTCGATGGCGTTGCGGACGAGGTTGAGGACGACCTGCTGGATCTGGATCTTGTCGATCAGCACGGGCCGTTCGTCGCCGCTCATCTCCAGCCGGACATGGACGCCGCGTTCCTTGGCGCCGACCAGGGCGAGGGCGCTGGCCTCCTCCACGACCTTGCCGATGCTCTCCACCGTGTGCTCGGTCTGGCCCTTCTCGATGAAGTTGCGCAGGCGGCGGATGATCTGGCCGGCGCGGGCGGCCTGGGCGGTGGCCTTGTCCATCGTCTCGCGCGCCTTGTCCGCCCCGTCCGGACGGTCGAGCAGCCGCTTCACCGCCTTGGCGTAGTTGATGACGGCGGTCAGCGGCTGGTTCAGCTCGTGCGCCAGGGTCGAGGCCATCTGGCCCATGGCGCTGACCCGGCTGACGTGCAGAAGCTCGGCCTGAAGCTCCTGAAGGCGCTTCTCGGTGGCCTGCCGCTCGGTCAGGTCGCGGATGAAGCCGGTGAAGCAGCGGTGCCCGGCCAGCTGCACCTCGCCCACCGCCAGCTCCATGGGGAAGACGGAGCCGTCGCGCCGCAGGCCCGAGACCACCCGGCCGATGCCGATGATCTTGCGCTCCCCGGTGGTCAGGTAATGGTCCATGTAGCGGTCGTGCTGATCCCGGTAGGGGGAGGGCATCAGCAGGCTGACGTTCCGCCCCGTCACCTCGGCGGCGCTGTAGCCGAACAGCCGCTCCGCCGCCGGGCTGAAGGACTCGATCAGTCCGCGCTCGCTGATGACGATGATCGCCTCGGGCACGGTCTCCAGGATGGAGGTCAGGCGGGCCTCGCGCTCGCGCAGGGCGGTTTCGGCCCGCTTGCGCTCGCTGATGTCGCGGATGATGCCGATGTAGACCCCGCCGCCGCCGGCCTCCCGGCAGGCCTCGCCGACCGACAGCTCCATCGGGAAGGTGGTGCCGTCGCGGCGCAGGCCGGTGACCTCGCGCCCGATGCCGATGATCCGGCGTTCCCCGGTCCGGTGGTAGCGGTCCAGGTAGCCGTCATGCTCCTCCCGGTAAGGTGGCGGCATCAGCATCTTGACGTTGTGGCCGATCACGTCCGCCGCCGCCCAGCCGAACAGCCGCTCGCAGGCCGGGTTGAAGGTCTGGATGCGCCCTTCGGCATCGATGATGACGATCCCGTCCGGCACCGTGTCCAGCATGGCCTGAAAGCGCAGCATGAGGTCCGGATTTCCCGTCCCGATATCGTCCGCCATCCCCGTCCCCAACGTCCCTGGTCCCTCGAACCGTTCTTGGCTCAAGAGTAGTTGAGTTGATTTCTCGGTCAACCGGGATTGGGGGTTGCGGGCGGGAAGAGCGGTCCCCGCCCGCGTCGGGACGGCGATTCACGCCGCCTGCTGGTCCTCCAGGGTGACCGCGCGGTCGTGCTGGAGCTGGGCCGACACCTCCTCGGCCAGGCGGAAGGCCAGCGCCACGAGGTTGATGGTCGGGTGGTCGCAACCCATGCTGGGGAAGACGGAGCTGCCGCCGATGTAGAGGTTGTGCATCCCGTGCACCTTGCAGCGCGCGTCGACCACGCCCTGCTTCGGGTCGTCGTGCATGCGGGTGGTGCCCATATGGTGCCAGCACCAGGAGATGCGCTCCGCCCAGGCGCGCTCGGCGGCCTCCTGCGGGTCGGCCTCGGTCACCGTGATCAGGCCGTTGCGGGTCAGCTCCGTCCGCACCAGCTCGTTGGTGCGCAGGAAGTTGTCGCGGTCCTGCTCGGTCAGGCGCCAGACCGTGTCGGCCCGGTTGAGGCCCAGCGCGTCGCGCTCCGCCGCCAGGGTCACGCGGCTGTCGGGGTTGGGCACCGGCTCGACGATGGTTTCCAGCAGGAAGCTGCGCGTCACCCAGGCCGGATTCACCACATTGTCGAACAGCGCGTAGGCGAGGTTCGGCAGATTCAGCGCGATCTGCGGCACCGCCTCGCGCAGCAGGGCGCGCAGGTCGCCCTCGGCGTGGCCGAACTTGCGCCGGTCGGACATCAGCATGCGCAGGTCGTGCAGCGCCCGCACACCGGCGGTCGCCTCGCCGTGATACTGCGCCACCAGATAGCTGCGCGAGTTCATCAGCCCCAGCCGGCGCTGCGTCTCCACCGTCGGCGACAGGGACGCGGAAACCGGCAGATGCTTGGCGTTCAGCCGGCGGCGCGACAGGGTCAGCGTCATGTCGTAGAGGCGGCGGTGCCGCGCCTGATCGGTCAGGCGGACGGAGCCGGCCTTGATGCGCGGGTGGTCGGTGAAGTAGCGGCCGACCAGATCGTGGCCGTTGCCCAGCCCGGCGCTCTGCACCCGGTTGGACAGCAGCAGCAGGCGGGCGTTCTCGATGCCGCCGCAGCACAGGACGAACTGCCGCGCGGTGACCGTGAAGCGGGCCCCGCTGAGCGCGGCGCAGCGCACCCGCTCCACCACCGTGGCGGTGTCGTTGGTCTCGAACTCGGTGACGTTGGCGTTCAGGTAGCAGGCGATGTTCGCGGCCTGGACGATCTCGTCGACGGAGGTCACGCCGACGCGCGGCTGGTCGCTGATCTGGGCGATCCGGTTCTCCAGGGCGCCGCCCTCGACCGGCAGGAACTCGATCCCGTCCGGCGCCAGGGTCTTTTCCCAATGGCCGTTGTCGTAGATGTGGGACGGCAGGTTCAGGTGGCTGTGGGCGCGGGCGTAGTAGGGGGCCAGCATCTCCGGCCCGAAGGGCCAGCCGCTGTTCGGCACCCAGGGCCGCGCCTCCATGTCGATCGGCTCGAAGGGCCGGCAGAAGCCGCCCCAGCAGTTGGTGCTGCCGCCGAAGTAGCGGCTGCGCGCGGTGGACAGGCGCTCGTAGGGAAGGCCGAGATTCTCCCCGGCGTAGAGCGACTGGGTGTGGCCGTCGGGGTCGAGCCCGCCGCTTTCCAGAAGGACGATCTTCCAGCGCGAACCGGCCAGCGCACGGGCTATGGCGAGCCCGGCGGCGCCGGCGCCGACGATGCAGAGGTCCGCGTCAAGGTTGGTGCCCGAGGACACCGAGCGAGCATCGAGGATCATGCTGCGCCTGCTTTTCTTTGAGGTTGAACGCACGGGACTCAGATAAATCCCAAGTTCCCGGTGCCGTTACTGAAATTGCGGGCTAGCCCGTCCAGCGGATTACCTCCGGCACCGTCCCCACCGCCAGCAAACGCGCGGATTTTACCCGTTTTTTCAAAGGGCTGGACGCCGACTTCCCGCACCACTTCCGATGCGGAGTCCGAAGGGGTAGTCCAGCCTTGACCCGGATTAAAAATTCGGCGGAGTGCCCCCCAGCGCCTGGAGAAGCGACACCGCGGCCAGCAGGCGGCTCTGCCGGACCGACAGGGCGCTTTCCTCGTCCGACAGGGCGGCGGTCTGGGCGGTCAGGACGCTGCTGTAGGGCAGGGTGCCGGCCCGGTACTGGTTCAAGGTCAGCCGCTCCGCCTCGCGCGCCAGACGCACGGCGTCGTCCTGCACGGCGGCCTGCCGGGCGAGGATGCGCTGGGCGGCGAGCTGGTCCTCCACCTCCTGGAAGGCCGTCAGCACGGTCTGGCGGTACTGCGCCACGCTCTGGTCGAAGACGGCGCGGCGCAGCTCCACCTCGGCCGTCCGCGTGCCGCCGTCGAACAGGGTCTGGGCGACCTGCGCCCCGACCGCCCAGATCGCCGTCGGCGCCTGAAGCAGCCGGGGCAGGATCGTCGCGCTGTTGGTGAGGGAGCCGGACAGCACCACGTCGGGGTACCAGGCCGACTCCGCGATGCCGATCTGGGCGTTGGCCTGGGCCATCTGCCGCTCCGCCGCCGCGATGTCCGGGCGGCGCTCCAGCAGGGCGGAGGGCACGCCGGGCGGGATCGCCGGGACGGCGGCGGTCAGCGGCGCCGGGGCCAGGGCGAAGGCGGCGGGGGCCTGCCCGACCAGAACCGCCATGGCGTGCTCGAACTGGGCGCGCTGCACCCCCAGCGCGACGAGCTGCGACTCGGTGGAGCGGACCTGGGTCTCGGCGGTGAAGACGTCGGCCAGGGTCGCCGTGCCCACGGCGTGGCGGTTGCGGGCGATCTCCAGCGACTGGCGGTAGGCGGCGATGGCCCGCTCCAGCAGAGCCTTGCGCTCGTCCGCCACGCGGAACTGGATGTAGGCGGTGGCCAGCTGCGCCTGCGCCGACAGGCGCGCGGCGGCGAGGTCGGCGGCGCTGGCCTGGAGGTTGGCGTCGTTGCTCTCCACCGAGCGGCGGATGCGGCCCCAGAGGTCCGGCGCCCAGCTCGCCCCCAGCCCGGCGTCGTAGGTGGTCACCGGGGTTCCGCCGCGGCTGACGCCGGAGCCGGTGCCGGAGGTGGTGCGGTCGCCCGACCCGACGCGTCCGGCCCGGTCGGCGCCGCCATTGACCGACAGGACCGGGAAAAAGCCGGAGCGGGCCTGGTCCGACAGCGCCTTGGCCTGCCGGTAGGCAGCCTCCGCCGCCTTCAGGCTCTGGTTGTCGACCTCCACCCGGCGCATCAGCCCGTCCAGCACTGGGTCGTTGAAGACGGTCCACCAGGGACCGGCCTCCGCCTGTCCGGGGGCAGCGGGGCGCCAGCCGTCGTCGCGCGGGACGGGGGGCGCGAAGGCCACGGGGGTGACGCCGCCCTCCTTGTCGGCCGCCTCCTTGTAGGCCGGCGGCACGGCGGCGGAGGGCCGCTCGTAGTCCGGCCCCACCGCGCAGGCCGACAACAGCGTGAGGGCGCCGAGCGCCGTGCCCAGGAGACGGGCGCGCCGCCCGAAGATCGTCGTCATGTCAGGTCCATTCAAAGGACAATTTCCCTCTCCCCGGAGGGGAGAGGGCTATGATGGGCGCCATCATGCCGCGACACCCGCCTCGGGGCGCCGCCAGCGCCGCCGGCACCACAGCCGGAAGCGGTCGAGGTACAGGTAGGTCACCGGGGTCGTGTAGAGGGTCAGCATCTGGCTCACGACCAGCCCGCCGACGATGGCGATGCCCAGCGGCTGGCGCAGCTCCGCCCCGTCGCCGGAGCCGAGCGCCAGCGGCAGGGCGCCCAGCAGGGCGGCGACCGTGGTCATCATGATCGGGCGGAAGCGCAGCAGGCAGGCGCGGTGGATCGCGGTGCGCGGGTCCAGCCCCTCGCTCCGCTCCGCCTCAAGCGCCACGTCGATCATCATGATCGCGTTCTTCTTGACGATGCCGATCAGCAGGATCACGCCGATCAGCGCGATGATGCTCAGCTCCTTGTCCAGCGCCATCAGCGCGACCAGCGCCCCCACCCCGGCCGAGGGGAGGGTGGAGAGGATGGTCAGCGGGTGGATGTAGCTCTCGTAGAGCACGCCCAGCACAATGTAGACGGCCAGCAGCGCCGCCAGGATCAGCACCGGCTGGTCGCCGATGGACTGCTGGAACACCCGCGCGGTGCCCTGGAAGCTGCCCTGGATGGTGGTCGGCACGCCGATCCGGTCCATGGTGTGGCGGATCAGGGTCAGCCCCTCGCCCAGCGAGATTCCGGGGGCGAGGTTGAAGGAGATGGTGGTGGCGACGAACGGCCCCTGGTGGTTCACCGACAGCGGCGTGTTCTCCAGCGAGACGCGGGCGATGGCCGAGAGCGGGACCATCGTCTCCACGCCGGTGCTGAGCGCCGATCCGGTGGAGGCGGCGGTGCGGCCGGTGGTGGCGATCTGGTTGATGCGCTGGTTGCGCGCGGCCTCCGTGTCGGCCGTGGCCGCCCCGGCGATGGCGCTCGTCGCCTGCGTCCCGCTGACCGCGCCGCCGGATTTGCTGATGAGGATGTCCTTCATCATCTCCGGGTCCTCGCGGTACTGGGGGGCGACCTCCATGATGACGCGGTACTGGTTCAGCGGGTTGAAGATGGTCGAGGCGGAGCGCTGGCCGAAGGCGTCGTAGAGCGTGTTGTTGATCTGGTTGAAGGACAGGCCCAGCCGCGCCGCGGCGTCGCGGTCCACCGTCACCTCCAGCGCCAAGCCGCGCTGCTGCTGGTCGGAGTTCACCTCGGTCAGCTCCGGCACCTGCTGGAGCGCCTGGGTCAGGCGGGGCGCCCAGGTCTGCAGCTCGTCCAGCGTGTCGCCCTGGAGCGTGAACTGGTAGTTGGCGTTGGCCTGCCGCGCGCCCGCCCGCAAATCCTGCATGACCGACAAATAGAGGTTGGCGCCGGGGACCTGGGTGAGCTGGGTGCGCAGCCGGGCGATCACCGCGTCGGCGGTGACGTCGCGCTGCGCCAGCGGCTTCAGCGAGACGGACATGAAGCCGCTGTTGGTCCGGCTGCCGCCGGTGTAGCCGACCACCGTGTCCACCGCCGGGTCGGCCTGCACCAGCGCCACGAAGCGCTCCATCTTCTCCTTCATCAGCGTGAAGGAGGTGCTCTGGTCCGCCACGACGAAGCCGATCAGCCGGCCGGTGTCCTGCTGCGGGAAGAAGCCCTTGGGGATGATCGTGAAGAGATGGACGCTGAGCGCCACGGTCGCCGCGAAGACCACCATGGTCAGCAGGCTGTTGTCGAGCGCCGCCGTCAGCGTCCGGTCGTAGAGGCGCAGCGTCCCGCCGCCGATTTGGGCGCCGATCCGGGCGCCGAAGCGGCGCAGGGCGGCCACGGCGCGGCCCGGCTCCTTCGCCTTGCGCGGCTCGCGCAGCAGGACGGCGCACATCATCGGCGTGGTGGTCAGGCTGATGACCATCGAGACCAGGATGGCGATGGACAGGGTCAGGGCGAATTCGCGGAACAGCCGCCCGACGATGCCGCCCATCAGCAGGATCGGGATGAAGACGGCGACCAGCGACACGCTCATCGACAGGACGGTGAAGCCGACCTCCCGCGCGCCGCGCAGCGCCGCCTGGGTGCGGGACATGCCGTTCTCGATGTGGCGGGCGATGTTCTCCAGCACGACGATGGCGTCGTCGACGACGAAGCCGGTGGCGATGGTCAGCGCCATCAGCGACAGGTTGTTCAGGCTGTAGCCGAGCAGATACATGGCGCCGAAGGTGGCGACCAGAGACACCGGCACGACCACGCTGGGGATCAGCGCCGCCCGCGCGTTGCGCAGGAACAGGAACACCACCATCACCACCAGCCCGACGGCGATGATCAGCGTGTGCTCCACCTCGGCCAGCGAGGCGCGGATGGTCGTGGTGCGGTCGCTGGAGACCGACAGGTCGATGTCGGTGGGGATGGAGGCGCGAAGCTCCGGCAGCATGGCCTTCACCCGGTCCACCGTCTCGATGATGTTGGCCGCCGGCTGGCGGTTCAGCATCAGCAGGACCGACGGCTTGCCGTTGGTGATTCCGGCGTTGCGCAGATCCTCCACGCTGTCCGACACCTCGGCCACGTCGGACAGGCGGACCGCCGCCCCGTTGCGGTAGGCGATGACCAGCGACCGGTATTCCTCCGCCTTGCGGGCCTGATCGTTGGTGTAGATCTGGAAGCGCAGCTCCCCGTCCTCGACGGCGCCCTTGGGGGCGTTGGCGTTGGCCGACGCGATGGCCGCCCGCACGTCCTCCAGCCCGATGCCGTACTGGAACAGGGCGCGCGGGTTCAGTTCCACCCGCACGGCGGGGAGCGAGCTGCCGCCGATGCTGACCTGCCCGATACCCTCGACCTGCGACAGCTTCTGCTGGAGCACGGTCGCCGCGGAATCGTAGAGCTGCCCCTGGCTGAGCGTCGCCGAGGTCATGGTCAGGATCATGATCGGGGCGTCGGCGGGGTTGACCTTGCGGTAGGTCGGGTTGCTGCGCAGGCTGGACGGCAGGTCGGCGCGGGCGGCGTTGATGGCGGCCTGCACCTCCCGCCCCGCGCCGTCGATGTCGCGGTTCAGCCCGAACTGGAGCGTGATCCGCGTCGATCCGGCGGAGCTGGAGGAGGTCATCTCCGTCACGTCGGCGATCTGCGCCAGATGCCGCTCCAGCGGTGTCGCGACGCTCGCCGCCATGGTCTCCGGGCTGGCGCCCGGCATCGAGGCGGTGACCGAGATGGTCGGGAAATCCACCTGCGGCAGCGGCGACACCGGCAGCCCCACGAAGCCCAGCGCCCCGGCCAGCGCCAGCCCGAGCGTCAGCAGGGTCGTCGCCACCGGCCGCCGGATGAACGGCGCCGACAGGTTGGCCGCCCAGCTCATCGCGCGGCCCCTTCCCCCAGCCCGCCCGGACGCCCGCGCAAGCGCGCGGCCAGCCGGTCGAAGGCCAGATAGATCACCGGCGTGGTGTAGAGGGTCAGAAGCTGGCTGAGGATCAGCCCGCCGACGATGGACACACCCATCGGCTGGCGCAGTTCCGATCCCGTGCCGGTGCCGAGCATCAGCGGCAGGGCGCCGAGCAGCGCCGCCATGGTGGTCATCAGGATCGGGCGGAAGCGCAGCAGGCAGGCCTGATAGATCGCCTCGCGCGGCGGCTTGCCCTCCTCCCGCTCGGCGTCGAGCGCGAAGTCGATCATCATGATCGCGTTCTTCTTCACGATGCCGATCAGCAGGATGATGCCGATGATGGCGATGATGTCCAGGTCGTGCCCGGCCAGCATCAGCGCGATCAGCGCCCCCACGCCCGCCGAGGGCAGGGTGGAAAGGATCGTGATCGGGTGGATGTAGCTCTCGTAGAGGACGCCCAGCACGATGTACATCGTGACGATGGCGGCCAGGATCAGCAGGAGCTGGTTGCCCAGCGACGCCTGGAAGGCCAGCGCCGCGCCCTGGAAGCGGGTCAGCACGCTCGCCGGCAGGCCAAGCTCCTGCTCCGCCGCCTCGATGGCCTTGACGGCGGCGCCCAGCGAGACCCCCGGCGCCAGATTGAAGGAGACGGTGACCGCCGGGAACTGCCCGAAATGGTTGATCTGGAGCGGCGCGTTGCGCACCTCCATCCGCGCGAAGGCGGCCAGCGGCACCTGCCCGCCGCCCGCCGAGGGCAGATGGATGGAGGTCAGAAGCTGGTCCACCGTCATGCGGTCGGGGTCGGCCTCCAGGATCACGCGGAACTGGTTGGCCTGGGTGAAGATGGTGGAGACGATGCGCTGGCCGAAGGCGTCGTACAGCGCGTTATCGATGGCCGCCGTGGTGACGCCGTAGCGCGCGGCGGTGTCGCGGTCGATGGTGATGGCGGCCGACAGCCCCTTCTCCTGAAGGTTGCTGGTGACGTCGGTGATCTCCGGCACCGCGGCCAGCCGGTCGATCAGCCTCGGCGCCCAGACGCGCAGCTCGTCGGGGTTCGCGTCCTCAAGGACGAACTGGTACTGGGTGCGGCTGACCGTGGCGTCGATGGTCAGGTCCTGCACCGGCTGCATGAACAGCTCGATTCCGGGGACGGCGGCGGTGTTGTGGCGGATGCGGCGGATGATGTCGGCCACATGGTCCGTCCGCTGCTCCTTCGGCTTCAGGTTGATGAGGAGGCGGCCGCTGTTCATCGTCGTGTTGGTGCCGTCCACCCCGATGAAGGAGGACAGGCTGACCACGTCGGGGTCCTTCAGCACCTCCACCGCCAGCGCCCGCTGCCGCTCCGCCATGGCGGCGTAGGAGACGGACTGGGTGGCCTCCGTCACGCCCTGGATCAGGCCGGTGTCCTGTGCCGGGAAGAAGCCCTTGGGGATGGCGGCGTAGAGCACCACCGTCAGGGCCAGCGTGCCCACGGCGACCAGCAGCGTCGCCCCCTGGCGGTCCAGCACCCAGCGCAGCGTGCGGGCGTAGCCGGCGATCACCGCGTCGAACCACGCCTCGCTGCGCCGCGCGATGGCGGACATCTCCTTCGGCTCGCGGTGGCGCAGCAGCTTGGCGCAGAGCATCGGCACCAGCGTCAGCGAGACGACGGCGGAGATCAGGATGGTGACGGCCAGCGTGATGGCGAACTCGCGGAACAGCCGGCCGACCACGTCGCCCATGAACAGGAGCGGGATCAGCACGGCGATCAGCGAGACGGTCAGCGACACGATGGTGAAGCCGATCTGCTTCGACCCCTTCAGCGCGGCCTGGAGCGGCGGTTCGCCGCGCTCGACATGGCGGGCGATGTTCTCGATCATCACAATGGCGTCGTCGACGACGAAGCCGGTCGCGACGGTCAGCGCCATCAAGGACAGGTTGTTCAGGCTGAAGCCCGCCAGATACATCACCGCGAAGGTGCCGACCAGCGACAGCGGCACCGACAGGCTGGGGATGATCGTCGCCGGGATGTTGCGCAGGAACAGGAAGATCACCAGGACGACCAGCCCCATGGCCACCATCATCTCCATCTGCACGTCCTCGACGGAGGCGCGGATGGTCACGGTGCGGTCGGTCAGCACGGCGACATCGACCGAGCCGGGCAGGGCGGCGGTCAGGTTGGGCAGCATCTCCTTCACCCGGTCCACCACCTCGATCACGTTGGCGCCGGGCTGGCGCTGGATGTTCAGGAGGATGGCCGGCGTGTCGTTCATCCAGGCGCCCAGCCGGGTGTTCTCGGCGCTGTCCAGCACCTCGGCCACGTCGGACAGGCGCACCGGGGCGCCGCTGCGGTAGGCGACGACGAGGTCCTTGTACTCGTCGGCCCGGCGGAGCTGGTCGTTGGCGTTGATGGTGTAGTTGCGGGTCGGCCCGTCGATGGTGCCCTTGGGCGAGTTGACGTTGGCCGTGTTGATGGTGCTGCGCAGGTCGTCGATGTTCAGCCCGTAGGCGGCCAGCGCCTGGACATTGGCGCGGATGCGCACCGCGGGCCGGTGCCCGCCGCTGAGGCTGACCAGACCGACGCCGGGAAGCTGCGACAGCTTCTGCGCGAAGCGGCTGTCCGCGAGGTCCTGCACCTGGGTCAGCGGCAGCGTCTTCGACGTCAGGGCCAGCGTCAGGATCGGCGCGTCCGCCGGGTTGACCTTGGCGTAGATGGGCGGGGCGGGCAGGTCGGAGGGCAGCAGGTTCCCGGCGGCGTTGATGGCCGCCTGCACCTCCTGCTCCGCGATGTCGATGCTGAGTTCCAGCCCGAACTGGAGCGTGATGACCGACGCCCCGGCGGCGCTGACCGAGGACATCTGGACCAGCCCCGGCATCTGGCCGAGCTGGCGCTCCAGCGGCGCGGTGACCGACGAGGTCATCACCTCCGGGCTGGCGCCGGGGAAGAAGGTCTGGACCTGGATCGTCGGGTATTCCACCGCCGGCAGCGCCGACAGCGGCAGGAAGCGGTAGGACACCGCCCCCACCAGCAGGATCGCCAGCATCAGCAGCGACGTGGCGACCGGGCGGACGACGAAGGGGTGGGAGATGTTCATGGGCCGGGACGCGCGTTACGACGCGTTGCGCTGGGGACGGCGCTGCGGGCGCGGCCCCTCGCCGGCCGGGGCGGCGGACGGGGCGGCGGACGGGGCCGCCGGCTGGACCGAGCCGTCGGTCGCCGCGACCTTGGCGCCCTCGCGCAGCCGGTCGGCGCCCTGGATCACCACCGTCTCGCCGGGCTGCACGCCCTGGGTGATGACGGTCTTCGCCCCGTCGCTGGCGCCCAGCGTCACCGGACGGACGGAGGCCGTGCTGTCGGCGCCGTTCACCACATAGACGTAGGTGCCGGGCGCCCCGCGCTGCACCGCCGCCACCGGGACCATCGGCACGCCGGCCAGCGTGTCCACCAGAAGCTGGACGTTGACGAACTGGTTGGGGAACAGCGACTGGTCGGCGTTGTCGAACTGGGCGCGCAGCTTCACGGTGCCGGTGGTCACGTCGATCTGATTGTCCACCGTCGTCAGCGTGCCGGTCGCCAGCACGCGGTCGCGCGTCCGGTCATAGGCGGTGACCGGCAGGTGCGCCCCGCCGCGCAGCCGACTCATGATCGCCGGGATGTTGTCCTCCGGCAGGGTGAACAGGACGGAGATCGGCTGCACCTGGGTGATGACGACAATGCCGCCGGCCTCGCCCGCCGTGACGTAGTTGCCGGGATCGACCAGCCGCAGCCCGGCGCGGCCCGAGACGGGGGCGGTGATGCGGGTGTAGGACAGGTTCAGCTTGGCGTTCTCCACCGCCACCTGATCGGCCTTCACCGTGCCCTCATACTGCTGGACCAGCGATTCCTGGGTGTCGCGCTGCTGTTTGGCGATGGAGTCCTGCTTGACCAGCAGGCGGTAGCGCTCCAGGTCCAGCCGGGCGTTCTTCAGCAGCGCCTGATCGCGCAGAAGCTGGGCCTCGGCCTGCTCGACGGCGAGCTGGAAGGGCCGCGGGTCCACCTCCGCCAGGAAGTCGCCCTTCTGCACGGCCTGCCCCTCGGTGAAGGCGACCTGGGTGAGCTGGCCGCCGACCTGCGGGCGCACCGTGACGGTGGCGAGCGAGGAGACGGTGCCCAGCCCGTTCAGGCGGATCGGCATGTCGCCCTTCTCCACCGTGGCCGTCACCACCGGCGAGGCGGTCGGCATGCCGGGCCGGAACCCGCCGGGCGGGCCGCCGCGCGCGGCCATTTCCGGCGCCGGGCGGAAGGCGAACCACCACACCCCGCCGCCGATCAGCGACAGCACGACCAGCCACGCCAGCACCCGGCCCAGGATCGACCGGCGCCGGGGGGCTTCGGTCCGCTGGGCGTCGGGCGCCGGCTGGCCCCGCCGGGCTTCCGGCGCTGCCGTGGCGGGGCTGTCCGGCCCGGGCGCGGGCGGCGGTCTGAGGGGCGTGTCCAAATCCATCGGGTCCTTCATCGCCTGCGGGCGTCGTCCGGAAAGTCGCGTCGGGAGGGTGGCCGGCGGCCCAGCCCCGATCCCGGCGGGACGCTATCACGGCGCCGCGCGCAGAATATGTCCAGAAGGGATTAGATTTGTAACGCTCGGTAACAGCGTCGAGGGGCGGCCGGATCACCCCCGCCCGTTGAGGAGTAACCCCGGCGCCCGGCGGGGCAATGAGTGTCTTCTTCCGGGACCTCGAACGCGGCATTCTGAGCGAACCAGGGAAACGGAGGGGAGAGGCCTCATGCACGCGCGTCGCACCGCTTTCCGGCTTGTCCTCGCGACGACGGCGCTGATCGCCGGCGGCGCCGCCCTTGCCGCCGAAACCTCCGGCCCCTCCTTCTCCTGCGCCGGAGTGGAGACGGGCAGCGTCGAGCAGATGGTCTGCACCGACCCCACCCTGTCGGCGCTCGACCGCAAGCTGGCCGGGGTCTATGGCGAGGCCGCGGGCAAGGCGGCGAACGAGCATCCCCCGGTGCTGAAGGCGGAGCAGCGCGGCTGGATCAAGGGCCGGGACGACTGCTGGAAGGCCGACGACCGCCGCGCCTGCGTGGAGGAGCAGTACCGCCTGCGCATCGCCGAGCTTCAGGCCAGGTACCGGCTGGTGCGCTCCATCGGCCCGGTCCGCTTCGCCTGCGACGGCGCTCCGGGCAACGAGCTGACCGCCACCTTCTTCGAGACCGAACCGCCGACGATGATCGCCGAACGCGGGGACGCGGTGTCGTTGATGGTCGGGCAGCCGGCGGCGTCCGGCGCCCGCTACCAGGGCCGCAACGAGAGCTTCTGGGAGCATCAGGGCGAAGCGCGGGTGACCTGGGGCTACGGCGCGCCGGAGATGACCTGCCGGACGGCGCCGTAACCCCCGCGTCCAGGACTCCTTACCCGCGCGCCGCGACGCGGGCGAGAACGGCGCAGGCCCCCGGCCCGGTCTCCAGCGTGGCGGCGGCGTCCAGACGGGCGGTCCAGCCCGGCGACACCCGCGCCACGCTGTCGCCGGTGCGCAGGATCACCTCGCCGTCCAGCGCATGGACCAGCGCCACGCCGCCGGCCGGGATGTCCGCCGCCTTGTCGGCCGGCAGGATGTCGAGACGGGCGTCGGCCCGCTCGCGGTCGAAGATCAGGTTGAAGTCGCGGATCGGCCCGTCCAGCAGGGCGCAATCCACCACGGCGTCGCCGGAGAAGCGGAAGGGGTCCGCGCGGTTGGTCACGGTCGCCGGAACGCCGTCCACGGTCAGCCGCATGCCGGCCCCCTCGACCACCGCGATCAGCCGCTCGTAGCCGGTGAAGGCGGAGAAGGGACCGGCCTCCGCCACGTCGGCGATGCTGACCCTCCAGAGGAAGCGGCCGGCCTCGCCGGGCAGCTCCTGGAGGGCGATTTCGGTGGTCGTCCCGCCGCCGTTCTTCCAGGGCATGCGGCGGTAGCGGGCGGGATCGAGAAGAGAAACAGCCATAAGAATCCTCGCGGGGCGGGGGAGGGCGTCCGGCCCATTCCCCCGTCCCTTGTCCTCGTGAATGTGTCAGCGGCGCCGATGGGCGGCTCGTCAGGCGTCCCCGAGCGACTGGGTCAGGCCCCGGTGCTTGAGAAGCGCCTCGATGCGCGGCTCGCGTCCGCGGAAGGCGGTGTAGAGTTCCATCGGGTCGCGGGTGTCGCCCGACGAATAGATCGTCTTCAGCTTCGCCGCAAGGTCCGGGTCGAAGGGGTTGCCCGTCTCCAGGAACGCCTCGAACCCGTCGGCGTCGAGCACCTCCGCCCACAGATAGGCGTAGTAGCCCGCCGCGTAGCCGCTGCCGGCGAACAGATGCTGGAAATGGGTCGGGCGGTGGCGCACGGCGATTTCCGCCGGCATGCCGATCTTGTCCAGCACCGACCGCTCGAAGGCGGCCACGTCCGTGTCGGCGGCGTCGCCGCGGGTGTGGAACTCCAGGTCGAGCAGCGCCGCCGCGGTGTACTCCACCGTGCCGAAGCCCTGGTTGAAGTTGCGGGCGGCGAGCAGGCGGCGCAGCAGGTCCTGCGGGATCGGCTCCCCGGTCTGGTGATGGCGGGCGTAGGTGGACAGCGTTTCCGGAACCGCCAGCCAGTGTTCGTAGATCTGCGAGGGCAGTTCCACGAAGTCGCGGCGCACCGAGGTGCCGGACTGGCTCGGGTAGCGCACGTTGCTGAGGCAGCCGTGCAGGAAATGGCCGAACTCGTGGAACAGCGTCTCGGCGTCGTCGAAGCTGAGGAGCGTCGGCTCGCCCTTCGAGAAGTTGTTGTTGTTGACGATGATCGGCGACACCGCCCCGTCGAAATTCTCCTGGTCGCGGTAGCTGCTCATCCAGGCGCCGGAGCGCTTAGACGAGCGGGCGAAATTGTCGTGCAGGAAGATGCCGACATGGCGCCCGTCCTGTTCCGTCACCTCGTAGACGCGGACGTCAGGATGGTAGACCGGCAGGTCGGGCCGCTCGGTGAAGGTCAGCCCGAACAGGCGCCCGGCGGTGTCGAAGGCCGCGCGCACCATGTTCTCCAGCACGAAGTAGGGCTTCACCTCCGCTTCGTCGATGTCGTACTTGGCCTGCCGCACCTTCTCCGCGTAGTAGCGCCAGTCCCAGGGGGCGATCGGCTCGTTCATGCCCTCCGCCCGGGCGCAGTCCTGAAGCTCCGCCCGCTCGGCGGCGGCCTTCTCCTTGGCCGGCCCCCAGACCTGCAGCAGCAGCCGTTCGACGGCGGAGGTGTCCTTCGCCATGCTGTCGTCCAGCTTGAAATCGGCGTAGCTGGCGTAGCCCATCAGCTTCGCCTGCTCGGTGCGCAGCGCGACGATCTCCCGGATCAGCGGGCGGTTGTCGTGCTCGCCCTCATGCTCGCCGCGGCGGATCCAGGCCTCGTAGGCCACCTGCCGCAGGTCGCGGCGGGCCGAGAAGGTCAGGAACGGCTCGACCGAGGAGCGGGCCAGCGTGATGACGTATTTGCCCTCCTGCCCGCGCTCCTTCGCGGCCTGGGCGGCGGCGTTGCGCGCGAAGTCCGGCAGGCCGGCGAGGTCGCTCTCATCCAGGACGAGCTGCCAGTCCTTCTCGTCGTGCAGCACGTTCTGGCCGAACAGCGTGTGCAGGGTCGCCAGCCGCTCGGTGATCGCGGTCATCCGCGCCTTGGCGTCCGGCGGCAGCAGCGCGCCGCTGCGCACGAATCCCAGATGCTGGCGCTCCAGCAGGCGCAACTGGTCGGGGGCGAGGTCCAGCGTGTCACGCCGCTCGTACAGGTCGGCGACGCGGGCGAACAGCGCCGGGTCCAGCGCGATGCGCATGGAATGCTGGGCGAATTTCGGCGCGTAGTCGCGGGCGATGGTCTCCAGCGCGTCGGTGGTGTTGCTGGAGTTCAGGTTCCAGAACACGCCGCCGACCCGGTTCAGGAAACGCCCGCTGCGCTCCATCGCCTCGATGGTGTTGGCGAAGGTGGGGGCGTCGGGGTTTCCGGCGATCGCCTCGATCTCCGCGATGTTCTCCGCCATGCCATGGTCGAAGGCGGGCGGAAAATGCTCGGCCTGGATGCGGTCGAAGGGCGGCAGGCCGAAGGGCGTGGTCCAGGTTTCGAAGAACGGGTTGCTCATCAAGGCCCCTTGCTGACCGGAGACGGGAGACAGTCTGACATGGTGCCGCAACCGGCCCGCCGCCACAACACGCCGGACGCCGCAGGGCGCATTCCAGAGCGGCGAAAAAGGCAGGAACGACTAAGCCATTATAGGATAATAAGCCTTTAAATCCACGCTTGAACGACATTGATCCGGTGCCATATCCGGCCGAGACACAAAAAGGCTTCAAATCTCTCCTAAACTTTGTTAGCCTCTTGTCAGTGGCGGCCAGGAATTGCTCTCTTGAACGCGCTTCAGGAGCGCCATTTCCTGTGCGCATTTCCCTACAACCCCAGTCTGTTTCAGAGGTGACATCGGTATGCATGCATAGATAAATCTGTTTTCTTGTTCATATGGCCTTCGATTTCATGAGTCTTCGCTGATTTTGCGTTTTCTCATGTGACTTTACTTTCCCTGTGGTTGGCGGGAGGCAGTCGCGACGCGGCTGTCAGAATTGCTGGCGTGCGGACGAAAGTCCTTGCCTTGCGTGCCTCTCCACCCCGGCACGCCCCCTGCTTCCCCCTGCTTCCAATGAAGGCTGCAAGACGGACCGGTCCCTGTCGGGCTCCGGAACCACACGCATTTTGCCAAGAGCGGAGGCATCAGCGGATGACCGCGAAAATCGCCGTAAACGGCGTCACCCGGATTTTCGGGCGCCACCCACGTCAGGCGCTCGACCTGCTGAAGGCGGGTCTTTCCAAGGAAGAGATCTTCAAACGCACCGGCCAGACCGTCGGCGTCCTCGACGCCACATTCGAGGTCGAGGCCGGTGAAATCTTCGTCATCATGGGCCTGTCGGGCTCCGGCAAATCGACGCTGGTCCGGATGCTCAACCGGCTGATCGACCCGACCGCGGGCGAGATCCGGATCGACGGCCGGGACATCACCAAGCTGTCGCGCGCCGAGCTGACCGAGCTGCGGCGGCGCGACCTCGGCATGGTGTTCCAGTCCTTCGCCCTGCTGCCGCACCTGCGGGTGTGGGAGAACGCCGCCTTCGGGCTGGAGATCGCCGGAGAAACCCTGAAGGCGCGGCGCGACAAGGCGCAGCAGGCGCTGGACGCGGTCGGCCTCGGCGCCTACGCGGAAAGCTTCCCGCGGGAGCTGTCGGGCGGCATGCAGCAGCGCGTCGGTCTGGCCCGCGCGCTCGCCAACGAGCCGTCCGTCCTGCTGATGGACGAGGCCTTCTCCGCCCTCGACCCGCTGATCCGGACGGAGATGCAGGACGAGTTGCTGCGCCTTCAGGCCGAACGGCAGCGCACCATCGTCTTCATCAGCCACGATCTGGACGAGGCGATCCGCATCGGCGACCGGCTGGCCATCATGGAGGGCGGCCAGATCATCCAGGTCGGGCGCCCGGACGAGATCCTGAAGCAGCCGGCCAACGATTACGTCCGCTCCTTCTTCCGCAACATCGACGTCACCAAGATCCTGACGGCGGGCGACATCGCCCGGCGCGATCAGGTGACGCTGATCCGCCACACCGGCGAAGGCCCGCGCGCCGCCGTCCGCCAGCTGCGCGAGCGCGACCGCGAGTTCGGCTATGTCCAGGACGGGCGCCGCCGCTTCCACGGCGTGGTGTCGGTGGAGACGCTGGTCACCGCCATCGAGCGGCACAACGGCTCCGCCACGCTGGACGAGGCGCTGCTGCCGGGCATCGAGCCGGTGCCCGTCGACCTGCCGATGGACGAGGTGCTGCCGCGCATCGCGTCGGCGCCGTGCCCGCTGCCGGTGGTGGACGGGCAGGGCGCCTATGTCGGGGCGATCTCCAAGACCGCCTATCTGGAAACCCTTGGACGGACGCGCTGACCTATGGAGTTCAAGCTTCCCATCGGCGATTGGGCCGACGCCGCCGTGATGTTCCTCCTGGACCACGCCCAATGGCTGTTCGACGGCATCGACCTCGTGGTCGGCGCGGTCGCGGACGGCGTCCAGGCCGCCCTGACCTCGCTGCCCGGCGTGGCGCTGGCCGCCATCGTCGTGCTGATCGGGCTGTGGCGGAACGGCTGGCGCTTCGCGCTGTTCGCCGCGGCCTCGCTGCTGGTCGTCGCCGGGCTGGGCATGTGGCACCAGACGGTGGACACGCTGGCGCTGGTGCTGACGGCGACCGCCATCGCCCTGACCATCGGCGTTCCGCTGGGCATCGTCGCCGCGCGCAACGACCGGGTGGAAACGGTGGTGCGCCCGGCGCTCGACCTGATGCAGACCATGCCGGCCTTCGTCTACCTGATCCCGGCGGCCATGCTGTTCGGGCTGGGCCGGGTGCCGGGGATCATCGCGACGATCATCTTCGCCATGCCGCCGGTCGTCCGCCTGACCAGCCTGGGCATCCGGCAGGTCCCGCACGAGCTGGTCGAGGCCGGTCTCGCCTTCGGCTGCACGCCGCGCCAGCTCCTGTTCAAGGTGCAGATGCCGACCGCGCTGCCGTCGATCATGGCCGGCATCAACCAGACCATCATGCTGTCGCTGTCGATGGTCGTCATCGCCTCGATGATCGGGGCCGGCGGCGTCGGCAACGAGGTGCTGCGCGGCATCCAGCGGCTGGACATCGGCCTCGGCGTCGAGGGCGGGCTGGCCGTGGTGATCCTGGCGATCCTGCTCGACCGCATCACCCAGAGTTTCGGAACCCCGGACGCGGGGGGACGCTCCCCCCGGTCCGCTTTGCGCGCCCTGCTGAACCGCCGCCGCGCGGAGCAGCCGAAGGACGGCGCGCGCCTGTCTCCCACGCACGGAGTCACGGAAGCGGGATGAACCGCCATCCCCAAAACCATACAAAACAAAGGATTTTTTGCATGAGACGCACGTTTCTGAAGATGATGGCCCTCGGCGTCGCCGCCGTGATCGGCGGCACCGCCCTGTCCTCCGCCAGCTTGGCTGCGGAGGACAAGAAGCCGGTCCGCATCGGCTGGACCGCCTGGTCCGACGCCGAGGCGGTGACCAAGCTCGCTCAACGCCTCATCCAGGAACGGCTGGATCAGCCGGTCGAGCTGGTGCTGGCCGACATCGGCCTGCAGTATCAGGGGCTGGCCAAGGGCGACCTCGACTTCATGATGATGTCCTGGCTGCCGACCACCCACGCCTCCTACCTGGACAAGGTGGGCAAGGACATCGTGCCGCTGGGCATGCTCTACACCCGCGCCCGCCTGGGCTGGGCCGTGCCGGACTATGTGCCGGAGGATCAGGTGAAGACCATCGCCGACCTCGCCAAGCCGGAAATCCGTGAGAAGCTGAAGGGCAAGATCCAGGGCATCGACCCCGGTTCGGGCCTGATGCAGGCGTCGGAGAAGGCGCTGAAGGATTACGGCCTCGACGGCTACGAGCTGGTGTCGGCCAGCGGCGCCGCGATGACCGCCGCGCTCGGCCGCGCCGATCGGCGCGAGGACTGGATCGCCGTCACCGCCTGGAGCCCGCACTGGATGTTCGCCAAGTGGAAGCTGCGCTACCTGGAGGACCCGAAGGGCTCGCTGGGCGGGCTGGAGCGCGTCCACGTCATGGCCCGCAAGAACTTCTACCAGGAGCACCCCAAGGTCGCCGAGTTCCTGACCCGGATGTACCTGCCGCTGGAGGATCTGGAGAAGATCATGCTGGAGGCCGACGCCAGCTCCTATGACAAGGCGATCGACACCTACATCGCCAACAACAAGCAGCGCGTGGACTATTGGGTGACCGGCGAGATGCCGGCCTCCTAACAGGCCCTCGCCCGAGCCTCACGGCATCCTTACAGGGGCTCGGGCAGGAGGGGCTCGGACAGGGCCTCGACGCTGTCCTTCAGCACGCTCTCCAGGCCTCCGACCAGGGCCAGGGCCTCCTCGGGCGGCGCCTTTTCCAGCGCCAGCGCGAGGTCGCCCAGCCGCTTCGCCCCCACATTCCAGGACAGCCCCTTGAGCGTGTGGGCGGCGCGGCGGTGCTCCTCGCCGCTGGCCAGGGCGGCGCTGATCCGCGTCACCTGTTCCCGCGCGGTGCGGGAGAAGCCCCGCACGGCCTCGGACCAGCTCTCCGGGCCGAGGGCATCGGCCACGCTGTCCACCTGCTCGCGGTCCAGCAGTTCCACCGCCGGAGCGGTTTCCGGAGCCGCCTCGGCAACCACCTTGGGCGCGGGGCTGCCGACGACGGCGCGGATCGCCGCGTCGAGCGCCGCCGGGCGCAGCGGCTTCGGCACGAACCCGTTCATGCCCGCCGCCATGCATTCCGGGAGCGAACTGCCCGAGGCGTGGGCGGTCAGCGCGATCACCGGCACCCCGTTGCGCGACGCCGGCAAGGCGCGGATCAGCCGGGTGGCGGTCAGCCCGTCCATCCCCGGCATCTGGATGTCCATCAGGACCACGTCGAAGGGCTGCTCCGACCGTTCCACCACCCGCACCGCCTCGTTGCCATCCGCGGCGGTGACCACGCTGTGCCCGCCGCGCACCAGCAGGCCGCGCACGATGTCCCGGTTCACCGCGTTGTCGTCCACCGCCAGGACCCGCAGGGGCGGCAGGGGGGCGGCCGGCGGCGCCTCCGCGGCTTGGCGCAGCGCCGCCGGATCGCCGGGCGCGCAGGCGACCGAGAACTGGAACAGGCTTCCCTTGCCCGGCGCGCTGGAGACGGAAATCGTCCCGCCGAGCAGCCCGCACAGCTCCTTGCAGATCGCCAGCCCCAGGCCGGTGCCGCCGTAGCGGCGGGTGATGGAGCTGTCGGCCTGGGTGAAGCGGTCGAACAGGGACGGCATGGACTCCGCGGCGATGCCGATGCCGGTGTCCTCCACCTCGAATTCCAGAAGGAAACGCCCGTCCGGCAGGTCGGCGCCGCGGCGGGCCCGCACGGCCACATGGCCGCTGCCGGTGAACTTCACCGCGTTGCCGACCAGATTGAACAGGACCTGCCGCAGGCGGGCCGGATCGGTGACCACCGCCTGCGGCACCGTGGGCAGCATGTGGCAGGACAGGGACAGCCCCTTGTCCGCGGCCGAGGGCTGGAACACCGCCATCACCGCCTCCGCGAGGTCGGCGGGCGCGCAGGTCTCCTCCTCGATGGCGATCCGCCCGGCCTCCAGCTTGGAGAAGTCCAGGATGTCGTCCAGCAACCGCAGCAGGCTTTCCGCCGAGCGGCGGGCGACGCCGGCCAGCCGCCGCTCCTCCGCATCCAGCCCCTCGCCGTCCAGCAGGGTCAGCGTGCCCAGCACGCCGTTCATCGGCGTGCGGATCTCGTGGCTGATGGTCGCCAGGAACTCGCTCTTCATCCGGTTGGCGTGCTCGGCGCTGTCGCGGGCGCGGCGCAGGTCCGCCTCGATCTGCTTGGCCTTGGACAGGTCGTGGAAGACGCCGATGAAATGCTCGCGCCCGCCGGCGCGCCAGCTCGACAGGGCGATCTCGGTGGGCACCAGCCGGCCGTCGGCGCGCTGGACCGGAACCTCGCGGACCACGCCGCTCGGGCTGCCCCGGCCGCTGGACTGGTAATCCTGGAACAGGCGGTCGTGGTTGACGGCGTGCCCGTCCGGCATCAGGGCGCTGACGTTGCGCCCGATCATCTCCGCCTCGCGGTAGCCGAAGAGGGCCTCCGCCGCCGGGTTGAAGCCGGTGATCACGGCGTTCTGGTCGGTCACCACGATGGGCTGGCCGACCGCGGCGAACATGGCGCGGTAGCGCCGCTCGCTGTCGGTCAGCGACCGTTCCGCCCGACGCCGCTCCGTCACGTCGGAGCCGGAGCCGCGGTAACCGGCGAAGGCGCCCTGATCGTCGAAGACCGGCTTGCCGCTGAGCGACCAGATGCGGGTGTCGCCGTCCGGTCCGCGGACCGCGAATTCGAAATCGCGGAAGGGCTGCCGGTCCTCCAGGGTGCGGCGGTGCTCCTCCCAATGCGCGTCGTCGCCGGCTTCGCGCTGGGCGATGTCCTCGCAGCGCCGGCCGCGGTACAGGTCCGGATCGCGGATCGATCCGGCATAGGCTCCGGACACGCCGGCGAAGCAGAGATCGGCGTCCATCTCCCAGAACCAGTCGGACGCCGTCTCCGCGATGTCGCGCAGCTTCGTCTTGCTGGCGCGCAGGTGCCGGGCGGCCTCGTCCAGCGTGGCGTGGGCGCGCTCCTGGGCGCGGCTCTGCAGCGTCACCAGCGTGGCCAGGACGAACAGCAGGGCGGTGGTCAGGCCCGCCCCGACGGTGTAGGCCCGCTGGCGCGCCCAGGTTTCGGCCATGAACTCCGCCTCGCCCAGGCCGGCCGTGACGATCAGCGGATAGTTGGTAAGGCGCCGGAAGCTGGTCAGGCGGGCCACGCCGTCGATCGAGCTGACGGAGCGCACGAAGCCTTCCGTCCGGTCCTTCGCCTCCGTGAAGATGACGCTGCGGCTGACGTCCAGCCCGATGATCCGGTCATCCATGACGCTGCGCGCCCGCAGGATGCCGTCCATCCCCATGATGGAGATGACGCCCTCGCGGCCCACATCCAGGTTGTCGAAGGTGCGCCCGAAGTAGAAGGGGTCGAGCGAGGCGACGATCATCCCGCCGAACCCACCGTCCGGGGCGGTGACCTTGCGGCTGAGCTGGATCGACCATTTGCCCGACGCCCGCCCGAAGACCGGCCGGCTGATGAACAGCCCCTCCACCGTGCCTTCCTTGTGCACGCGGAAATGCTCGCGGTCGGCGAGATTCACCCGGGCGGGGGCGTTGTCCACGCTGGTCTGGATCAGGTCGCCCTTGCCGTCCGCGTAGGCGAGCTGGAGCAGCAGGTCCGAATCCAGCGTCGCGTTGCGCATCACGTCGCGCAGCAGCGGGCTCTGGCTGCCCAGCCGGTACAGATCGTAGCCGATGAAGGACAGGATGCGGTCGGTCCCGGCGATGGCCCGCGTGGTCTGTTCCGCGATGATGTGCGCCAGATTGCCGGTGTCGCGCTCGGCCCGCTGGAGCGCGTCGCGCTGGTCGCGCTCCGTCAGGTAGAAGGCCGCGGTCCAGGCCGCCGCGGTCAGCAGGAGCGTGGCCATCCACACCCCGGAGACCAACGCCCTGGACCGGAACGCGTAGGCCCGGTGACCGTGCTCGGGCAGGGGAAGAGAAACGGCGGTGTCCGGCATCGCGCCCTCCCGTCTAGCGGAACGCGGCGCCGTCCGTCCCGGTGAAATCCGGGTCGGGATGGGCGTCGTGAATGGCGAGGATCGACGTCCAGGCGCGCAGGAAGGCGTCGACGCAGACCGGATCGAAATGGCTGCCGCTGTGCTCGACGATGTAGGCCTTCGCGGCGTCGAGCGGCCAGGGCTTCTTGTAGGGGCGGGCGGTGGCCAAGGCGTCGAAGACGTCGGCGATGGCGACGATGCGGCAGGCCAGCGGAATCTCCTCCCCCCGCAGGCCCTTGGGATAGCCGGTGCCGTCGTACTTCTCGTGATGGCCCAGCGCGATCTCCGCGGCCTCGCAGATGAGGGGATGCTCGCTTCCCTGCAGCACGGCGTGGCCGATCACCGGATGCTCGCGCATCACCCGCATCTCGCTGTCGGTCAGGCGGCCGGGCTTCAGCAGGATGGCGTCGGGAATGCCGATCTTGCCGATGTCGTGCATCGGCGCGGCCTCGGCCAGCCGGGCGCAGTCGTCGGGGTCCATCCCGAGGCTTTCGGCGATGACGCGCGAGTAGCTCGCCATCCGCTCGATGTGCAGGCCGGTTTCCGGGTCGCGGTACTCGGCGGCGCGGGCGAGGCGGGCCACCAGCTCCTGCGCCTGCTGGCGGAGCTGGGCGGTCGCCTCCTCCACCCGGCTGCGCAGCACGGCGGCCTGGTCGCGCATCATCCGCTGGCCCAGCCGCAGGCGCAGCAGGTTCTGCGCCCGGGCGAGCAGCTCCGGCACGATGATGGGCTTGGTCAGGAAATCGGTGCAGCCGCTTTCAAGGGCGGCCACCCGCAGCTTCACCGACGTGTCGGCGGTGATCATCACCACCGGGACGTCGGCGAGGTGCCGCTGGGCGCGGATGCGCTCCAGCACGTCCATGCCGTCGAGATCCGGCATGACGTGATCGATCAGGATCAGGTCGGGCGTGTTGACGGCCAACCAGTCCAGAGCGTCCAGCGGACTGCCCATGCCGATGGGCTCCGCGTCGTCGATCCGCCGGATGACCGCGCTGGTGATGAACAGCGTGGAGGGATCGTCATCGACGATTACAACCTGCATTTTTGCGCCCGCCCCAGACCACCATTTCGGGTATCATTAGAAAATGATACACGGCAAAATCTTAACGAATCTTGCTAAAATTGGTCATATGCGGGCGAAAAAGTCGCGGCCGGACCGTCCGGCCGCGTGCAGGGGACCTGCTCTGTCGGGTGCGCCTCAGCGGGCGGCGGTCAGGCCGCCGTTGGTCGCCGCGCCCGGACGGCTGAAGGCCGCCGCCAGACGGCGGAACAGGCTGCGCAGATAGGCGGCCCGCATGGCTTCCGCCTGACGGCGGATGTTGCGCAGTTCCGTGGACGACAGGGGGGTGGCAAAGCTATCGGCGTTCATGGCTGTCCTCATGGCGGCATCAGGGGCCGCGGTTCGATGGAAAATGTCTCTGGCGGTGCCGCTCGGGCGCCGGGGTCGGCGGCGGGCCATGGAAGGGGCCTGCGCGATGCCGGCGGAGGGGCGGTGTTGCCTGCCTGGATATATTGACACCGCCCCTCCGAAAGACGACGCGCCGATAACGCATGGCTTCCATTACTATGATGCAGCGCACAACACAGAATAAAATGGAGCATGATCTTTCAAGCAAGCAAGTCTTCGCAGCGCTGCTAAAAGAGTTGATCGCAGCGCTGTGACGATGGGGACTTCCGCAGCGCTGCGAAGCGCGGATGTCCTGCTTCCGAGGGGAGGTGGGAACACAGCGGACCGGATGATCCCTGGCGGACGGGTTGACCGCTCTCCGCCGCCACGGCAGAGTCGAGGCCCGACCGTCGAAGGGAAATCCGCATGCTCCGCCCAGCGCTGCTCGCCCTTGGCCTCCTGGCCCTGCCGACCGCCACCACCGCCGCCACCGCCGCCACGGCGGGCTTTCCCTGCTCCAAGGCCACCACCCCGACGGAAAAGGCGATCTGCGCCGATCCGGCGCTTTCCGCGCTGGACGGGCGGCTGGCCGCGACCTACCGCGCCGCCCTGGAGCGCCTGTCGGGCGCCAGCCCGGAGGAGGGCGCCGCCGGGGCCGCCGTGAAGGCCGACCAGCGGGCCTGGCTGCGCGAGCGCGACTCCTGCGGCGCCGACGCGGCCTGCCTGCGCAGCGCGTATGATGGACGTATGGCCGTCCTGTCCTTCCGCACCGATCCGGCCACACCGCCGTCACCGGCCGGGCGCTATGTCGGCCTCTTTGATCATGAGGGGTTCATCGGCATTGCCGCCATGGCCCTGCGCAACGGGACCGTCGCCGTCAGCGTCAGCGGCGCCGAACCCTCGGCGGGGCGCTGGGTGTGCGACTTTTCCGGCGTCGGGCGGCCGGACGACCAGGGGCGGCTGATCGTCGGCACGCCCGACGCGGAAGGCGGCGGCCTGATCCTGGTCGCCGGAGAGGACGGTGGGATCGTCATCCCCGACCTGGAGCCCAACCGCGCGGCCAGCGGCTATTGGTGCGGCCACAACGGCAGCTTCGTCTGGAGCTACCGGCGCGCGCCCTGACCCGTTTCCCCTGCGAAGCGCGTGCCCCGGCGCCATTCCGACGATGCATTGCGCGCAATCGAATAGCGCATGGCCAATCATATTGCGCGCAATTCGATTTTGCGCGATAGTCCTCCTCGACAACAAGCGGCAACCCGCTTCCCCGATCGAAACGATCCATCTGTTCACAGGAGTGTACGCAATGAAGACCCTCTACACGGCCAAGGCGACGGCCACCGGCGGGCGTGACGGCAAGGCGGAGAGCGACGACGGCCTGCTGTCGGTGGCGCTGGCCGCCCCGAAGGAGCTGGGCGGCAAGGGCGGCGCCACCAACCCCGAGCAGCTGTTCGCCGCCGGCTATTCGGCCTGCTTCATCGGCGCCATGAAGTTCGTCGGCGGCCGCGACAAGATCGCCGTTCCGGCGGACGCCACCGTCACCGCCCAGGTCGGCATCGGCCCGCGCGACGACGGCGAGGGCTTCGGCCTCGCGGTGGACCTCACCGTGTCGCTGCCCGGCCTGGACAAGGCCGCGGCCGAGGATCTGGTGGCCCGCGCCCACAAGGTCTGCCCCTACAGCCACGCGACCAAGGGCAACATCGCGGTGAACACGGTCATCGCGTAACGGGCGCATAGCAGGGTTCTGCACTCTCGGGTCTGTTGCGTGCCATATCCCCATGCGCTATGGGGTCGCGCGCAACAGGCCCGCGACGCGTCCCTGATTGGGAACCCCCGAACGATGAGCACCGAGAACGACAACCCGCTTCTTCTGGCCAACCAGGCCTGCTTCGCCCTCTATTCGGCGAATCTGGCGATGACGCGGGTCTACCGCCCGCTGCTGGAGGCGCTGGAGCTGACCTACCCGCAGTATCTGGTCATGCTCCTGCTCTGGGAACGCGACGGCCAGACCATGAAGGCGCTGGGGGAGCGGCTGCTGCTCGACAGCGGCACCCTGACCCCGCTGCTGAAGCGGCTGGAAGGGCAGGGGCTGGTCACCCGCGCGCGCGACCCGGCGGATGAGCGGCTGGTGCGCATCCACCTGACGCCGCAGGGCACCGCCCTGCGGGAGCGGGCGACGGCCCTGCCGGAGCACATCGCCGCGGCGGCCAACTGCCCGCTGCCCGACCTCGCCGGTCTGCGCGACGCGCTTCTGCGCCTGCGTGACTCGCTGAACGCCGCCGCCGAGAACGCCACCGAGAACGCCGCCGACCGGGACTGAGCCCGGTCGCGGACGCTCCGTCAGCCCGCCTCGGCCATCGGCAGGCGCGGCGCTTCCTCGGTCAGCCGCCTGGCGCGGCGGGCCCGGGTCTCCACCGTCGTGGCGGGGGTGACCGGCACGAAATCGGTGGGCCGGCGATCATCGCCGGTGATCGCCCGCATGGCCGCCACGTTGGCGCTCTCCACCGCCTGCGCCTTGCGCACCTGGGCCAGGAACTTGGCGCTGGGCAGCATCACGTAGGTGATCCCCTCGATGCGGGCGCCCACCTTGTCGTAGAGCTTTTCCGCGCTGGTCAGGATGCCTTCCTCGACCAGGGCGTCCACCGCCGAGGTCACCGCGCGCAGCGTGTCGCGGCGGCGGCTCCACACATTCATGCCGCTGTTCTTGATGATCTCGTCCGCCGACAGGGTCATCGCCTTGGCGCCCAGGTCGCCCGGCGCCTCCGCCCCCGAATAATCGTACTCGGCGCTGAGACGGTTGTAGAGCCAGCGCGACACCGGGCTCTTCAGCCGCATCAGCCATTGGTAGCTGACCGGCTTGAACTCCAGGTTCCGGATGGCCGAGGAAACCAGCGGGTTGAACTGCAGGTGGGTTTCCTCGTCGCCCCCCTCGTCGCCGATCAGGTCGGGGCGGGAGCGGATGGCCAGCACCGGGAAGGCCGTGGATTCCAGCAGGTTGGCCCCGCGGCCCTTCTTCACCCCCTCCGCCGGCTTGCCGATGATGATGCGCGAGCGCGCCAGGATGGTCAGCGATTCGCGGATGTCGCGGATCGACAGGGTGTGGCCGACCGCCTTCAGCTCGCGCTGGATCTCGTAGAGGGTGAAGCGCATCTGGACCTTGTCGCGGTTCTCGCCGCCCAGCGACAGACGCGAGCGGTCCATGGCGAGGCGGCGCACCACATGCTCCACCACCTGCTCGCGCTCGGCGGGGAAGACCTCGTATTCGATCTCGGTCTGGCCGTCGGCCTGGGCGGTGCCGTCGTCGCGGTTGACCATCTTGGTCAGACGGGCGGGCTGGATGGTCAGGTGGAAGGTGCTGCCGTGATAGGTGAACTCGCGCTTGATCGACGCGACGAAATTGCCCTTCGCGGGCGCGGTCTCCGCGGACCGCCCGCCGTCGCGCGAGGCGAAGACGTAGCGCGGCGCCAGATCGTACAGCGCGATCAGGTGCGACTGGGAGCGGTCCTCCAGCTCGAACAGAACCAGTTGCAGCGCGCCGGGTGTCGCGATCTTGCTCATCCAATCCCTCCTTGCCCGGCTATGACCATGCGGCGGCCGGGGCGCGCTGACAACCGCTTCGTGACGGGCGACCTCCTTCGGTATGGAGCCTTTGCCCGCGCCCATGGAGCGATAGCCCGCGGGTATGGAGCGATAGCCCGCGCTTTCCCGGCAGCGCGTTGACATCCTTCGACTCTGCGGGCGACTCCGCCGCCCGACGCGAATCGTTCCGCCCCGGCGAGGCCCAAGGCGAAGATCAAGGCGGGGATCGGGGCGGGGATCGGGGCGCGGGCTATCGCTCCATGACCGCGAGTCTCCCCGCGAGTCGGAACTCCATGGGCCGGACCGGCGAAGCGCGAGCAAAAGCTCCACCCTCTGCTCGCCACCCGATGACCGGACGGAGGGGGTGAGGACGGCAGGGCGCGGGCTATCGCTCCATACCCGCGGGCTATCGCTCCATGATGCGCGGGGGGCTTTGCGCCGAAGCGCGGGCTGTTGCTCCATGATCCGGCGCGCCGGCCGCGGCCTGCGGCTCCATGGTCCGAATCCGGAAGCGCGGGCAAAGGCTCCAGAAGCGCGGGCTCCCGCTCCAGGATTCCGATTCGGCGATGAAGCGCGGGCTGTCGCTCCATGGTGGCGGGCAAAGGCTCCAGGAGCGCGGGCCAGGGCTTCAACGGCGCGGGTTACCGCTCCATGCCCGGCTATGGAGCGACAGCCCGCGGTTTGAAGAGCCGGGCGCCGCCGGGAATCCTGATCCGCAAAGCCACCGGCCCGCCGTCCGTGCGGAGCCGGTCCCGATTGCCTTGCGGAGACCGCATCATGACACCCCGCGACGACACAGCCATGGACATTCCACCGGATGAGGGCCCGCGAGAATCCAGCCCACAAGAATCCGGCCCGCCCGCCGACACCGGGCGGTGGGGCCGGATTCCGGCCTGGTGGCTCGGCCACCCCGCCATCGACGCCGACGGTCTGGCCGTTCTGGCGGCACTGGCGACCTACGCCAACGCCCGCGGCGAATGCTGGCCGTCCCAGGCGACCCTCGCCACCGCGCTGAAGCGCAGCCGCAGCACGGTGAACCGCATCCTCGGCCAGCTCGCCGAATCCGGGGTGATCGGGAGGGAGTCCCGCCGCTCCGCCTCGGGCGGGCGCCTGTCCTGCCTGTACCGGCTGCGGCTGGTTCCCGGCGACGGACCGATTCCGGCGGCTGCGGCGGCGTGCGACCGGACCGGAACGCCCCCTGTGCAGCCGCCGGGCAAGGATGTCGCTCCCGCCGACTCCCCATGTGCACCGGTGCGACAGAAACAGCCGGAATCCGAACAGACTCCGGACTCGCACGCTTCGCGCGGGCCGGCGCAGGCCGTGCCGGACGGTTGGATGCCGGATGCCGGGGATCGCGCCTGGGCCGAAAGCCGCTTCGCCGGGGTGGATCTCGACCGCCATGCCGAAGGATTCCGGCTGCGCTGCCAAGCCCATGGCTATCGCTACCGCGATGCGGGGGCCGCCTGGAAAGCCTGGCTCGCGCAGGACGCCGCCGCCGGCAAAGCGCCGATGATCCGACCGACCGGCCCCGCGACCGTCACGAGGCCCGCAGCGTCCGCGCCCGTTCCCGAACAGAAACTCGGTGCTTGGATGGCCGCCGCGGCGAAGCTCAACGCCGCCCACGGTCCCGCCCCGCAAGCCCGCCCGCAAGTCTGGAGGTGAGGTAACACCATGACCGCACAGCCGCGATCCGTCCCGCCCAGGGCTCCAAGCCCTTCGGTCGTGACTCCTTTGCCATCCCGTCCACCGCCGGCCTTTAACCCGTCCGCCCCGGCTGCGGAGCGCCGCGTCGCTCTGGTTTCCACCTTGCCCGGGCCCCTCAGGGACGTCCTCGCCTCCGGCCTCGTGGAGTGCCGGCCGCGTTTCGGCGACCGCGGGTTCGATGGGGTGACGGAGGACTGGAGCCCGCCGGAGGGCGTGACCGGCCAGCACGCCATGATGGCGCGGCGCGCGCTCGACGAGCTGACCGCCTCCATCCTGGCCCCGGCGACGCCGGACCACCTGCTGGCCCGCGTCCTGGCCCTGCTCAGCCATTATCCGGCCAAGGGAACCGCGCCGGAGGTGGAGCATCTGGTCGCGCTCGACTGGGCGGAGGATCTCGGCGAGTTCCCGGCCTGGGCGGTCGATGCGGCGGCGCGGACCTGGCGCCGCACGCAGAAATGGCGCCCGTCCATCGCCGAGATGCGGGCGCTGTGCGAGGAGGCCTGCGCGCCGGAATGGGCGCTGGCGCGACGCCTGTCGGTGATCGCGGCGGCGGGAAGCGCGTCCGCAGACGGGGCGGGCGAGGGGACGGGCCACGGCCGCGCCGGCCGGCTGCGCGCGCTGGCCGGGGGAGCGGTCCGGCGGATGGGATGAGCTGACCGCCCGGCTGCGCCGCCTACGGCGTCCGCTCCTCGCGGATCGCCCGTTCGAAGGCGGCCAGCATCTCCACCCCCTCGGCGCCGAACCGCCGCTCGATGGCCTGCCGCACCGCGGGCTGGGTGACCTTGCGGAACGCCTCCGCCTCGCGCGGGGTCAGCGTGTGGACCTCCATGCGCTGGGCCAGCGGCGGCAGGCCGCGGTCCGAGGATTCGATCAGCCGGCTGAGGCCGCGGCTGGCGACGACGCCCAGCCGGGCGCCGTTCAGCACGGCCGCGCGGTCGCTGGGGGCGAGGTCGTCCAGGAACTTGGCGTTCATCACCCAGACATAGGGGAGGAACAGGTGGTTGCTCAGCGTCAGGTGGCGCTGCACCTCGTCGAAGCGGGCGAAGCGGACGATCGGCACCGGATTCATCTGGCCGTCCACCGCGCCGGTGCCCAGCGCGTTGTAGAGGTCCGACCAGGCGACGTTGACCGGCGTGCCGCCCAGGCTGCCGATCATGGTGCGGTGCGTCTCCAGATCCATGGTGCGGATCTTCAGGCCCTTCATGTCCTCGGGCAGGCGGATCGGGCGCTTGGAATTGGTGATGGTGAACAGGCCGCCCGGATCGCCGAAGCCCAGCACGGCGAGACCCGCCTTGCGCCGGATCTCCTCGGCCAGCCGGTGGCCGAAGGGGCCGTCGAAGACGTCGTAGGCGTTGGCGACGGAGGAGTAGGCGAAGGGCAGGTCGATGACCGCCAGCATCGGGTAGAGCGGGGCCACGCCGCCGACCGAGGAGATGGCCGACTGGATGGTCCCCTGGCGGACCAGCTTCACCGCGTCGCCGTCGCGGCCCATCTGGCCTTCGGGAAAGATCTCCACCCGCACGCGCTTCTCGGTCGCCACCTCCACATGGTTCTTGAAGACGATGGCCATCGCCCCGGCGGTGTTGTCGAAGGCGTCGTTGCGGTTGGGGTGGGCCAGCTTGATGACCGTCTCGGCGGACACCCCGGCGGCGGCGAGCGCCAGCGCCAGTATTGTGCAGGCGGCCATCAGCCGCGCCGTCCATCTGCTTTTCATCGCGTCCTCTTCTGGCTACTTGGTCTTGAAATGCTCGGCGGGGTCCCAGCCGTCGCCGGGCGGGTCGGCGATCAGCCGCTCGCAGCGCGCGATGTAGAGCCGGGCCAGCGCCGCCACTTCCGGCTCCCCGGCCAGGGGCTGGAGAAGCTCCAGGGCGGCCGACCAGCGCCGGCCGCGGTAGAGCGAGACGGCGACGTGCCACTGGCGGCACAGGTCGTGGGTCTCCGGCGGGCGGGCGAAGGCCGAATGCGGGTCGAGCGCGCCGACCAGCTCGAACAGCTCGATCGGCGCCGAAAGGCCGGAGGGCACGGCGAGATCGACGGGCCGGAACAGGAAGCGCCCGCGCACCGCCTGCTCCACCGCCCCCGTGACCAGGATGCTGGTGCCGTAGACCTTGTTCAGCCCCTCGATGCGCGAGGCGAGGTTCACGTGGGAGCCGAGCGCCGTGTACTGCATGCGGTCGGAGGAGCCGACGTTGCCCACCACCACCTCCCCCAGATGCAGGCCGAAGCGGGTCGGCATCGGCGGCATGCCGGCGGCGAGGCAGGCGTCGTTGATGGCGCGGTTGACCGACAGGCAGCCGAGCGCGGCGAGGCAGGCGTGCTCCGCGTGGTCCGGGTCGGGGCGCGGGGCGTTCCAGAAGGCCATGATGGCGTCGCCGATGAACTTGTCCACCGTGCCGCCATGGCCGTGGATGCAGGCGGTCATCCGCTCGAAATAGGTGGTCAGCCGGTCCAGAACCTGCTGCGGCGGCATGGCTTCGCTGGTCGCGGTGAAGCCGGCGATGTCGCTGAACAGGATGCTGAGGGGGCGCGTCTCGCCGCCCAGCTCGCCGCCGTCGCCGGTGACGATGATGTCGCGCACCAGCGCCTTGGGCACATAGGCGCCGAAGCGGCGCAGGCCGCCCTTCATGGCCTCCACGGCGCCGGCCAGCTCCGCCACCTCCTGCACGCGGGTGCGGACGGCGAAGCGGCCGTTCAGGTCGAAATGGCGGATGCGATTGGTCTCCGACACGATGTCCTGCATCGGGCGGGTCAGCCGGTGCGACAGCCAGAGCAGCAGCAGAACCGACACCGCCAGCAGCCCGGCGCCGATCACGACGATGCGGTAGGTGGCGCGGCGGATGGAGCCGACGAACTCGTCCACCTCCACCGCCACGCCGACGGTCCAGCCGCCGCCGATCCCGTCGGTCAGGGTCGCGAACTCGACGATGTAGTCGCGGCCCAGCGGTCCCAGCGGGGCGATGAAGCGGTCGCCGGCCCCGCCGGCGCGGCGCTCCACCGCCTCGGCCACCACCGGATCGGGGAAGGACGCGGTGGTGTGGAGCGCCGCCGCCGCGCCGTCGCCGCCGACCAGCAGGTCGGACCGGTTGTGGCAGATCACCCGCCCGTTGCCGTCGATCACGAACACCGCGCCGGACGGCCCGATGCGCAGGGCGTCCAGCCGGGCCGCCAGCCTGTCCAGCGAGACGTCGGCCCCGATGGTGCCGATGGGCACCCCGTCGTCGGTGGCCATCCGGTAGGAGACGGTGACCACCGGGCGCCGGGTCGCCGGCAGGACGAAGGCGTCGGACATCACCGCCGTCCCCGCCTTCTGCGCCGCCACATACCATGGGGCGGTGCGCGGGTCCTCCGTCGCCTCCGTCCGCTCCACGCCGGTGACCTGTCCCCAGGAGCGCAGATAGAAATAGGAGTCGGCGAACCGGCCCGAGCTGGAATCCTGCATGCGCAGGGCGAGCGCGCTGCCCGGCGGCGGAGTGGCGGGGCCGAAGCGCCCGCCGTCGGGGGCCAGCCGCGCCATCTGGAAGAAGGCCCCGTCGCCGGCGAAGCCGACATAGAGGGAGGCGAGCTGCGGCAGGGTGGCCAGGGCATCGGAGAAGTAGCGCAGCGATTCGATGCGGCGCAGCCCGTTCCGGTCGATCCGTCCGAATCCGGCCATCGCCTCGGCGACGCGGGCCACCGGGCTGACCAGACCGTTCAGGTCGTTGGTGACCGTCTGGGTGGTGCGCGCGATGGACTGCGACGCCACCTCCAGCGCCGTGCGGGAGTTCTCGTGGTGGAGGTAGCTGAGCATCACCGCGATCAGCGGCACCGTCGTCAGCAGGAAGGCCAGCGCGATCCCCACGCGCAGGCGTATCCGGTACGGGGTTTGGGACATCGGGCGGTCTCCGGAAGGCCAAAGGGGCGGTGGCGACGATGACAAAGGGGGCCTCAGCCGCCGGCCGGGGCGGACAGGTCGCGCACGAAGAGGAGGCGGTCGTGCCCGTCGTGCTTGGGCTTGCGCGCGAAGACGCGCATGCCGACCGACAGCATCCCGCGCACGCTGGCGGTGTTCTCGGGCCGGACGGTGGCGAACCAGTAGCGGTGCCGGCCCGGCGGCAGGACCCCCTGCGCGGCGGTTTCGATCAGGCGCCGGTGCAGACCCTGCCCACGCCGGTCCGGATGCACCAGGATTCCGGTGAAATGCAGGGCCCGGTCGAGGTCCCCGTCCCGAAGGCCGTAATCCCGGCCCAGATTGTGGGTGGCCCGGCCGGGAAACTGCACGGCGAGGAAGGCGGCGAGCGCGCCGCCGGCCAGCGCGCCGAGCACCACCCCATGCCCGATCCGCGGGCCGGCCAGCATGTCCGACAGCTCGGACTCGCTGAGCGGGTGCATCAGCGGGCCGCAGGCCTCCCGCTGCAGCGCCAGGACGGCGCCCAGGGTGTCCGGGGTCAGCGGGGCGAAGCGCAGGCCGGTCATCGCCCTTCCTCCCGCCGCCGGCGCGCCGTGCGGGACGGGACGGTCCGCCGCCACGTCAGCAGGGCGAAGAGGAACAGGCTGCCGGCCAGCAGCCCGCCGATCAGGCCCACCCCCTCCGGTCCGGCGCCCAGCGGGACGGCGGCGGCCAGCGTGCCGAACAGCAGCGGCCCGGCGGCCTGCCCGAGCTTGCGGGTGTTGACGTGCAGGGCCAGCACGGAATCGCGCCGCCGGGCCTCGCGCGCCGCGAGAAGCTCGGCATGGCGGATCTGGGCGGACAGGCCGAAGCTCTCCGCCAGACCGATCGCGAACACCGTGGCGAAGGCCGTCCACAGCGACGCCTGGAGACCGAACAGGGCCAGCGCCCCGGCGATCATCGCCGCCGACAGCAGGGTCACCCCCGGGATCGGCAGGCGCCGCGCCGCCATCCGGGTCAGCAGCGGCCCGGCCAGCACGACGCACAGGCCGTGCAGCAGGTAGGCACGGCCCACCGTCGCCGACGACAGGCCGAGGTCCGCGATGAACAGCGGCAGATAGAAGGGCAGGAACATCGCCGCCACCGCGGTGGGCAGAGAGATCAGCGCCAGGAACAGCGGCACCTTAATGCGCCGTCGCCGTGGGTGAACCGTCCCGCATGGCGTGGGAACCGCCGCGGGTGCGCAGTGCGCGTCCGGCGAAACGGCTCCGGGCAGGCGGGGGATGCCGAAGGCGGTGTAGAGCAGCCCGGCGACCGGGATCAGCGCGCCGGCGGCGAACACCGTCACCGGCCCGTAGGTGGTGGAGAGCAGGGCGCCCGACACCGCCCCGCAGTTGACCCCGGCGTACATGCCGGCGAACAGGCCGGGTTGCAGAGCGGAGCTGTCGGCAACCCCGCGCAGCCGCCCGATCAGGGCGTTCGCGGCGATCAGCCCGGCCATGCCGCCCGCCCCGCTCAGCCCGCGGGCCAGGACGAACAGCAGCGGGTCGGCGGCCACCGCCGCCACGGCGGCCAGCGCCATGCCCGCCGCCGCCGCCGCGAAGCCGGCCAGCGAGACCGCCCGCCAGCCGAACCGTCCGGTCAGCCGTCCGGCGATCAGCGCCGCGGCGACTCCGCACAGCATCTCCGCCGTCAAGGGCGCCGCGGCGACCTGGGACGGCGACAGGAAGGGAAAGGGTTGCCCGCCGAAGCTGGTCATCAGCAGCGGCACGAAGGACACCGGCAGAAAGGCGCCGAAATACATCAGAAAGGCCGAGAAGCGGATGGAGCCGGCGAAGTCGCCGATTCGGACGTCCACGGCCTTGCCATGTCCGGCCCGCCCGTCGCCCGAACGGCGGGCCATCCGCGTCCGCCCGCCGAGCGCGCGGTCCATCTCGAACATGAACAGCAGCGAGGTGACGAGGATGGTCGCCATGTCCAGCCCGAACTCGCCCAGCTGCGCCGCCACCCGGTCGCCGTCGACCACGGCGACCAGTTCGCGGGTCTCGCCGCCGCGGTCCTGGGCGAGCGGCCAGCGCAGCGTCACGTCCGGCATGTCCGACAGGAAGGGAACGCCGCTCACGGTGTGGCGGGCCTCCTGGCCCGGCGGGGTTGCGCCGGGCACGGCCAGCTCGATGGAGCGGAGGGTGGGCATGCCGGCGCTGATGCGCTCGAAATAGCCGTCCACCCCGGCCAGGGACCCATAGTCCAGCCCGCGCCGGACCACCGACTCGACGTCGTTGCGGATCATCCGGGCGACGATCTGGGTCGCCTGTTCGGCGGCCTCCAGATGGGCGGTGGAGATCAGCGTGTAGCATTCCGCCGCCGCCGCGGTCTGGGCGGCCAGCATCGCGCCGAGCGCCAGCAGCCGGCGCAGGCGTTCCAGCCGGACCCGGCGGCCTTCCGACGCGCGGCGCAGCCCGAAGGCCATCGCCAGTCCGGTCAGGCCGAGGAAGCCGACCGTCCCCAGCCCCGTCCACAGGAGCTGCGGCAGGGTGCGGTCACGGAAATCCTCGACGCGGTCGTCCACCGTGGCGCTGTCGGACTGGATGACGAGAAAGCCGGCGGGAGCGTCGGCCGTCCGTCGGTCCTGCTCCCCGCCCCGCTCCCCTCCCTGTTCCGCGTCGCCGGGATCGCGGAGCGGCAGATAGAGGACGTAGGCGCCGCGGTCGGGGTCGTGCCGGAACCAGTGGGGGCGCCGCTCCAGTTCCGCGCGGGCGCGGCGCAGGGTGGCCTCCGGCAGCGGCTCCACGGGCCGCCCCCTGGCGGTGGCGACGACGCGCCCGTCCGCCACCGCGACCCCGATTCCCCGCGCCCAGGGCAGGTTGGCGGCGAGCTGGTCGAGGATCGCCTCCAGCCCGTAGAAGTCGTCGAGCGGCTTGCCGTAGCCCAGCGCGTCCTGGATGTTCTCCGCGGTCTTGCCGCCGACCACCGCGAAGGCGGCCATCAGCGTGCCCGCGTAATTCTGGCGGAAGGAGCCGAGGTTGATGCTCAGGCTGAAGGCCAGCGTCACACCCACCAGAAGCACGGACACCAGGAAGGCGCGGAGGGGGCCGGAGCGGCCGTGCGGGGCACCGGGCGAGGCCATGGCTAGAGCACTCCGTGCAGTGAATCCGCCGCCAGCAGAGCCGGGAAGGGGATGCGGTAGCCGATGGCCGCCGCCGTCGCGGCGTTCCAGGCGATGGAGGGCGTGTCGAAATAGACCTGCGGCAGGCGGCGCAGCGGCTCGCCGGCCATGACGCGGGCGAGGGTGGCGGCGCCGAAATGGCCGATGCCCGCCATGTCGGCGCGGGCGATGCTCATCAGCGCGCCGCGCTCCACCTCCTCCGGGCCGAGCTGCGAGAAGGTCGGGATGCGCTGCTTCAGGAAGGGCCGGGCCAGCGCGGTGAAGCGGTCCAGCGGCCAGCGCCCGTAGGTGATGTAGACGGCCTCCGCCTCGCGCGACAGCGCCTCCCAGGCGGCGGTCAGGTCGACCTCGTAGCGGTACTGGTCGAGATGGTCGATCGGCGCGCGGACGTGCCGGCGCACCAGCGTGAAGCCGATCCGCCCGGCCGTCGCCTCGATGTCGGGCAGCGAGGCGATGGCCCGTCCCGTCGGGCTGTCGTCGTAGGCGATGCCCAGCCGCCGGAACCGGAAGGTCTTGTGGAAGATGGACAGCTGGCGCTGGAAGCGCCGCGGGTCGAGATGCGCCCACACATGGTCGCGCCCGGTGTCGGTTTCCGAGGCGACGATCCCGGCGGCGATCGGGTTGGTGCAGGAAAAGGCGAGGACCGGCACCCGGTGGGCGTCGGTCGCCAGGGCGACGCCCGCCACCGTCCCCATGACGATCATCAGGTCGATGTCGCCCGGATCCTGCAGACGCCTCGCCAGCGCGGCGGCGGCGTCGGGGGTGAGATTGGTGGCGTGGGCGTCGGCGACGAACTCCAGAACCGGGCTGCCGGCGTGGGCGGCCAGCCAGGACCACAGGGCGGCGGTGTCGGTCTGGCCCGGACGGTAGGGCATGCCGGTCAGCCCGCCGGTCCAGCCCATCCGCTCCAACTCGCCGAGGATGGCGGCGAGCGTCGCGGCGTAGTTGCCGTAGGGCATGGATTCGGCGTAGCCGACGCGCCAGCGCCGCGGCACGTCGCGGACCGACGGGAGCGGCCGGGGGCGGCCAGCGCCGCGGCCGGCGGGCAGAGGGCGCCGAGGAGGACGCCGAGGCCGGCGGCGGCGGCACCGGCCATCCAGCCGCGGCGGGTGATCGCCGCGGCTCCGCAGGCATCGGGGGAGGAATGCGGGCTCATTCCGTCTGCTCCTCCCCCGCGGCGCTGGTGCGGTAGCGGCGGACGACCCGCGGCCCGAGGAGCGGGACCGCGCTGGGGCGCAGCCCGGACCGTGCCGCGATGTCCTCCACGGTGATCCGGTGATCGCCCTGCCGCCCGATCAGGACCGCCTCGTCCCCCGGCTGGACGCCCGGAATGTCCGTCACGTCGGCCAGCAGGCTGCTCATGAAGGGACGCCCCAGCACTGGCGCCGGGCGGCCCCGGATCAGCAGGACCCTGCCGGTCAGCCGGTGCAGGTGGTGGCCGTCGGCGAAGCCGAAGGGCAGCACCGCCACCGGCGTGCGCCGGGGAGCGGCGCCGGCGGCGGCGTAATCGGCGACGTCGCCCGGCTCCAGCGCCGTCACGCGGGTGATGCGGGCCTTCAGGCTCATCACCGGGGCGAGGGGGAGGGGCGACTCCCCGTCCACCATGCGGATGCCGAACAGGGCGGCCCCGCAGCGCACCGCCGTGCAGCCGAAGCGCGCCGCCGCCCCGGTCAGCAGGGGCCGGCCGAGCGCCGGGCTGCTGAGCGCGTGGACCAGCGGCGGCAGCAGCCCGGCGGCCCGCGCCGCCTCGACCGCCCCGCCGAACCGCTCCAGCTCCGCCAAGCCGCCGTCCTCATAGGGGCCATAGGCGCCGGACAGGTGGGTGTAGAGTCCCTCCAGCCGCAGCGCCGGCGCGGCGGCGACCGCGGCCAGCAGATCGGTCAGGTCCGCCGGCGGCGCCCCGAAGCCGGCGAAGCCGGTGTTCACCCGGACATGCACGTCGACCGTCCGTCCGGCGCGGTTGGCGGCGATGGCGAGCGCCCGCGCCTCCGCCGCGCTGGTGACGGTGGCGGCCAGCCGGTGCAGGGCGGGCAGCCGGAGCTGGCTGGACAGCGGCGGGTCGATGACCAGGATGGGGGCGGTGACGCCGGCCCGCCGCAGGGTGATGCCCTCGCCCATGTCGGCGACCACCAGCCCGTCGATCCCGAACCGCTGGAGCGCCCGCCCGACCGGTCCGGCCCCGTGGCCGTAGGCGTCCGCCTTCACCACGCCGAAGACGGCCTGACCGGGGGGAAGGCTGCGGCGCAGCCGTTCCAGGTTCCGGCCGAGGGCGTGCAGATCGATGTCCGCCCAGGCGGTGGTGCTGCCCCGCCGGCCCGTCCGCGTTCCCGTCATGCAAGGAACTTCGCGCTGATGTCGGTCGAGGATTCCCTGCCGATCTTGTCGAAGTGCTGATCCAGGAACTCCTCGGCCTTGTGGCGGCCCGTTTCGAACATGTAGGTCAGGAAGTCCCAGTCGGCGTTCAGCTTGCTGGTGACGCCCAGCTTCTCCACCACCTCTTCGGCATCCACGGTGTGGATGTGCATCTTCTTGTGCTTGTCCGGGCTCAGCTCGCCGGAATCGATCAGCTTGGAGACGAAGTCGACGACGCGCAGCTCGCGCATCATGCTGGAGTTGAAGCTGAGGGTGTTGACGCGGTCCATGATCTCGCGGGCGGTGCGCGGCGGCACCGGCACGCGGACCGGGTTGATCTGGACGATCAGGATGTCGCGGCTGTCGCACTGGTCGATCAGCGGGAACAGCGGCGGGTTGCCGGAATAGCCGCCGTCCCAGTAGAAGGCGTTGCCGACCTGCACCGCCTGGAACAGGAAGGGCAGGCAGGCCGAGGCGAGGACCGCGTCCACCGAGATGTCCTTGGGGCCGAACACCTTCAGCCGGCCGGCGCAGACGTCGGTCGCCGCGATGAAGGTCTTGCAGGCCGGCGCCTTGCGCAGCCGCTTGAAGTCCACCACGTCCGACAGCACGTCGCGCAGCGGGTTCATGTTCATCGGGTTCAGCTCGTACGGCGACATCATGCGCGACAGCGCGTCGAACATCTGCCAGAGCGGGGAGAAGTCCATGTTCCCCTTGCTGAACATCTTGTCGAGCGGGGTCGGCTGGAGCGGCCCCTTCTTCGCCTCGTCGGAGATGCGGCGCCAGAATTCGCGCAGCTTGCTCCGCGCCCCTTCGTGGCCGCCGATGGTCAGGCCATAGGCGGTGACGGCGCAGTTCATGGCCCCGGCGCTGGTCCCGACGATGCCGTCGATGGTCAGGCGCCCGTCCTCCAGGATGCGGTCGATCACGCCCCAGGTGAAGGAGCCGTGGGCGCCGCCCCCCTGCAGCGCGAGGTTGATCGGCTTGGCGCCCTTCCGGCTGGCGGGCTGGACGGCGGGGGCGGGCATGGTCTGGTCGGGCATGAATGGCTCCGGTCGGTGGCGTCTCGGGTTGGAGGCCGCCAGGGTTGGGACAGGGTGTGGGACGGGCGTGCGGTGCGGGTCAGAGCGCCGGTTTCATGGCCTTCGGAGGGGCCTTGGGCGGCCGCGTTCTCGTCAGCACGCCGTGCTTGGTGGCGCGCCGCGCCTGGGGGGTGTCGGGCGGCGGCTTCGCCAGCAGGTCGCGGTGATCGGGGACGGCGCTGCGCAGATAGCTGCGGATCTGCTGGATCCACTTGCGCGCCAGCTCTTCGGAGATCGACAGCTCCGCCGCGATGTCCGCATAGGGCTGCTCCTCGATGAAGCGCATGCGGGCGGCCTGGCGCATCCGCTCGTCCCGGATGCCGTCGAGCGATTCCAAAACCTTGACGAGCAGGGCGCGGTCGGCGTTGGTGCGTTCCGGGTCCATGGCGTCCCGTCCGCTGGACAGGTCGGCGATGGAGGCGATCTCGACGAGGGAGCCGACCAGGACGGGATGGCGCTGGTGGGCGCGGTGCCGGTCGATGAAGTGGTTGATGGCGGTGCGCCGCAACCAGGTGCGCGTCTTGATGATGGAGCGCGCGTAGAGGGGAAGGGATTCGGACAGGTTGATGCAGAGGCCGCTCAGGCAGTCGTGAATCTCCTGCCTGTTTCCTTTGCACAACCTTTGATATGTCCAAAACAGGTCGGTGTAATGGCGGCACCAGAAGACCCAGAAGGCGGTCTGGTCCCCCGTCGCGATGCGTTCCAGAAGGCTGGAATCGTCCAGCTGGTGGAGATCCTCCCCGTTGTGGGAGAGGAGCCGCGGCGATCTGGCCATGGACAGGGAAGGCCAGGGGCGTTTCGGTTCCCGCCGACGATCCGACGCCGTTCCGGTGGGGATGTCCCCCAAAGGTTGCGCTCTTTGTTGCATATCACGTCCCTTGCGCGTTTTGCTCAAGGGACGCTCGCCAAGTTCTATGCGTGAACGAACTGGATATACTTTTTTTCGAAATACCTATGTATTTCGTACGATCTTATCTAAAAAAAAGCCTATCCGGCTACAACCGCACTATGTCTTGATAATCAAGCCATGGCTATGCACCCGCAACCGGATGCGTCGATTCTATGGGTTCGCGGCGAAGGATGGCGGTGGGGATAGTAACGCCGTGCGGCACCGGGCCGTTCAGGGCTTCAAGGCTAAAGGTGTATTAACCAAGAGGCGCGAATGCTCGCCCGCCGTCCCGGCAATGTTTCCGGAATTCTATATTTCAGCCGGATGTCTATAATTCAGGAGATCGAAGCCGCTGTGCGCGGGGCCATCCGATGACTTTGTCGGATGGCAGGAGTGGAGGGGCTCGAACCCCCAACCCCCGGTTTTGGAGACCGGTGCTCTACCAATTGAGCTACACTCCTGTCGCCGCTCTGCAGCGGGAAGCCGCTTTTAGGCGATTTCAGAGCGTTGCACCAGGGGAAAATTGCGGCGATCGGGTTTGAAACGCTCTTTTCCCACGGGCATGGCGTGGAGCGGGTCACCGTGAGCGTGGCCGGGTCGGCGTCGGCCTTCCTGCGTGCAACAGGGCAAGAAAATATTTACCAAAGAACGTCATCGTTTGTCGCATAACGCCCGCTTCTGCTCGCCGTTCTGCAGAATTCAGCCGTTTTTGAAAGTATCGGTTTCAATTTTAAAAGATGACGGCGCCGTGGGCACGGTTGGAGCGGGAAGGGCGGCGGTCGGTGGCGGCTTTCGCGTCACGGGACGGCGAAGCCGTGATGCTCCAGGATCGCCTTGCCGGCGGGGGACAGGATGCTCTGGGCGAGCGCTTCCGCCCGCGCGCGGCCCGTGCCGTTCAGGACGGCCAGCCCGTAGTCGGCGCCCACCGCCATCGCCGCCGGCAGGGCGACGATCCTCAACCCCGGAATTTCCAGGGCCGCGAGCCGCGCGTTGGTGCGGTAGGTCAGGAACAGGTCGGCCTTGCGCCGTTCCATCAGCCAGCCGTAGGGGGTGCGGCCCTCCGGCGTCCTCTCGCTGTCCGGCCCGCCGGTGAGCCGCAGCGCCTTCGCGTCAAGGGCCGCGAAGCTGCCGGGGCGCAGCGCCTCGGCCTTGCGGAAGACGTCCCAGGCGTAATCGCCGGCGGGATCGGCCTGCGGTGTCGAGGTGCCGAGCCGAAGGGCCGGGTCGAGCAGGCGGTCGAGCAGCGTGTCCGCCGTGACATCCATCTCCGGCTGGGCGATGACGCACAGTTGGTTGCGCGCGAAGGGCCGGACGGCCGTCGCCCGTCCGGCGTCGGCCAGCGCGCGGGGATGCGCCATGTTGGCGGAGGCGAACAGACCGCCTTCCCCACTCCGCAGCAGCCGGGCCTTCAGCAGGCCGGAGGGGGCGAAGACCGCCGTGACCGGGATGCCGTCCCGCGCTTCGACCATGGCGGCCAGTTCGCCCAGCGCCGCCTTCAGGCTGCCGGCCGCGAACAGGTTCACCGCATCCCCCGGCCGCTCCGCCGTCCTGTCCATGGAACTCCCTGTCCGCGCCGCTTCCGCCCAAACGCCGTCGTCTCCATGCATAGAGCATGGAACGGGGGCGGAAAAGCGCGAGCAACACCGCGTCCCGCCATGACGTCGCCGCGCCGCGTCCGGCGTTCCTTGCCGTCGTTCTCTTTGCCGGAGTTCATCGGTTGGTCCGCACCCTTTCATGGAGGGTTGTGCGCACGGCACCCGCAATCGGCGTGGCATCCCGGCGGCGTTCCAGCACCGCCAATGACAAGGATGTGAATGTTACAAATTCCGACAATCTAGGACTAACACCCTCTCCGAAATCGTATGATAAAAATAGCTACCTCAGATGGAGATCCGATGGGATCTTCGTTAATCAAAGGTTAGCAACGACCCCCGCGCGAAGGTATCGGTCCCATGAATTCGTCCGCCAGAGCCGTCTCCCCCACTATCGTCCTCAAAGAAGAAGTGGGTAAGAGAAAAGCGTCCTGGCGGGCATTTCTCGCGGCGGGAGCTATTGCAGCGGGTTTTGCCGCCCCGGCTCTCGCGCAACAGGTGCCGGCCCAGCTCCCTTCGGGCGCTGAACCCCGTCCGGAGGCGCCGCGCCCGGTGATGCCGCTGCCCTCCGTGCCGGGCGGGGCGGTGACCGTCCCGAAGGCGCCCGCGGCGGAAGCCCCGGCGGGGGCCGAGAACTACCGCCTGACGCTGCGGGATGTCGCCATCGAAGGCGCCACCGCCTACAGCCAGGACAGCCTCAGGTCCGCGTACCAGGACATGCTGGGCCGCGAGGTGTCGGTGGCGGACCTGTTCAAGATCGCCAACGACATCGAGTTCCGCTACCGCAACGACGGCTTCATCACCAGCCGGGTCATCGTCCCGGCCCAGACGATCGAGGACGGCACCTTCCGCCTCCAGGTGGTCGAGGGCTTCGTGTCCGACATCACCTATCCCGACGACATCGGCCCGGCGCTGGCCGCGGTGAAGCGGCTGGTGGAGCCGCTGCGCGGGGTCAAGCCGATCAACGTCGCCGAGGTCGAGCGCCGCCTTCTCCTGGCGAACGACCTTGCCGGCCTGACCGTGCGCGCCAGCCTGGAGCCGGCGCCGGACACGCTCGGCGCCTCGGTGGTGGTGGTGAAGACGGACCGCAAGGCGGCGGACGCCCTGGTGTCGGTCAGCAACCGCAACACGCCCTATCTCGGCACGGCCCAGACGACCGCGACGGTGGCGCTGAATTCCTTCGGGCCGAACGCCGACACGGTGAACCTCAGCGGGCGCGTGTCCTCTCCGGCGTCGCGGGCCTGGTCGGTCGGCGCCGGCTACCAGGCGCTGGTGACCGGCGACGGTTTGACCTTCTCCGCCACCGGCTCCTACTCCAAGTCGCGGCCCGGCCTGACGCTGGACCCGCTGGATGTGGAAAGCTGGGTGGCCGCGGGCGTGGGCACGTTCAGCTACCCGGTGATCCGCTCGCGCCTGGAGAATCTCCGCGCCGTGGGCGAGTTCGAATACCGCGACGTGAACACCGACATCTCCGGCGACCGCTTCAACCGCGACCGTCTGCGCATCCTGCGCGGCGGTTTCAGCTATGACCGGACCGACGGCTGGGACGGCATCACCGCGGTGCGCGGTCTCGTGCACCAGGGTCTGGACATCCTCGACGCGACGAAGCTCGGCTCGGCCTACGCGTCGCGCGAGCGCGGGCGCAGCGACTTCACCAAGCTCACCGCCGACATCACCCGCGTGCAGCAGCTGCCGGCCAACTTCAGCATCCTGGCGACGGCCACCATGCAGGCCGCCGGCACGCCGCTGCTGGCCAGCGAGCAGATCGCGCTGGGCGGCCCGAGCTACGGCCGCGCCTTCGACGAGGGTGAAATCTCCGGCGACAGCGGCTGGGCCGGGTCGCTGGAACTGCGCTACACGCCGGTTCTGCCGGACAACGCCTTCGCGCAGGCCGTCCAGATCTACGGCTTCGTCGATGGCGGCGAGGTGTGGAACCGCTCCAGCCTGGAGCAGAACAGCCGGAATTCGCTGGTCTCCGTGGGCGGCGGTGTGCGCGCCAGCCTCGTGGAGCGGCTGTTCGCGACGCTTGAGATCGACAAGCCGCTGACCCGCCGAGTCGCGACCGAGGGCGACAAGGACATGCGGGTCTTCTTCAACATCACTGCGCAATACTGATAGGGCCGGGGGAAACAGGACATGGGCAAGGGCAACGTCACCACCACTCCCGGCATTACCGAGATTCCCGGCGCGCGCCGCCACCGCCAGACGCTGCGCCAGCGGCTGCTGCTGTCGTCCGCGACGGAGGCGCCCCAGCGCGGCGGCGGCACCCGGCGCCAGCGCCGCGCGGCGAAGGCCAAGGGGGGCATCGACTTCGCGCGGCTGGCCCTGCGCAGCGTGATCGGCGTGGCGCTGTCCACCCTGTTCGCGGGCGCGGCCTACGCCAACCCGCTGGAGGGCACCGTCACCGCGGGCGCGGCGACCATCCAGTCGGCGACCCCGAAGTCGATGGAGATCCTGCAGTCCACCGACAAGGCCATCATCAACTGGAAGTCCTTCAGCATCGACGCCGGTGAGAAGGTCACCTTCCAGCAGCCCTCGGCCTCCAGCGTCACGCTGAACCGGGTCACCGGCAACGACCCGTCCAAGATCATGGGCAGCCTGTCGGCCAACGGCACGGTCATGCTGGTCAACCCCAACGGCGTGGTGATCGGCGCCGGGGCGAAGGTGGACGTCGGCGGGCTGGTGGCGACCACCGCCAACATCTCCGACGCCAACTTCATGGCGGGCAAGTACCAGTTCGACCAAGCCTCCACCAAGCCGAACGCGATGGTGGTGAACGAGGGCGACATCACCGTCAAGGACAGCGGCCTCGCCGCCCTGGTGGCCCCGCACGTCCGCAACTCCGGCGTCATCCGCGCGAAGCTGGGCAAGGTCGCGCTGGGCGGTGCCGAGACCTTCACGCTCGACTTCCACGGCGACGGCCTGATCAGCTTCGACGCCAGCTCCGCCGTCAAGACGGTGGCCAAGGACGCGGACGGCAAGCCGGTCGCGGCGCTGGTCGTCAATTCCGGCGAGATCGCCGCCGAAGGCGGCAGCGTCACCCTGTCGGCGCGCGCCGTGAAGGGCGTGATCGACAACGTCATCAACACCGACGGCGTCATCAAGGCCACCTCGGTCGGCAGCGCCAACGGCAAGATCGTCCTGTCGGGCGGCGACACTGGCAAGGTCAGCATCGGCGGCACCGTCGACGCCAGCGGGCGCGGGGAGGGGCAGACCGGCGGCACCGTCGTCGCCACCGGCGCCGAGATCGCCGTCAAGAAGAACGCCCGCGTCGACGCCTCCGGCAGCAAGGGCGGCGGCGAAGTCGCCATCGGCAGCAAGACGGGCCGCTCCGGCACCTGGTCGGACAAGGTGACGGTGGAGGCGGGCGCCACCCTGTCCGCCGACGCCGTGAAGTCCGGCAAGGGCGGCACCGTGACGGTGTTGTCGCAGAAAAGCACAAAGCACGCTGGTAAAATCTCCGCCCGCGGCGGTGCGGAGGGCGGTGACGGCGGCTTCGCCGAGGTGTCCAGCCACAAGGACATCACGCTGACCGGCAGCGTCGACCTGACCGCGCCCAAGGGAGCGGCCGGGACCTTCCTGCTCGACCCGGAAAGCCTGCGCATCGTCAGCACCGCCGGCGGCAGCCAGGACGGCGCCGCGGCGGACGGCACGATCGGCGTCAACGATCCCAACCTGGGCAGCGGCGACGCCGTGAACACGGTGTCGAAGCAGGTGCTGGAGAGCATCGCCGGCAACGCGAACATCGTGCTGGAGGCGTCGGGCGAGATCAAGGTGGAGACCAGTCTCGACCTCCAGACCACGGCGGGCCACAGCTTCACCCTGCGGTCGCTGACCAGCAGCGGCATCGCCTTCTCCGACGCCAGCTACGAGATCCGCACCAACGGCGGCGACATCGTGCTGGAAGCCAACGGCATGGCCAGCAACCTGACCAGCATCGGGAAGCTGACGACCCGTGGCGGCGCGGTGCGGCTGACGGCCACCAACAACGTCCAGCTCGCCAACCTGATCGACACCACGCCGGTCTCGGGCAGCGCCGGGGCGGTCTCCGTCAGCGCCCAGAGCGGGTCCCTGACGGCGCTGGCCGCGGGCCGGATCGTCGGCGGCCCGATCACCCTGACCGCCGGTGGCGACATCGGCGCCAGCGGCGCGGCGGTGTCGACCAGCAGCAGCCAGCTCGCCCTGGTCACCGGCGGCAGCCTGTTCGTCACCAACGACCGGGTGCTGACCGACCTCTCCGTCATCAGCACGCACCGGACGGCCGGGGCCAACAGCCAGCTCTCCCTGCTGTCCACCGGACTGACCTTCGCCGTGACGGATTCGGTCGGCGGCACCGCGCTTGACATGGTCGGCCAGACCGGCGGCCTGAACAGCCTCGCCTTCACCAGCGACCGCAACATCCAGGTCGGCACGGTCAACGCCGGACCGGGGTCCGTCGCGCTGACCAGCACCGCCGGCAACATCACCGGCCTCGGCTCGAGCCTGCTGACCGGCGGTGCGCTGACGCTGACGGCCAAAGGCTCGTCGGGCAGCAACGGCGCCATCGGCACGTCGTTGCAGGCGCTGAACACCGCCGGCGCCAGCCTGACCGCCACGGCCGGCAGCGGCGGTCTCAACCTGTCGAACACCGGCGCGCTGGCCCTGGCCAGCCTGACCAGCGGCGGCACGACCACCGTCGCCGCCACCGGCAACCTGACGGTCGGCTCGGTGACCAGCGGCAGCACGCTGAACCTGACCAGCGGCGGCAGCATCCTGAACGACGCCGACGCCTCGACCACCATCAGCGCCTACAGCCTGGTCCTGAACGCCGCCGGCAGCATCGGCACCAGCGGCACGGCCCTGACCGCGGGTTCCTACAACATCGACGCCACCTCCGGCGCGGGCGGCGTCTTCCTGGCCACGTCGGGCTCGGCGGTGCTGGGCTCCATCGTCTCGACCAACGGCGACGTCGCGATCACCACCGGCGGCACCACCACCATCGGGACGATCACCAGCGCCAACGGGACCAGCAGCATCGCCGTCACGGCGAACGGCACGGTGTCCGACATCACCGCGACCACGGTCGATGCCGGGGCCAACGGCAACGTCACCCTCACGACCGCCAACGGCAGCATCTCCGCCCTGTCCGGCACGATCACCGGCGACAACGTCACCCTCGCCGCCGGGGGCAACACCTCCACCGTGATGGTGAACACCGCGGCGAAGCGGCTGACGGTCACCAACAGCGGGGGCAACGTCACGGTCTCGCAGACCGGCGCGGTGACCGTTGACAACATCACCTCGTCCGGCTCGTCGGTCTCGCTCACCGTCACCGGCGGCGCCGCCACGCTGGGAACGATCAAGGCCTCGAATTCCGGCGCGATCTCCGTGACGGCGACCGGCGGCGCCATCCTCGGCAAGGACGCCAGCAACCGGCTGTCCGCCGGCGCCATCGCGCTGAGCACGGACGGCGCCATCGGCAGCGCCGCCACCCATCTGCGCACCTCGACGGGGTCGCTGACGCTGACCAACGTCGGCGATCTGTATCTCGACAACAGCGGCGTGATCCTGACCGGCCTGTCGATCACCAACCGCCATGTCGGCGGGGCGAGCAACGCGCTGGAACTCACCTCCGAATACTTCAACTTCTCGGTCAACGACAACGGCACCGCGACCATCCTGGAAGCGGTCGGCAGCCCGAAGCTGTCCACCCTCAGCTTCAACAGCGACATCGACCTGATCGTCGGCGATCTGGCCACGGTGGGGACGGGCGGCACCGTCACGCTGACCTCCACCACCGGCAGCATCCGCGACGACGGCAGCGCGAACACGCGGATCGACGCCGACACCGTGACGCTGAGCGCCGCGGCGGGCAATCTGGGTGACGCCTCCGCTCCGCTGGGGCTCAACGCCACGAAGCTGACTCTGACCACCGGTGGCGATCTGCACGTCACCAACCTGTCCGACATGGCGACGCTGAGCATCGTCAGCACGCATGCGGACACCACGGTGGTGAACAGCTATTCGATCACCGCGCCGAACTTCGCCTTCAGCCTGACCGACAACGCCACCAACGGCTATCTGCTGAGCACGCTGGTGGACACCACCGGCATGATCTTCTCCTTCAAGGGCGACCGCGACATCCGTCTGGGCCGGGTCGATCTGACTTACAAGAAAGGCGTCCTTCCCGACAACGGGACGCCCTCGCCCGGCGAAACCTACAGCATCTTCAACGCCGAGACGACGAACGGCTCCATCCTGGACGACGGGTCGAAGACCACGGTGGTGCTGGCCGGGTCGGTCAACCTGAAGGCCAGCAAGGCGATCGGCAGCGGCACCGGGACCGAGTATCTGGACGTCGTCACCCCGGTCCTGAACGCCCGCGCGTCGGACGGCGGCATCTACGTCACCCTGCCGACCTCGACGGGCGTCGACAACCAGAAGAACCTCATCACGCTGGGCAGCAGCTTCTTCAGCGCCGCCAACAACCCCATCGTGGTGACGGCGACCTGGGGCGACATCGCCTTCGGTTCCAGCTTCTCCTCCAGCGCCAGCAGCAACATCACGGTGACGGCGACCAACGGGTCGATCCTGAACCCGAACAGCGCCTATCTGTCCAGCGGGTCGGGCACGCTGACCCTCACCGCCGGGAAGAACATCGGCTCGTCGGACAAGGCGGTGAACGCCCAGGCCGGTACGGTCGTGGCCAGCGCCGGCGGTTCGATGTGGCTCGGCTTGGGCACCGGCCCGACGAGCCTGGACAGCCTGACGGCCGGCGGCGACATCACCGTCACGAAGTCCAACGGCGTCATGACCGTCGGGTCGGTCAACGCCAACAGCGGCGCCGGAACGGTCACGCTGACGAACACCAGCGGCAGCATCCAGGACGATGCGGACAGCACGACCGTCATTGCCGCCGGCAAGGTGATCCTGAGCGCCAACGGCAGCATCGGCGGCACCAACGCGCTGAACCTGGCGACGGCGAACCTGTCGATCGCGACGGGCGGGTCCATCGGCATCACCAACACGATGGCGCTGACCGACCTCACCCTGACGCGCGGCTCCTACTCCGGCGGCACCATCGGGATCAGCACGGTCAACGGGCAGGTCTTCACCCTGTCGGACAGCGCGTCGCAGTCCACGATCCAGACCGTCACCAGCAACACGGCGCTGAACTTCGCCTTCAATTCCTCGCGCGCGATCAGGGTCGGTACGGTCAACGTCGGAACGGGCGGCAGCGTCGCCATCGTCTCGTCCAACGGCGTCACCAACACCGGCAGCGGCAGCAAGATCACCGCGGGCAAGGTGTCGATGGAGGCGGGGGCCTCCTCCTCCGTCGGTGATTCGACCCTCTACGGCGCCATCAGCCTCGACACCGGCGACCTGTCGGTGACCGCCGGGCGCGACATCTACGTCGACAACAACGGGCGCGCCTTCAACAGCCTGGCGATCACCAGCACGAACGCCACCACGGCCAACGCGACCAAGAGCAACTTCTCCATCGGCAGCACCGGTGCGCAGATCTACACGCTGACCGACAGCGGCACGACGCATACGATCGACATCACAGGTGCGGGCAACAGCAACTTCAGCTTCTCCGGCAAGAAACACATCGTGGTTTCCGAGATCGTCGCCACCGGCGGCTCGGTCAGCCTGACGACGGCGGGCGGCGGGGAGAACTCGACGATCACCATGTCGGGCGGCGGGACCATCGCGGCGTCCTCCGTCACCCTGTCGGCCAACGGCAGCGGCACCAACGGCGGCTCCATCGGCACCAGCACGCGGGCGGTGAAGACCTCCGCCTCGTCGCTGACCGTGGTGAGCAACGGCGACATCTACCTCAACAACAGCAACACCGCGCTGACCGCGCTGGATGTCACCGTCACGCACAAGTCGTCCACCGCCACGGGGACCTACCAGTTCAACGCCCTCGGCTCCAACCGCAGCTTCACGGTGACGGAAGCCAGCGGCATCCAGACGCTGGCCCTGTCCACGCCGAGCAGCGGCGGCAACGCCTATATGAACCTGCGCTACAGCGTGGATCGCGGCATCGTGGCCGGCGCCATGGACGCCGGCACCAACTCCACCGGGTCGGTGGCGCTGATCTCCACCGGGTCGGCCACGGGCGCGTCCGGCGGTCCGTCGATCAACGGGTCGGGCACGATCACGGCGGGCTCGGTCTCCCTGACCGCGACCGGCAGCAACGGCAACATCGGCGGCACCAACCAGGTGCAGACCAGCACACAGAAGCTGTCCATCGCGTCGGGCGGCAACGTGACGGTCAGCAACAACACAACCCTGACCGACCTGACGCTGGACTTCCGGCACAACAAGTCCGGCGGGGGCAGCAACGCCTATTCCATCAGCTCGACCGGCCTGACCGCCAGCTTCAGCGATTCGTCGTTGCAGGAAGGCCTGACGGTGACGAACGTCACCCAGAGCGGGCTGAAGCTGAACATCAGCAACGACAAGGCCATGCGGATCGCCAAGATCGATGTCGGAAGCACCGGCACCGTCGATCTGACCGCCAATTCCGGCACGTCCGCCATCAGCGCCACGAACAGCAGCGGCACGACCGTCACCGCGGGCAGCCTGACGCTGAAGGCGACCAGCGTCGAACACACCACCAGCGGTTCCTACTTCACCACCCAGATCAACACCCTGTCGGCCAACCTGACGGGATCGCTGAAGCTCAGCAACTCCGGCACCCTGACGCTGAACGATGTGAAGGCCGGCTCCTCGGCGGACATCAAGGTGACCAACAGCGGGTCGCTGCTGCAGTCCGGAACCAAGCCGCTGCGCGCGGACAAGGTGATGCTGACGGTCGAGGGGGGCTCCATCGGGGCGTCCGGCACGCCGCTGCTGACGGAGACGCGGATCCTGGAGGTGACCGCCGGGCGCAACGTCCATCTGACGAACAGCGCCGATCTGCACGCCATGAGCCTGGATGTCAGGCACGCCTCCACCGGCGCGCAGAACGTCTACGACATCCGGTCCGAGGGGCTGACCTTCGCGCTGACCGACAGCAACACCGGCAGCCAGTACACCCTCGGCAGCGTCGTGGACGCCAGCGGCCTCGACTTCTCGTTCAAGAGCGACAACAGCGTCGCCCTGGGGACGATCAACGGCGGCCTGTCCCGCAAGGTGTCCATCGAGACCACCGGCACCGGCAAGGACATCCTCAGCAACGGCAACTCGCAGGTGACCGCCGGCACGGTCACCCTCACCGCGACCGGGACCATCGGTCAGGCGGGATCGTCCTCCAGCCACATCGCGACGATGGCCGACACGCTGGCGCTGAGCACGGCGACCGACGCCTTCGTGGACAACGGCCGGGACCTGACCGCGCTGTCGCTGACCAGCTCGCGGACGACCGGCGCCGGCACCTATCAGATCACCGCGCCGCAGCTCGTCTTCACCATGACGGACGACGGCACCACCACGACGCTGACCGAACTGACCGACGCCACCGGTCTCGCCTTCAAGCTGGACACCCAGCACGCGCTGTCCATCGGCACGCTGAACGTGCAGAGCTGGGGCACCGTCGACCTGACCAGCGCGGGGAACATCCTGGGCGCCGCCTCGGCGACGGCGGGCAACCCGGCCAACCGCATCACCGCGGGCACCGCGACCCTGAGCAGCGGTGGTGGCGCCATCGGCTCCTCCAGCAACAAGATCCACCTGTCGTCGTCGTCCGCGACCTTCAACGTCACCGGCGACCTCTACGTCGAGTCCGATACCCGCATCGGCACGCTGAAGATCAAGAGCACCTCGTCGAGCATCACCAACCGCACCTACAGCCTGGCTTCGGTCGACACGGCAGGCGCGGCCATCGCGCTGAGCGGCAGCGAGAGCAGCAGCGCGATGGCGCTCGCCTCGCTGACCGACGGCAGCGGCGTGCGCTTCACCTTCGACAGCCACCGCAAGATGATCGTCGGCGGTCTGGACGTCGGCAAGACCGGCACGATCAAGCTCGTCGCCTCCTCCGGCATCGTCGGGACCGGCGCCCCGAACCTCAAGATCAACGCCGGCATCGCGGAACTGAACGCCTCCTCCGGCTCGGTCGGCGAAACCGGTGGGCAATTCGTCGGCATCACCACCGGCAACCTCACGGTGAACGCCAACAACGGCGCCGTCATCAACCTGCACGGTTCGACGGTCGTCGACGCCATGAACCTGGGCGGCGCGCTGACCCTGAACAACTCCACCGGTGACATCGCGCTCGGCTCGATCTCGATGAACGGTGCCAACGCGGTCATCAACAACCAGGGCGGCTCGATCCTCAGCGGCACGATCAGCGGCAGCAATCTGGTGAACCTGACGGCGACCGGCTCCATCGGCAACGTCAGCGCCATCTCGATGCAGGCCAGCTCCACCAGCACCACGCTGACCGCCAGCGCCGCCGGCAGTATCACGGTGTCGGAGGGCAAGAGCCTGATCGCCCAGTCCGTGGTCAGCACCGGCGGCGGCGCCATCACGCTGAGCACCGGCTCGAGCGGGACCAGCCTCCTGACGGTCGGCACCATCACCACGACCGGAAAGGTGTCGCTGACCAGCAGCGACGGCAACATCCGCGCCAACAGCGGCAATCTGGTGAGCGGCAGCAGCGTCGAGCTGTCCGCGGTCAAGGGCGGCATCGCCGACACGGGCTCCACGCTCAACGTCGCGACGACCGATCTGACGATCAAAACGCCCGGCACCTTCACCGTCGCCGACACGCTCGATCTCGCCAAGCTGACCATCGACCGCACGCCGTCCACCGGAACCACCACCTCCGGCACGATGAGCCTGACGGCCACCAACCTGAGCTGGAACGTCACGGACAGCGGCGGCGTCACCACCTTCACCACGCTGACCGACAGCACCGGCCTGGACTTCACCTTCAAGGCGCCGGGGGCCATCGCCATCGGCACGGTGAACACGGGCGCCTCCAGCACGGTCAGCCTGACCGCCACGGGCAACAGCGCGACCGCCGGCAACATCACGGCGGTGAACAACAGCTCCATTATCACCGCCGGCTCCCTGAAGCTCGACGCGCAGAAGAAGACCAACGAGCAGAGCAACAGCAGCACCATCGGCAGCGCCGCCACGGCGCTGGGCATGAACGTGTCCAGCCTGACCGCCAGCAGCGGCACGGGCGGCCTGTTCGTGAAGAACGCGGCGGGGCTGAATCTCAGCTCCATCACCACGGGCGGCGCCCTGACGGTGATCGCGGCGACCGGCGACCTGACCGTCTCCAACCTCTCCTACGACAGCAGCAAGGCGCTGACCCTGACGGCGACGGCCGGCCGCATCCTCAATGGCGGCTCCAGCCTGAGCCTCGGCAGCGGCAGCGCCACGCTGACGGCGGGGGCCGGCATCGGAACGGCGGACTCGGCGTTCAAGGTTTCGACGTCCAGCACCGGGGCGCTGACCACCAACGTCACGGGCGCGGGCGGCGTCTATCTCAACATCGCCGGATCGCTGTCCGGCGGGCTGACGGCCGCGGTCCAGAATGGCCCGGTGGTGGTGTCGGCCAGCGGCAACATCACGCTGACCAACGTCGCCATCGCCACGGACGCGGCGGGCAACAGCATCACCGTGACCTCGACCGGTGGTTCCATCACCGCCGGGACGGTGACGGCGGGCGCCAACAACGGCTCGGTCACGCTGAGCGCCACCGGCAACGGCGGCAAAATCCTGGCCGCCAACGGCGGCTCCACGGTCACCGGCAAGACCGTCGCGCTGAACGGCGCCGGCGGCATCGGCACCTCCTCCGCCCGCGTCGGCGTGGGCGGCGCCCAGGTGCAGGTGAACGGCGGGTCGGGCGACATCTATCTGGGCACCACCGGCGCCACCGCGCTGGCCTACGCCGCGACGACCGGCGGCAAGATCGACGTGCAGGCCGGCGACCGCCTCCAGGTGGTCAACGCCAGCACCGGCGGCGGGGCGATCTCCATCTCCTCCACCGCCGTGGACGCCGACATCATCGCCGGCGGCATCAACGCCGGCACCGGGGCGGTCACCCTCAGCTCCACCGGTGGCGGCGTCTATGACGACGGCCTGGCCGAGACGCGGATCGTCGGCGGCTCGGTGGCGCTCACCGGCGGCAAGGGAATCGGCACCTCCAGCCGGTCGGTCCAGACCACCACCGGCAGCCTGACCCTGGCGAGCGCCAACGGCAGCGTCTACGTGACCGACGACACCGCCGCCGGCGTGACCGTCGCCTCGGCCACCGCCTCCAGCGGCTCGGTCACCATCGCGTCGGCCGGGACGATGACGGTCCAGTCGGTGTCGGCCAACACCACCAGCGGCGCGGTCGCCCTGACCGCCGCCGGGTCCATCCTGGGCAGCGGCAACGGCACCCACGTGACCGGCCATTCGGCCAGCCTGACCGCCACCGGCGGCAGCATCGGCGCGGTGACCGACGCCGCCACCGGCGCCGGCACGCCGATCAAGATGAACGTGGCCAGCCTGACCGGCCTGACGGCCAACGGCGCCACGCCGGTCATCTCGGTCGACAACGTCAACAGCGCCGCGCTGACGCTGGGCAACAACCTCGTCACCCTGGGGGCGGGCGGGTCCGCCTACATCCGCACGGCGGGCAACCTGGACGCCAGCGCCGGCCTGTCGATGACCAGCGGCAACCTGCTGCTGCAGTCCGGCGGGGTGCTGACGCTGCCGACCGCGGCGATCAACCTCGGCACGGGCGCGCTGACCCTGAAGGGCGCCACCGACGTGGTGGCCGCGGGGGCCTCGCCGCGGTCGCTGTCGATCACCGCGGGCTCGCTGACCTTCGCCAGCGGCTCCAACGGCGGCAACACCACCCTCAACACCACGGTCGGCACCATCGACGCCAGCCTGACCGGCTCCGGCAAGAACCTGACCGTCAACAACACCGGCACCCTGACGGCGGCGACCCTCAGCGCCAACGGCACCGTCACCGCCACCAGCAGCACCGGCATGACGGCGACCTCGGTGACCGGCGCCGGCACGGTCAGCCTGACCGCGACGACGGGCGACCTGACGGTCGGCACGGTCAGCGCAGGGCCGAGCGGCACCATCAACCTGTCGGCGGCGGGCGGCAGCCTGCTCACCGGCAACGGCACCAGCCTGACCGGCGGCACGCTGAACCTGACCTCCAACAGCGGGATCGGGACCAGCACCGCCGCCTTCACCAGCACCATCGCCAACATCTCGGCGATGGTGACCGGGACGGGCGGAATCTATCTGGCCGGCACCAGCTTCAACCTGGGCAATCTCGCAACCACCAACGGCGACATCGCGGTCACCGCCAGCGGCGCCATCACCGACACCAACGCCACCACCGGAATCAACGCCGGTGGCAGCGGCACCATCTCCCTGGTTTCCACGGGCGGCGCGGTCAGCCTGACCAAGGCGGTGACCAGCACCGGTCCGGACGACACCCGGGCGAGCGTGACGGTGCAGGGCACCAGCATCACCCTGGGCACCGTCACCAGCACGGGCGCGCAGACCTACACCGGCAACACCACGCTGGGCGGCGCGCTGTCCGGCAAGTCGGTGACCGTCACCGGGAACCTGGCCCTGTCGGGCGGCAACCGCACGGTGACCGCGACCGGCGGCGACCTGTCGGTGACCGGCACGCTGACCGGCGGCGGCTACGGGGCGACCCTGAACGCGGCGCAGGGCGGCGTGACGCTGGGCGGAGCGGCCAGCAACCTTGCCTCCCTGTCGGCCACCGCCGGGACCATCGGCCTGCGCGCCGTGACGACCACGGGGGCGCAGACCTACACCGGCGCGACCAGCCTCCAGGGCGCCTACAACACCGGAAACGGCGCCTTCACGGTGACCGGCGCGACGACGCTGGCGGGCGGCACCACGGTGAACTCGGGCAGCGGGAACGTGCTGTTCAGCGGCACGGTGAACGGGGCCAACTCCCTCGTGATCACCAGCAGCGGCGCCACCCAGTTCTCCGGCACGGTGGGCGGCACGACGGCGCTGACGACCCTGACCATCGACGCCGGCGGCACCAGCAGCCTGAAGTCGGTGACGACCACCGGCGCCCAGACCTACAGCGGCACGGTGACGTTCGACGGCACCTACACCACCGGTGCGGTCTTCGCGGCCATCGGCGCGGTGACGCTGGCCGGCAACACGACGGTGGACGGCACGTCGAGCGTCGTGTTCATGAACACGGTGGATGGCGCCTATGCCCTGGCGGTCAACAACCAGGGCATGGCGCAGTTCAACGGCGCGGTGGGCGGCACGACGGCGCTCGCCAGCCTGACCACCAACGCCGGCGGCACCAGCAGCGTGAAATCGGTGACGACCACCGGCGCGCAGACCTACAACGACGCGGTGACGCTGGACGGCACCTACAGCACCGGCAGCGGCGCCTTCACCGCCAACGCGGCGACCACGCTGGCCGGGGCGACGACGGTGAACGGCGGGGCGGTTCTGTTCGCCGGTACGGTGGACGGCGCCCAGGCCCTGGTCATCAACAGCAAGGCCGCCACCCAGTTCAACGCGGCGGTGGGCGGCACGACGGCTCTGGCGAGCCTGACCACCGATGCCGGCGGGACGAGCAGCCTGCGCGACGTCACGACGACGGGTGCCCAGACCTACAACGATGCGGTGACGCTGAACGGCACCTACACCAGCGGCGGTGCCTTCACCGCCAGCGGCGCGGCGACGCTGGCCGGCGACACCACGGTGAACGGCGGGTCGGCGGTTCTGTTCGCCGGCACGGTCGACGGCGCCCACGCCCTGGCGGTCAACAACAAGAGCACGACGACCTTCAGCGGCGCGGTGGGCGGCACGACGGCTCTGGCGAGCCTGACCACCGATGCCGCCGGCACCAGCAGCCTGAAGTCGGTCACGACGACGGGGGCGCAGACCTACAACGACGCGGTGACGCTGGACGGCACCTACACCGGCGGCACGGTCACCACCAACGCGGCGGCGACGCTGGGCGGGGCGACGACGGTGAACGCCGGGACGGCTACCTTCAACGGCACGGTGAACGGCGCCCAGGCGCTGACCATCGCCGGGACGGGGACGGCGCAGTTCAACGCGGCGGTGGGCGGCACGACGGCTCTGGCCAGCCTGACCACCAACGCGGGCGCCACGGTCAGCCTGCTGAACGTCACCACCACCGGCGCCCAGACCCACGGCGCCGCCACGACCCTGAACGGCATCTACGCCACCAGCACCGGCGCCTTCACCGCCAACGGCGCGGTGACGCTGGCCGGTGACACCACGGTGAATGGCGGGTCGACGGTTCTGTTCGCCGGTACGGTGGACGGCGCCTACGCCCTGGCGGTCAACAACAAGGGCGCGACGCAGTTCACCGGCACGGTGGGCGGCACGACGGCCCTGGCGAGCCTGACCACCGACGCCGGGGGCACCAGCAGCCTGCGCAACGTCACCACCACGGGGGCGCAGACCTACAACGACGCGGTGACGCTGAACGGCACCTACACGACCAGCACCGGCGCCTTCACCGCCAACGGTGCGGCGACACTGGCTGGCGATACGACGGTGAACGGCGGGTCGGCGGTTCTGTTCGCCGGCACGGCGGACGGTGCCCAGGCCCTGGTCATCAACAGCAAGGGCGCGACGCAGTTCACCGGCACGGTGGGCGGCACGACGGCCCTGGCGAGCCTGACCACCGACGCCGCAGGCACCAGCAGCCTGCGCAACGTCACCACCACGGGTGCCCAGACCTACAACGACGCGGTGACGCTGAACGGCACCTACGCCACCAGCACCGGCGCCTTCACCGCCAACGGTGCGGCGACGCTGGCCGGCGACACCACGGTCAACGGCGGGTCGGCGGTTCTGTTCGCCGGCACGGTGGACGGCGCCCAGGCCCTGGTCATCAACAACAAGGGCACGACGCAGTTCACCGGCACGGTGGGCGGCACGACCGCCCTGGCGAGCCTGACCACCAACGTCGGCGGCACCAGCAGCCTGCGCAACGTCACCACCACGGGGGCGCAGACCTACAACGACGCGGTCACCCTGAACGGCACCTACACGACCACCACCGGCGCCTTCACCGCCAACGGTGCGGCGACGCTGGCTGGCGACACCACGGTCAACGGTGGGTCGAGCGTGCTGTTCGCCGGCACGGTGGACGGCGCTCAGGCCCTGGTCATCAACAGCAAGGCGGCGACGCAGTTCACCGGCACGGTGGGTGGCGCGACGGCCCTGTCCAGCCTGACCACCGACGCCGCAGGCACCAGCAGCCTGCACAACGTCACCACCACGGGTGCCCAGACCTACAACGACGCGGTGACGCTGAACGGCATCTACACGACCACCACCGGCGCCTTCACCGCTAACGGTGCGGCGACGCTCGGTGGCAACACCACGGTGAACGGCGGGTCGGCGGTTCTGTTCGCCGGCACGGTGGACGGTGCCCAGGCCCTGGTCATCAACAGCAAGGGCGCGACGCAGTTCACCGGCACGGTGGGCGGCACGACGGCCCTGGCGAGCCTGACCACCGACGCCGGCGGCACCAGCAGCCTGAAGTCGGTGACGACGACGGGGGCGCAGACCTACAACGACGCGGTCACCCTGGACGGCACCTACACCGGCGGCACGGTCACCACCAACGCGGCGGCGACGCTGGGCGGGGCGACGACGGTGAACGCCGGGACGGCCACCTTCAACGGCACGGTGAACGGCGCCCAGGCGCTGACCATCGCCGGGACGGGGACGACGCAGTTCAACGCGGCGGTGGGCGACACGACGGCTCTGGCCAGCCTGACCACCAACGCGGGTGCCACGGTCAGCCTGCTGAACGTCACCACCACCGGCGCCCAGACCCACGGCGCCGCCACGACGCTGAACGGCACCTACGCCACCAGCACCGGAGCCTTCACCGCCAACGGCGCGGTGACGCTGGCCGGTGACACCACGGTGAACGGCGGGTCGAGCGTGCTGTTCGCCGGGACGGTGGACGGCGCCCACGCCCTGGTCATCAACAGCGAGGCGGCGACGCAGTTCACCGGCACGGTGGGCGGCACGACGGCCCTGGCGAGCCTGACCACCGACGCCGCGGGCACCAGCAGCCTGCGCAACGTCACCACCACGGGCGCCCAGACCTACAACGACGCGGTGACGCTGAACGGCACCTACGCCACCACCACCGGCGCCTTCACCGCCAACGGTGCGGCGACGCTGGGCGGCGACACCACGGTGAACGGCGGGTCGGCGGTTCTGTTCGCTGGCACGGTGGATGGCGCCCAGGCCCTGATCATCAACAGCAAGGGCGCGACGCAGTTCACCGGCACGGTGGGTGGCACGACGGCTCTGGCGAGCCTGACCACCAACGTCGGCGGCACCAGCAGCCTGCGCAACGTCACCACCACGGGTGCCCAGACCTACAACGACGCGGTGACGCTGAACGGCACCTATGCGACCAGCACCGGCGCCTTCACCGCCAACGGTGCGGCGACGCTCGGTGGCAACACCACGGTCAACGGCGGGTCGACGGTTCTGTTTGCCGGTACGGTGGACGGCGCCCACGCCTTGGCGGTCAACAACAAGGGCACGACGCAGTTCACCGGCACGGTGGGCGGCACGACGGCCCTGGCGAGCCTGACCACCGACGCCGGCGGCACCAGCAGCCTGAAGTCGGTGACGACGACGGGGGCGCAGACCTACAACGACGCGGTCACCCTGGACGGCACCTACACCGGCGGCACGGTCACCACCAACGCGGCGGCGACGCTGGGCGGGGCGACGACGGTGAACGCCGGGACGGCGACCTTCAACGGGACGGTGAACGGCGCCCAGGCGCTGACCATCGCCGGGACGGGGACGACGCAGTTCAACGCGGCGGTGGGCGGCACGACGGCGCTCGCCAGCCTGACCACCAACGCGGGCGCCACGGTCAGCCTGCTGAACGTCACCACCACCGGCGCCCAGACCCACGGCGCCGCCACGACGCTGAACGGCGCCTACAGCTCGGCCGACAGCGCGATCACCTTCAACGGTGCGACGACGCTGGCCGGGACCACGGCGGTGGATGCCGGTTACGGCACGATCACCTTCAACGGGACGGTGAACGGCGCCCAGGCGCTGACGGCGACCTCGACCGGGGCGATGGTGTTCAACGCGGCGGTGGGCGGCACGGCGGCGCTGGCCAGCCTGACCACCGGCACGGGCTACACCAGCCTCGTCGACGTGACCACCACGGGCGCCCAGAGCTACGGCGGGGAAACCAGCCTGATGGGCACCTACACCACCGGCAACGGCGCCTTCACCGTCGCCGGCCCGGTGACGCTGGCGGGGGCCGCCACGGTCGACGCCGGCAGCGGTGCTGTGACCTTCAACGGCACGGTGAACGGCGCCCAGGCGCTGGCCATCAACGGCAGCGGCGTCACGCAGTTCAACGCGGCGGTCGGCAACACGACGGCGCTCGCCAGCCTGACCACCGACGCCGACGGCACCACCAGCCTGAAGTCGGTGACGACCAGCGGTGCCCAGACCTACAACGACGCCACGACGCTGAACGGCGCCTACAGCTCGGCCGACAGCGCGATCACCTTCAACGGTACGACGACGCTGGCCGGGACCACGGCGGTGGATGCCGGTTACGGCACGATCACCTTCAACGGGACGGTGAACGGCGCCCAGGCGCTGACGGCGACCTCGACCGGGGCGATGGTGTTCAACGCGGCGGTGGGCGGCACGGCGGCGCTGGCCAGCCTGACCACCGGCACGGGCTACACCAGCCTCGTCGACGTGACCACCACGGGCGCCCAGAGCTACGGCGGGGAAACCAGCCTGATGGGCACCTACACCACCGGCAACGGCGCCTTCACCGTCGCCGGCCCGGTGACGCTGGCGGGGGCCGCCACGGTCGACGCCGGCAGCGGTGCTGTGACCTTCAACGGCACGGTGAACGGCGCCCAGGCGCTGGCCATCAACGGCAGCGGCGTCACGCAGTTCAACGCGGCGGTCGGCAACACGACGGCGCTCGCCAGCCTGACCACCGACGCCGACGGTACCACCAGCCTGAAGTCGGTGACGACCAGCGGTGCCCAGACCTACAACGACGCGGTGACCCTGGACGGCGCCTATCAGGCCGGCACGGTCTTCACGGCGGCGCAGGCGGTGACGCTGGGCGGCGACAGCCGGATCACCGGCACCGGCGGGATCGTTCTCGCCTCGACCCTCGACGGCGGGCGGGCGCTGACGCTGACCAGCGGCGGCGGCGACATCCTGCTCGGCGGCGCGGTCGGCGGCACCAGCCGTCTGGGGGCGCTGACGGTCAACGGCGGCGGCACCACCACCGTCGCCGGCGCGGTCAAGGCGGCCTCGCTGGCCACCGACGCCACCGGGATCACCATCCTGAACGGCGGCAGCGTGGACACCACCGGGGCGCAGAGCTACGCCGACGCGGTGACGCTGGGGGCCGATACGGTCCTGACCGGCACCCAGGTGTCGCTGTCCGGCGGCATCGACGCGGCAACGGCGGGCCGTCAGGGCCTGACCATCGCCGGCAACGCGGCGCTCACCGGCACCCTCGGCACCCGGCAGGCGCTGGCCGCGCTGACGGTCGGCGGCGAGACGCTGCTGACCGGCGCCACGGTGGTCACCAGCGGGGCGCAGACCTACGGCGGCGCGGTCCGTCTGGCCGGCACCGCATCGACCCTGACCGGCAGCGGCGTCACCTTTGCCGGGACGCTGGACGGCGGGCAGGCCCTGACCGTCAACAGCGGCACCGCCGACGCCGTCTTCGCCGGCGTGGTCGGCGGGACGGAGCGGCTGGGCGCCCTGACGGTGAACAGCGCCGGCCAGACCCGCTTCGCCCAGTCGGTCCGCGCCGCCTCGGTCGTCACCGACGCGGCGGGCACGCTGGCCCTGAACGGCGGCTCCGTCGACACCACCGGGACCCAGACCTACGGCGAACGCGCCGTGCTGGGGACCGACACCCGCCTGACCGGCAGCACCGTCGTGCTGGCGGGCGGGCTGGATGCCGCCACCCGCGGCGGGCAGGGACTGACCATCGCCGGCAACGCCGTCGTCAACGGCGCCGTCGGCGGCACCCAGGCGCTGAGCCGCCTGTCGGTGACCGGCACCGCCGCCCTCAACGGCGGCGCGGTGACCACCGTGGCGGAGCAGAGCTACGACGGCGCGGTGACGCTGGGGACCGACACCCTCCTGACCGGCGGGACCGTCTCCCTGCGGAACGGCGGCAACGCCGCCAACGCCGGGGTGCAGGGGCTGACGGTCGACGGCGACGCCGTCCTGGCCGGGGTCTTCGGCGAAACCGGAGCCCTGCGGCAGACCGCCGTCAGCGGCGCCACCCGCCTGGACGGCGCGGCCGTCACCACCAGCGGGGCGCAACGCTTCGGCGGTGCCCTGACGGTGGCCGGCGCCAGCGCGCTGACCAGCACCGGCGGCGACCTCGTGTTCGGCGGGGCCGTCGACAGCGCCAACCGTTCCGCGCTGGCGCTGAACGGCGCGTCCATCCGGGCTTCGGGCGACATCGGCGCGTCGGGCCTGATGGGCGACGTCACGGTCCGGGCCTCGGGCGGCGTCTTCTACGACGGCGCGGTGACCGTCGGCTCGCTGACCCAGACGGCCGGGGGCGAGAGCCGCTTCGCCAAGGCGCTGACCGCGACCGGGACGGACGGCCTCCGCCTGACCGGCGCCGGCTTCACCTTCGGCGCGGCGGTGAACAGCGCGGGCTCGCTGGCCGTCGTCACGACCGACGGGGCCGGCACGGTGACCTTCGGTCGCGATGCCACGGTTGTCACGGAGGGGGGCTTTACCCAATCCGGTGGATCGGGCATTGTTCTGCCGGCCAGCATCACGGCCAAGACCGGTCCGATCACGCTGGGTGCCGTGGCGTCCCTGCCGGACGGCCAGGCGTCCATCGCGGCGGGCGGCCCCATCACCATGGCGGGGCTCCAGGGCAAGGCCACCATGCTGACCATGGCGTCCGACGGCGGGGCGCTGCTCATCGGACAGGAGACCGGGACCGCCTTGCAGAAGATCGACGTGCTGAGCCTGAGCGTCCCCAAGGCCGGTTCCGCCCGGATGTTCGGCACCGTGGCCGGCAAGACGGACGCGTTGGCCGCCAGCGCGATCGACAGCCCGCTGCGGGCCGCCCCGTACTTCATCAACAACACCCCCTGGGGTCCGACGCAGCAGGTCAGCCGGGTCGCCGCCACCGTCGTGGTGGTGGTCCCGGTTCCCAGCACCCCCGGCGTCGCCAGCCTGTTCACCGGCACGGTGACCCGCGCCGGCCTCACGCCGAACGCCCTGAGCGCCTACGCCGCGCCGCAGGTTCTGACCCTGGCCGGCACGACCCCGTCGCTGACCGGCGCCGGGGCTCAGCCGGAGGTTCTGTCCACCGGTTCGGGAATGGGCGGGCCGGACACTGGCGGTTCGGCCGGCGCCGGAACCACCCCGGGCACCACCCGCGCCGGCGCGCAGCCCGAGGTCCTGACCACCGGTCCCGCGGCGTCGGCCAACGGCAACCAGCAGACGGAGGAGGAGGAGGCGCGCTGAGGCGCGCCTTCTCCCCGCGGCAGACTTTTACCCTTTGGATAGCGAACGATGACCAACCCGACCCTGCCCCTGTTCTACAAGAGCCCCCGCCCGCTGGTGGCCGCCCGCGACGCCGATCTGTCGCTGCGGACCGAGCCGAACTTCGCCTTCGCGGCCGCCACCAACTCGGTGCCGCTGATGGCGGCGGAGTTCCCCGCGGCCTGCAAGCAGTTCCCGATCCTGTTCTCGGAGGGCCCGACCGCCCAGCCGGTGGCGCTGCTCGGCCTGCGTTCGGGGGAGAACCTGTTCGTCGACGCGAACGGCGCGTGGGAGGAGGGGGCCTACATCCCCGCCTATGTGCGCCGCTACCCGTTCATCTTCCTTGAGAGCGAGGACAAGTCCCAGCTCACCCTGTGCATCGACGAGGCGGCGGACTCCGTCGTTCCGGGTCGGGACAACCCCTTCTTCGTCGACGGGCAGCCGTCCGCCCTGACCAACAACGCCCTGGAGTTCGTCAAGGAAGTCCAGGCCCAGAGCGCCTACACCACGCAGTTCGTCGAGGCGGTGACCGCCGCCGGCCTGATGTCGGAGAAGCGCGCCGACATCACCCTGAACAACGGCGAGCGGCTGAGCCTCGCCGGCTTCAACGTGATCGACGAGGCGGCCTTCAACCAGCTTCCCGCCGAGACGCTGGTGGAATGGCGTGACCGCGGCTGGCTGGGGCTGGTCTACGCCCATCTGATTTCGGTCAGCAGCTGGTCGGGTCTCGTCGACCGCCTCGCCCTCCGGGGCTGAGCCGGTCCGGCCGGCCGGAAACGGAAAGGGCGGCGCCACCGTGGCGCCGCCCTTCTTCGTTGCGGACCGGCGAAGGCCGCCGATCAGAAACCCTTTTCGATCTTGAAGACGTCCGGCTCGTTCGGCTTCTCGATGTAGGAGAGCTGGAGCGACGGCGGCAGGGCGGGGGTGTCGTCCGAAGGCTTCGGCGGGACCGCGAGGGTCAGCAGGCTCATGCGCCCCTGGCTGTCGGTGCCGCGGAAGACCACCACCTGCGACCCGTCGCCGACCGGTGCGTTGAGCAGCATCCCTTCCTGCCGGTAGCCCTGCGCCACGAAGTAGTTGCGCAGCGCGTTGGCCGCGCCGACCAGGGCGTTGGGGTCGACTTTCGGATTCACCGCGCCGCCCCACAGGATGTTGACCTGGAACAGCTTCTGCGTCGAATGGCCGAGGATGTAGGCGACGACCGCCGGGCCGGCGCCGGTCTGCAGGTCGTCGACCTTCACGATCAGGCTGGTGGTCCGCTCCGTCGCGTTGGTCTCGCGGCGGATGTCCTTGCCCTCGATCTTGAAATCCTTGGTGATGGCCTTCGCGACCTCGTCGCCGGTCATGCCGAAGCGGGCGGAGCGGAAACCGGTGACCTTGGCGGCGGGCGCCGTCTCGGCCGCGCCGGCCGGAGCGGTGGTGGCCGGAGCGGCTTGGGCAGTGGGAGCGGCAGTGGGAGCGGCAGTGGGAGCGGCAGTGGGAGCGGCAGTGGGAGCGGCAGTGGGAGCGGGGCTGCGATCGGTGGTTGCGGCCTGAGCGGCGCCCGCCAGGGTTCCGGCCAGGGCGAGGGCGGCAAGGGACAGCCCCAGGGCCGGTCGGTGAAACGGCATAATGGAAACTCCACAGGACATCGAAGCCATTCGGTCGGCGGATCAAGGCAAGTACAGCCGTTCGCCCCTCTTCCGGACAAGGCGGCTCCGGACGAGGCGACCGGCCAAATGCGGTTGCTTCGAACGACAGTTTAGCAAAATCCGGCCCTCTTCCGGGGGAATTTATGACCGGACTCTCATGTCCTTTTTCCGACGCGGAAGGTGCCGGCGAAGTTCTGGACCTTGTCCGACGACACGGAGAGCAGCGCCTTCGTGACCGCCGCCGGACGCCGGGCCTGTGCGGAGGCGATCTCCGCCACGAGGCGCTCCAGGGCCGGGGTCGCGCTGCGGTAGCGGATGCGATGGTCCCCGTCCGTATCGATCAAGTCAGCCTGCTGAAGATTCTCCAAGACTTCCTGGAGGATGAGCGTGCTGCTGCGTGATTCGCGAATGACTTCTTCCGAATTCCACGTCCGATCCGGGTCACGCCGCAAAATCAGCAGGATCTCCAGAGTCCACACCGTCTTGATCGAATGCTGAAGAAAGATCAGGGCATCGTCCGAAAGCACGCCGCCAGTCCATTGTCTGTTCCAGTTTCCTGCGGGTCCCGGCCGTCCGGGAAGGCTCGACGATTTGAGCCGGAAGTCGGGGCGGAGTGTGCACAGGATGTCCTCCGCCGTCCAGCCCCGCGCCCCTCTTTGCGGAGGCGCATCCGGCCCGTTTCCAGACATCTTTCGGAGTATTGCGGTGCTCTCTGGGTGAATTGACGGCGCATCGCTGGCTTGATCCGGCCCTTTGGGGTAATCCGAAGGAAAAATCGCCGCGCTTCGCGCTTCGGCAATGCCGAGCCGGCGCAATCGTGACAATTTAGGCCGCAATTCCGATCGGCTATGGCCTGTGCATGACTGGTTTCGACACCCGCCCCGTCTTCTTCATCATCGGCGCGCTTCTCAGCGTCCTGGCCGTCGCGATGCTGCTTCCGATGACCGTCGATCTGGCGGCCGGCAATCCGGACTGGATGGTCTTCGCCATCGCCTTCGCCCTGACGCTGTTCTTCGGCGTCCAGTTCATGCTGGCCAACCGCATGGACCGGATCGCGCTGAACCTCAGGCAGGCCTTCCTGCTGACGGCCCTGTCCTGGGTCGTCATCTGCGCCTTCGCCGCCGTGCCCTTCATGGTGTCGCAGATCGACCTGTCGGCGGCCGACGCCTATTTCGAGGCAATGTCGTCCCTGACCGCCACCGGGGCCACGGTGATCTCCGGGCTGGACGGGCTGGCGCCGGGGCTGCTGCTGTGGCGGTCGCTGCTGCAATGGCTGGGCGGCATCGGCATCATCGGCATGGCCATCGCCATCCTGCCCTTCCTCCAGGTCGGCGGCATGCAGCTCTTCCGCTCGGAATCCTCCGACCGGTCGGACAAGGTGACGCCGCGGGCCAGCGACCTCGCCATCGCGGTGGGCTGGATCTACCTGTGCCTGACCGCGGTCTGCGCGGTGATGCTCGCCTATGCCGGAATGTCCTGGTTCGACGCCGTCAACCACGCGATGACCGCCGTGTCGACCGGCGGCTTCTCCACCCGCGACGCGTCCATCGCCAGCTGGAACAGCCCGGCCATCGAGTGGGTCCTGGTGATCTTCATGGTGCTGGGCGGCATGCCCTTCGTCCGTTTCATCAGCCTCGCCCAGGGGCGGGCGGCCAGCTTCTGGGCGGACACGCAGATCCGCTGGTACCTCGGCTTCCTCGCGGCGGTGTCCTTCGGCATGTCGGTCTGGCTGACGCTGACGCGGGGAGTGCCGTGGGACGACGCCATCCGCGTGACCACCTTCAGCGTCGTCTCGGTGGTCACCACCACCGGCTACGCCTCCATCGACTACGAGCGGTGGGGGCCGTTGGCGTCGGTGGTCTTCTTCATCCTGACCTTCGTCGGTGGCTGCACCGGATCGACCTCGGGCGGGCTGAAGATCTTCCGGTTCGAGATCCTCTTCATCGTGCTGCGCGCTCTCCAGCGCCGCCTCTACAGCCCCAATCTGGTGATCCCGCTGAACTACAACGGCAAGCCGGTCAGCGCCGACGTGATGATCTCGGTGATGAGCTTCGGCTTCGTCTACCTGATGTCGGTGTTCGTCCTGGCCTTCGTCCTGGCCTTCCTCGGGGTGGACGTGGTGTCCGCCCTGTCGGGGGCGGCGACCGCGGTCAGCAACGTCGGCCCCGGCCTCGGCCCGACCATCGGGCCGGTCGGCAACTACGCCACCATGCCGGACGGCGCCAAATGGGCTCTGGCCGCCGGCATGCTGCTGGGGCGGCTGGAGTTCTTCACCGTCCTGGTCGTGCTCAGTCCGTCCTTCTGGCGGCGGTGAGCGGGCCGGGGGGCTTCTCCTCCCGCTCCCGCTCCTGCGGGTCGCGGCTGGCCGCCGACACCAGATGGACCAGGGCGGCGCCGAGCGCGATCACCCCGACCGCCACCGACGCCCGCAGGAAGCGGGAGGCGTCGCCGTGCAGGGTGAAATGCCACCACAGCTCGTCGCTGAAGGCGATGTGCTTGTAGGAGAACAGACCCAGCCAGAAGGCGCTGGCCAGCGCCACCCCGGTCGCGATGAACCAGCTCGGCGTCAAAGGGTTGCGCAGGATGTTGCCGCGGCGGTGGAACTCCTTGCGGGCGGGCAGCAGGGCCAGGAAGATCAGCCCGGGCACGATGGCCTCCGGCCAGTCGCCGCCCTTCAGCAGGGCCGTGGCGCAGCCGGTCGCCAGCAGCACCAGCGACAGCACCCAGGCGGCGTGCAGCCGCCGCTGCACCGCGTGGGCCAGCAGGATCAGCAGCACCCCGGCGACGCTGCCGGTGAAGTGCGACATCTCCACCAGCGGCAGCGCCGTGGCGTCGAAGGGGGCGGGCAGCGTCTCCTCCGGCGTGGCGCGGGAGAACAGCAGGAAGGCCCCGGTGATGAAGATGCAGGCGGCCAGCACCAGCGGCACCGCCGGGCTGACGGCGGCGGAGATGCCCCGCGACAGGCCGCCGATGCGGCGCCGGGCCTGGAAGGCCTCGACCCCGCCGAACATCAGCCCGGCGATCACCAGCGGCGCCAGATAGTAGATCAGCCGGAAGACCAGCAGCCCCGCCATCACGTCGTTGCCGGGCATCGCCGGGGTCAGGCTGACCAGGACGATGGCGTCGAACACCCCCAGCCCGCCCGGCACATGGCTGATGATGCCGGCGACCAGCGCCAGCCCGAAGGCGACCAGAACGTCGGCGTAGCTCACCGCGTCGCTCGGCGGCAGGCACAGATAGAGCACCAGCGCGGCCAGCGACAGGTCGCACAGCCCGAGCAGGAGCTGCCGGACCGCGATGGACGGGCGGGGAAAGGCGACGGCGTGCCCGAACACCCGCAGCGGCCGGCGCAGCCAGAAGCCGCCCACCCCGTAGGCCACCAGGACCGCCAGCGCCGCCAATCCCAGCAGGGTGGCGCTTCCCGGCGGGACATGCAGTGCCTTCAGCGCCGTGGGGTCAATCAGCATGACCACTGGCATCACCGTCGCCAGCCCGAGCATGAAGGTGGTGACGACGAACAGCGTCACCTGCGCCACCTCCACACCGCCCAGCCCGTGGGGCGCGTAGAGGCGGTAGCGGACCGTCGCCCCGATGATGCTGGCGAAGCCCAGGCTGTGGCTGAAGGCGTAGCTGGTGAAGGCGGTGAAGGCCACCCAGCGGTAGGGCAGGGGCCGCCGCAGATGGCGCAGGGCCAGCAGGTCGTAGAGCGTCAGCAGCCAGTAGCTGACCGCCGCCGCCGCCGAGGCGGCGAGAAGCTGCGTGCCCGTGATGCGGTCGAGCGCCTGCCGGATGTCGGCGACGCTGTACTGCTCCAGCCAGCGGTTCAGGATGACCAGAGCCCCGGCGAGCAGGGCCAGGATCAGCACCCCCGTGCCGTAGCGCAGGAGCCGCTGGGTCCAGGTCTGGGGGCTTTCGGTGTGGGCCATGGCTGACAGGATCGCTCCGGGCGCCTAGGATGACGGGGCTTAGGACAAGAACAACACCGCGCAACGAAAAAGCGCATGGCCGGGCAGGGTTCTTCGGGAGGCAACGGATGCATCTTGTGCTTTATCTCGCCACCGGCCTGTCGGGGACCAACACGCTCATCCTGCTGCTCGCCTATCTCTGGGACAGTTCGGTGACGCTGTTCGGCGCCACCACGGGCTATGGCCTGCGGCCGGACGGGGTGTCCTTCACCCTGTCGCTGTTCACCACGGTCCTGCTGGCCTGGTACGCGCTGGTCCTGCGGCGCCGCCTTCGGTCGGAGCGGCGGAAGGGCGACCGTTCGGCGTGACCGGCCGCGGCGCCGCTCGCCGGAAGCATGAGCGCGGCGTTTTTTTGGAAACTCCGGCCGGGTTGATCCGTTGTGTGGGCCAAGACGCCGCGCCTCGGATTCGGGTGCGCTGCCCGGACCCGGAGAAAAACCATGCACGGGATCAACAAAACGGTTTCCTTCACCGCGGGAGGGCTGATTCTTCTGTTCGTCCTTTTCGCCAGCGTCTTCACCGAATCATTCGGCGCGCGGGTTTCCGCCCTCCAGTCCGCCATCGTCGGCAACTTCGGCTGGTTCTACATTCTGTCCGTTGCCGGCTTTCTCTTGTTCGCTTTTTGGTTGTTCTTCAGCCCCTATGGATCGATCAAGCTCGGCAAGGACGACGACGAGCCGGAATTCAGCTACCTGACCTGGTTCGCCATGCTGTTCAGCGCGGGCATGGGCATCGGCCTTCTGTTCTACGGCGTGGCCGAGCCGGTGCTGCATTTCGCCAACCCGCGGGTCGGGGAGGCGGGCACTCCCGACGCGGCGCGGGAGGCGATGAATCTGGCCTTCCTGCATTGGGGGCTGCACGCCTGGGGCATCTACATCACGGTCGGCCTGTCGCTGGGCTATTTCGCCTACCGGCACGACCTGCCCCTGACCATCCGGTCGGCGCTCTACCCGCTGCTGGGCGACCGGCTGCGCGGCTGGCCGGGCCATCTGGTGGACATCGTGGCGATCGTCGGCACGCTGTTCGGCATCGCCACCTCGCTGGGGCTTGGGGTCATGCAGATCAACGCCGGGCTCGACTATCTCGGGCTGGTCGGCGTCGGGACGGTGCAGCAGATGGTGCTGATCGCCGTCATCACGGCAATCGCCACCGCCTCGGCGGTCAGCGGCGTCGGGCGCGGCATCCGCCGGCTCAGCGAGCTGAACATGCTGGCGGGGCTTCTGCTCCTGCTGTTCGTCTTCCTGCTCGGCCCCTCCGTGTTCCTGCTGTCCACGCTGGTGGAGAGCATCGGGCGCTATCTGTGGACCTTGCCCTACACCAGCTTCCGCACGCTGCCCTACACCGGGGCGGAGTGGCAGGCGAGCTGGACGATGTTCTACTGGGGCTGGTGGATTTCCTGGGCGCCGTTCGTCGGCATGTTCATCGCGCGGGTGTCGCGCGGGCGCACGATCCGGGAGTTCATCGGCGGCGTGCTGTTCGCCCCGGTGGCGCTGACCTTCGTCTGGTTCACCGTGTTCGGCGAGACGGCGATCCACATGGAGATGTTCGAAGGCGGCGGCATGGCGGCGGCGGTTCAGGAGAGCGTGCCGACGGCCCTGTTCGTCATGCTGGACCGCCTGCCGCTCAGCGTGGTCACCTCGGCGCTGGCGACGCTGATCGTCGTCACCTTCTTCGTCACCTCGGCCGATTCCGGCGCCCTGGTGATCGACATCATCGGCTCCGGCGGCAACCAGGACCCGCCCATCGCGACGCGCATCTTCTGGGCGGTGCTGTCCGGCGTGGTGGCGGCGGTGCTTCTCCTCGTCGGCGGGCTGCAGGCGCTTCAGACGGCGGCGGTGACGACGGCGCTGCCCTTCGCGGTGGTCATGGTGCTGATGTGCGTCGGGCTGGTGACCAGCCTGCGGGGGGAGCGTCGGGCGGGGCCGGACCGGCGGGTCGCTCGGGTCGCCACCGCCTCGGAGGGCGGCGCCCCGGTTCAGCCGGTGGGCGACGGCGACTGGCGCCAGCAGCTGGCCGCCGTGATCGGGCGCAAGGCGGCCATCGCGGCGGCGGCCCCGCCCGGCGCGGCCGGGGCGCGGCGCGAAGTCGCCCGCTACATCGCCGACACGGTCGAGCCGGCCTTCCGCGACATCGCGGCGGAGCTGGAACGGCTCGGCCGCCGGGCCGTCATCGAGGTCGGCCCCTTCAACGCCGGTCTGGCCGTCCTGCGCGACGGGGAGGAGGAGTTCAGCTACGACATCCGCGCGCGGGCCTACCACCCGCTGACCTTCGCCTTTCCCGAGCTGAAGGCGGGGGATGACCGGTGGCAGATGCGCGTCGAGGTGATCCTGCGTGGAGGCTTGCACAAACAATTGTTGCCGGCTCTCGCCGGGCGGGAAGCAATCGTCCGCGATTTCGTGCAGGAGTATGGAAAGTGGAGAGGCTGGTGAAAGAGCGCGGTCTCTTGCGGTAGCAGGAGAAGCTTGCCTCGAATTATGCTAGAAAGCCGTTCGGTGCATTCTTCGTGCCGAGGCGGCGGCGACCACCATGGGTCATCAGGCAAATCAGAACCAGTCCGGGGCCGGCGCCCCCGGCGGGGAGTCGCGCGCGTCGGCGGGCCGCGCGGTGACGGCCCCGATGGCGGCCCCGGTGGCGCCCTCGATGACGGTTGCCGATCTTCCCCTGCTCGACGGGTTGTGGGCGCCGGTCTGGCTGTATGACGGCGGCCGCGGACGGATGGTCTGGGGCAACCGCGCCGCGTTGGAGCTGTGGAACGCCGCGTCCCTCGCCGACTTCCAGGCCCGCGATTTCGGCAGCCAGCCGGAGGGGGCGCCGCAGGCCGAAGGGGAATCGGCGACGGGACGCTGGACCTTCTACCCCAAGGGCCGCCCGGTCACCGCCTGGGTGCGGCGCAGCGGCATGGCGCTGCCGGACGGCCGCCTGGGCATCCTGCACGAGGCGCAGCTCGCCACCCCGTCGGTCGATCCGGACCATGGCGGCACCGACACCGAGGCGCTCGACCGCGAGCGCGCCATGCTGCAAAGCCTGATCGACTCGATGCCGGACATCGTCTTCTTCAAGGACGTGAACGGCACCTACCTCAAGGTCAACCGGGCGATGCTCGACTACGCGGGGCGCCCGCCGCTGGGGCTGACCGACCACCGGCTGTTCGACGCCGAGACGGCGGCGCGGCGGCGGCGGACCGACCAGATCGCCATGCAGAAGGGCTTCTCCCGCAGCGAGGAGTGGTTCGTCCACCCCGACGGGCGCCGCGTGCTGATGGAGACCGCCAAGGCGGTCTGCCTCGACCGCAGCGGCAAGATGCTGGGCGTCGTCGGCATCGCCCGCGACATCACCGAGCGGCGGCAGACGGAAAAGCAGCTTCTGCGGCAGCACGCCCTGCTGCAGGGGATCATCGACACCATCCCCGACGCCGTCTTCTTCAAGGACCGGGATGGCGTGCTGCGCAAGGCCAACCGCGCCTTCGCCTCCTGGAGCGGACGGCCGCTGGAGCAGCTGGTCGGGTTGGGCAGCCACGAGATCTGGCCCCCCGGAATGGCCGAGGGCATCCGCGCGGGCGACGCCCTGGTCTATGCCGAGGACCAGCCGCGCCGCAACGAGGAGAGCATCCCGCTGCCCGATGGCGGGCAAATCTGGGTCGAGATCCTGAAGGCGCCGATTCGCGACGCCGGCAACGAGCTTCTCGGGCTGGTCGGCATCGGACGGGACATCACGCTGCGCAAGGCCGCCGAGGAGGATCTGCGGCGGAGCGAGGCGGAGAAGGACCATCTCGCCAACCACGACGCCCTGACCGGCCTGCCCAACCGCCGCCTTCTCTTCGACCGGCTGGACGTGGCGCTGGCCCGCTCGCGGCGGTCCGGGCGCCCGCTCGCCCTGCTGTTCATCGACCTCGACGGGTTCAAGGCGGTCAACGACCGCATGGGCCACGATTGCGGGGACGAGGTGCTGCGCATCGCCGCGGCGCGCATCGCCGATTGCCTGCGCCGCAGCGACACGGTGGCCCGCGTCGGCGGCGACGAGTTCACCGTCGTGCTGGAGGATGTGACCTCCGCCGCGGACGCCGGAAGCGTGGCGGCCAAGATCGTGGAAGCCGTTGCGCTGCCCATCCCGGTGCAGGGGATGACCGCCGTGATCGGCGCCAGCATCGGGATCGCCCTGTCTCCGGCCGACGGGGCGGACGCCCGCGGTCTGCTGGTGGCGGCGGACGGCGCGATGTACCGGGCCAAGCAGGCGGGCCGCGGCACCCACGTCTTCTACAAGGACATTCCCCACAGGAATCCGGACTGACCGGGAGCGGAATCCGCTTGCGGAGTCGGAACAAAAGAAGAACAATACCCACCTGACCGGTTCTTGACGGGAGAGGATGGGATCATGTTCGTCTGCGTCGATGGTGACCGCACCACCCGCCTGCGCCAGTGGGCCTGGCTCGACATCGGTGCTGGTATGGGCGGTGCCGGGACGGGTCCCGGCGAACGCCGCCTCGTCGGCTGGAGCGTCACGGACGAGGCGTGGCTCGTCTCCGAGCCGATCGGGGTGGTCGCCACCAGCCCGCTCGGCCGTCCGCCGGGCTGGGCGGTGACCGACAACCGCCGGCAATATCTGCTCGAACAGCCCGGCCTGCCCCAGGGCGACGAGCCGCTGGCCGCCATCGACTGCCTGCGGGCGAACGGCAGCCTCGACCCGGCGGCCCCCATCAGCATCGTGCCCTGGCGCCCCGGCAAGTCCACCGCCGAACGCATCTTCGAGCGCCGGACCGCCTGATCGCGGCCTGATCGCGGCCTGATCGCGGGCGGAAAGACGCGCCGCTGCGTGACGGAACGGCCATTTTCCCGTTGAAAGCCGTGGTTGAGGCGGGAAGGGATCGTTCACCATGCAGCAGCGCTGGCCGCAGAGGCTGTGGATCGTCCGTCACGGGGAAAGCGCCGGCAACGTCGCGCGCGACGCCGCCTACGCCGCCGGGCTGGGGCGGATCGACATCGCCGAACGCGACGTGGACGTGCCGCTCAGCCTCCAGGGGGAGCAGCAGTCCGCCGCGCTGGCGCGCTGGTTCGCCGCGCTGCCGCCGGGCGAACGGCCCGATGTGGTGCTGACCTCCCCCTACCGACGCGCCCGGCGCACGGCGGAGATCATCCACGCCGGGGGCGGCCTGCCGGTCGAACCCACGGAGTTCGTGGTGGACGAGCGGCTGCGCGAGAAGGAGTTCGGCATCCTCGACCGGCTGACCGCCGTCGGCATCGCGCAGGAGCATCCCGAGCAGGCGGAGTTCCGCCGCATCCTCGGCAAGTTCTACTTCCGCCCGCCGGCCGGGGAAAGCTGGTGCGACGTGATCCTGCGGCTGCGCAGCGCGCTCGACACCATCAGCCTGCACCATGGCGGGCAGCGGGTTCTGGTGGTCAGCCATCAGGTCGTCGTGCTGTGCCTGCGCTACCTGCTGGAAGGCATGACGGAGGAGCAGATCCTCGCCATCGACCGCGAGGGCGACGTGGCGAACTGCGGAGTCACCGAATACGCTTTCGATCCCGACCAGGGGCACAGCGGGCGGATGCAGCTTCGCCGTTACAACTTCGTCGCCCCGCTGGAGGTGGCCGGGGCGCCGCTGACCGCCGAACCCGATGCCGAACCCGATGCCAATGTGGCCGCCCGATGAACGCTGTTCCGATGAGCGACTCGATTCCGGTCACCCGCGACCTGTTGCGCTCCATGCCGCTTCCCCATCCGGGCGAGGGCGCCGACAAGGACGGGCGGGGCCGGGTGCTGGTCATCGGCGGCAGCGTGGAGGTGCCGGGGGCCCTGCTGCTGGCCGGCACCGCGGCGTTGCGCGCCGGGGCGGGCAAGCTCCAGATGGCCACCTGCCGCAGCGTGGCCCCGCATCTCGGGCTCGCCGTGCCGGAGGCGCTGGTGCTCGGCCTGGGTGAGACGGCGGAGGGCGGCATCGCCCCCGACTGCGTGGGCATGCTGTGCGAACGGGCGGCCCGCTGCACCGCGGTGCTGATCGGTCCCGGCATGATGGACAAGCGGGCGGTCGCCGCCCTGACCGGCGCCCTGATCGCCGGGCTGGACGGGGAGGGCGGCCCCGTGCTGGTCATCGACGCGGAGGCGTTGATGGGTTTGGACGACGCCAACGTGGCGCTGTGCCGCCGCGACGGGCGGACGATCATCACGCCGCACGCCGGGGAAATGGCCGGCCTGTCCGGCATCAGCCGGGAGGAGGTGGAGGCCGACCCGCCCGCCGCCGCCCGCCGTGTTGCGGACCTTCATAAAGTGATCGTTGTGCTGAAAGGGGCCTGCACCCACATCGCCACGCCGGACGGGCGGCTGTGGGCCTATGACGGCGGCAATGTCGGGCTCGCCACCTCGGGCTCGGGCGACACGCTGGCGGGCGTCATCGCCGGGCTGGCCGCGCGGGGCGCCGACCCGGCCCAGGCGGCGATCTGGGGTGTGCATCTGCATGGCGAGGCGGGCAACCGTCTGGCCCGCCGCGGCCCGCTGGGCTTCCTGGCCCGCGAACTGCTGGCCCAGGTGCCGGAGATCATGGCCGAACTGTCGGTCTGAGACCGCCGGTTTCAGAACACCAGCTTGGCGGCCTGGTAGAGGATGACCCAGGGCGCGGCGATCAGCCCGCTCCAGACGGCGATCAGCGGCAGGCCGCGCAGTTTCTTGGCCGGGGCGCTGAGGGGGAGCGGGAAGGAAACGGTCTCGGTGGTGCCGACAGCGGGATTGTACTGGGACATGATGACCTGCCGATCTGTGTGTAAGGGCAGGATGCGCGCCGATCTCTTAACGACGATTAAAGTCGGGGGTAGCCGCTGTGCGGGATTCGGGTGTACCGCCGCCGGGTAGCGAAGCGCGTTCGAGTGAGAAATTTCGGAGAGTCCGGGCGTCTTGACAAAGATTGCCAATCGTCCCGAAATGTCCTTCGGAAGAAGGAGGTGGTCCATGCCGACGATGAACATCAGCCTGCCCGAAGCGCTGGCCGCCTTTGTCGAGCGGGAGGTGGCCAGCGGCGGCTACGCGTCGCAGAGTGAAGTCGTGCGTGAGGCGCTTCGCCTGCTCCATCGGGAAAAGGCGGTCGAGCTTGAGAAGCAGGAGATGCTCCGGCGCGCCATCCTGGTGGGCGTCGACGACTGGAGGACTGGCCGCCTGGACGACCGCCCCATTGCCGACATCCTGAACGACATCGAGGACTGACCCGTGGTCGCCTACCGCGTCACCGATGCGGCGAAGCGGGACTTCGCGATGGTCCTGCGGGAAACCACGGAACGCTATGGGGCGCAGCAGAGGGACGTTTACAAGGGATTGATCGCCAAGGCGGTCGAGATGATTGCCGAAGACCCCGCCCGGGGCGGCTCCTGGGACCGTGGGCGGATTGTGCCCGGTCTGCGCGCCTTTCACCTGGACCATGCCGCCGGCCGGCGCGGTGCGGCGGCCCATACACTGTATTACGCTGTGGACAAGCGGCCCGCTGAGCCGCCGGTCGTCGTCGTTCTGCGCCTTCTCCATGAAAGGATGGAACCGGACCGCCGCATCCCGCAAGGGGCGTGAGGCTGGTCCGGTTCCCGACGCCCGCTCAGGTCACTTCGCCAGCGTCTTGTTGAGCCACAGGGCCAGCAGCGTGCAGACCGCGCCCGACAGCAGATAGGCGCCGGCCGAGAACAGGCCGTAGTTGGCCGACAGCACCAGCGCCACCAGCGGCGCGAAGCCCGCCCCGAACAGCCAGGCGAGGTCCGACGTGATGGCCGCGCCGGTGTAGCGGTAGCGCTGGGTGAAGCCCGAGGCGACCACGCCCGACGACTGGCCGAAGGACAGGCCCAGGATCACGAAGCCGACGATCATGAAGACCAACTCGCCCAGCGGACCGCCGTTCAGCAGCAGGGGCGCCACGCCGCTGAACACGGCGATGGCGGCGGCGCAGCTCCCCAGCAGGGTGCGGCGGCCGATGCGGTCGGCGATCCAGCCGGAGGCGATGATGGCCCCCAGGCCGAAGAAGGCCCCGACCACCTCGATCATCAGAAAGTCCGCCGGGGTGTCCTGCGTGTAGAGGAAGATCCAGGACAGCGGGAAGACGGTGACCATGTGGAACAGCGCGAAGCTGGCCAGCGGGGCGAAGGCGCCCAGCACGACGCGCATGCCCTCGTTGCGCAGCATTTCGGTCACCGGGACCGGCTGAAGCTCGCGGCTTTCGAACAGGTGGGTGTATTCCGGCGTCACCACGATGCGCAGCCGCGCGAACAGCGCCACCACGTTGATGGCGAAGGCCACGAAGAACGGGTAGCGCCAGCCCCAGCTGAAGAAATCCTCCGCCGACAGGTTGCCGGCGAAATAGGCGAAAAGGGCGCTCGCCACGATCAGCCCGATGGGCGCGCCGAGCTGCGGAATCATCGCGTACCAGCCGCGGCGGCTCTCCGGCGCGTTCAGCGCCAGCAGGGAGGCGAGGCCGTCCCAGGCGCCGCCCAGCGCCAGACCCTGGCCGATGCGGGCCGCCGCCAGCAGCCAGATCGCCGCCGCGCCGATCTGCTCGTAGCTCGGCAGGAAGGCGATGGCGACCGTCGAGGTTCCCAGCAGGAACAGGGACAGGGTCAGCTTCGCGCCACGCCCGTGCGCGCGGTCGATGGCCATGAACAGCATGCTGCCCACCGGGCGGGCGACGAAGGCCAGCGCGAAAATCGCGAAGGACCACAGCGTTCCGGTCAGCGGGTCAAGATAGGGAAAGACCAGCTTCGGGAAGACGATCACCGAAGCGATGGCATAAACGAAAAAATCGAAGAATTCGGACGTCCGTCCGATGATGACGCCAATCGCGATTTCACCGGGATTCACCCGGTGGTCGCGGGCATTGACCAGTCTTGCGTCCCGTTCGGTCGCCGTGGTCGATGATCCCATGGTCCCCCCACCGTCTGGCAATTGCGTCAGAGGGAATTAAATAGGCACCGCAACGGCATTCTGCCACGCCCATGGACGCATTGCCTTGATGTGCGTCAATGGCTGCGCGGAATCGCGGCGCATTGGACAAATTGTCCAATGTCCGACCCGGCCCGTGGGGGTTAGCTCTTCGCCCAAATCCAAAGCGAACCCCTGCTGACAGGTCCTGCCTTGACCCGTTTCCGCGCCTTGGCCCTCCTGCCGCTGATAGCGGTTTTGAGTGGCTGCAACCTTGTGGTGATGAGCCCGTCCGGCGACGTGGCGAGCCAACAGGCGAACCTCATCACCATCTCCACCCTCCTGATGCTGCTCATCATCATTCCGGTGATGGCGCTGACGGTGCTGTTCGCGTGGCGCTACCGCCAGTCGAATAGCACGGCCGATTACGACCCGGATTGGGACCATTCGACGCAGCTCGAGTTGGTGATCTGGGCGGCCCCGCTGCTCATCATCATCTGCCTGGGCGCCATCACCTGGATGGCGACCCACCTGCTCGACCCCTACCGCCCGCTCGACCGCATCGCCGCCGGTCGCCCGGTTCCCGCCGACACGAAGATGCTCGACGTCAACGTCGTGGCGCTCGACTGGAAGTGGCTGTTCATCTACCCGGAATACGGCATCGCCACGGTGAACGAGGTGGCCGCCCCGGTGGACCGGCCGATCCGCTTCAACATCACCTCCTCGACGGTGATGAACTCCTTCTACATCCCCGCGCTGGCCGGGCAGATCTACGCCATGGCCGGCATGGAGACGAAGCTGCACGCCGTCATCAACGAGCCGGGCAGCTACAAGGGCTTCTCCGCCAACTACAGCGGCGCCGGCTTCTCGCACATGCGGTTCACCTTCCACGGTCTGGCCGCCGACGGCTTCGACAAGTGGGTGGCGGACATCAAGGCGGGCGGCGGCAAGCTCGACCGCGACGGCTATCTCCAGCTTGAGCGTCCCAGCGAGAACGAGCCGGTGCGCCGCTACGGCGCCGTCGATTCGGGCCTGTTCAAGGCCATCGTCGGGATGTGCGTCGAGCCGGGCAAGATGTGCATGCACGACATGATGGCCATCGACGCCAAGGGTGGCCTCGGCCTCGCCGGCATCGACAACGTGATGCCGCTGATGCACGACAAGCTGTCCCGCCGCGGCACCGCCGTTCTCGGCCCGGCGCCGGTCTATGTGGCCGGCATCTGCTCGACCGAGGAACTGACCGGCCGCGCCGTCGAGTCGTCGCTGGGCGTGCTGAACGCACCCGCCGACGAGTCTCCGATTTCCGGCCCGATTTCCGGCGCGGGTCTGCCGCGCTCCTCCATCACGCCGATCTCCGCGCCCGCCCCTGCGTTCGGGCCGCGGCTGACGGCCAATCCCTGAGCGGCCCACCGCCATGATCGACACATCGACCGTCGCCACCCACCCGCTCTTCGGGCGTCTGACCCTGGAGTCCTTCCCCTATCACGAGCCCATCGTGGTCGCGACCTTCGTCGCGGTCGTGCTGGGCGGCATCGCGCTCGTCGCGGCGCTGAGCTATTTCCGGTTGTGGGGCTATCTCTGGAAGGAGTGGTTCACCACCGTCGACCACAAGCGCATCGGCATCATGTACATGGTGCTGGGCCTGATCATGCTGCTGCGCGGCTTCGCCGACGCGATCATGATGCGCCTCCAGCAGGCCATCGCCTTCGGCGGCAGCGAGGGCTACCTCAACGCGCACCATTACGACCAGATCTTCACCGCCCACGGCGTCATCATGATCTTCTTCGTGGCGATGCCCTTCGTCACGGGCCTGATGAACTACGTGGTGCCGCTGCAGATCGGCGCCCGCGACGTGTCCTTCCCGTTCCTGAACAACTTCAGCTTCTGGATGACGGTGGGCGGTGCGGTGCTGATCATGGTCTCGCTGTTCGTCGGCGAGTTCGCGCGCACCGGCTGGCTGGCCTATCCGCCGCTGTCCAACATCGCCTACAGCCCTGAGACGGGCGTCGACTACTACATCTGGGCGTTGCAGATCGCCGGTGTCGGAACAACATTGTCCGGCATCAACCTGATCTGCACGATCGTCAAGATGCGCGCCCCCGGCATGACCATGATGAAGATGCCGGTCTTCACCTGGACGTCGCTCTGCACCAACGTGCTGATCGTCGCCTCCTTCCCGATCCTGACCGCCACGCTGGTCCTGCTGTCGCTGGACCGCTATGTCGGCACGAACTTCTTCACGAACGATCTCGGCGGCAGCCCGATGATGTACGTGAACCTGATCTGGATCTGGGGCCACCCGGAAGTCTACATCCTGATCCTGCCGGTCTTCGGCATCTTCTCCGAAGTCACCTCGACCTTCTCGGGCAAGAAGCTGTTCGGCTACACCTCCATGGTCTACGCGACGGTGGTCATCACGATCCTGTCCTACCTGGTGTGGCTGCACCACTTCTTCACCATGGGGTCGGGCGCCAGCGTGAACTCGTTCTTCGGCATCACGACGATGATCATCTCGATCCCGACGGGTGCGAAGATCTTCAACTGGCTGTTCACCATGTACCGCGGCCGCATCCGGTTCGAACTGCCGATGATGTGGACCGTCGCCTTCATGCTGACCTTCGTGATCGGCGGCATGACGGGCGTGCTGCTGGCCGTTCCGCCGGCGGACTTCGTCCTGCACAACAGCCTGTTCCTGATCGCCCACTTCCACAACGTCATCATCGGCGGCGTGCTGTTCGGCCTGTTCGCCGGCATCTACTACTGGTGGCCCAAGGCCTTCGGCTTCCGCCTCGATCCCTTCTGGGGCAAGGTCTCCTTCTGGTGCTGGGTGATCGGCTTCTGGGTCGCCTTCACGCCGCTCTACGTCCTGGGCCTGATGGGCGTCACCCGCCGCCTGCGCGTGTTCGAGGACCCGTCGCTCCAGATCTGGTTCCAGATCGCCGCCTTCGGCGCCGTTCTGATCGCGGCGGGCATCGGCGCCTTCCTCGTCCAGATCGCCGTCAGCGTCTGGAAGCGCCGTGAGCTGGTCGACCGCACGGGCGATCCGTGGGATGGCCGCACGCTGGAATGGGCGACCTCGTCGCCGCCGCCGGACTACAACTTCGCCTTCACGCCGATGATCCACGACAACGACGCGTGGTGGGACATGAAGAAGCGCGGCTACAAGCGTCCGCTGGGCGGCTTCAAGGCGATCCACATGCCGAGCAACAGCGGCACCGGCGTGATCCTGGCCGGGATCAGCGTGGTCCTCGGCTTCGCCCTGGTCTGGTACATCTGGTGGCTGGCGGCGGTGAGCTTCGTCGCCCTGCTGGCGGCCGCCATCCACCACACCTTCAACTATCACCGCGACTTCCACATCCCGGCGGACGTGGTGGTGCGGACCGAGAACGAGCGGACCCGTCTCCTCTCCGGGCAGGTGTAAAGCATGAGCACGACCCTGACAGCCGAGCGGAGCCGCAGCCAGGCTCCGACCTTCCACGTCGTCGAGGAGCACGCGCACCCCGAAGGCTCCAGCACCATGCTGGGCTTCTGGATCTACCTGATGAGCGACTGCCTCATCTTCGCGGTGCTGTTCGCGACCTACGGCGTGCTCGGCGCCAACTACGCCGCCGGGCCCGCGCCCAAGGACCTGTTCGACCTGCCGCTGGTGGCGCTGAACACCGCCATGCTGCTGTTCTCCTCCATCACCTATGGCTTCGCCATGCTGGCGATGGAGAAGGGGCGGGTGTCGCAGACCCAGCTGTGGCTGGCGGTGACCGGCCTGTTCGGCGCCGCCTTCCTGGCGATCGAGCTGTACGAGTTCGCCCACCTGATCCACATCGGGGCGACCCCGCAGCGCAGCGCCTTCCTGTCGTCCTTCTTCACGCTGGTCGGCACCCACGGCCTGCACGTCACCTTCGGCCTCGTCTGGCTGGTGACGCTGATGGTGCAGGTCAACAAGCGCGGCCTGATCCCGGCCAACCGCCGGCGCCTGATGTGCCTCAGCCTGTTCTGGCACTTCCTGGACGTCATCTGGATCGGCGTCTTCACCTTCGTCTATCTGATGGGAATGCTGCGATGAGTTCTCACGCCGAACATCACGCCGGCCATCACGGGGCCGACCACCACGGTCACGGCGAGCATGAGGGCGCCCACGGGACGCTCGGCAGCTACCTGATCGGCTTCGTCCTGTCGGTGATCCTGACGGTCATTCCCTTCTGGCTGGTCATGGACGGGACGATCCTGGACAAGAACATGACCGCGATCGCGATCATGGCCCTGGCCGCCGTCCAGGTCGTCGTCCACATGATCTTCTTCCTGCACATGAACGGACGTGCGGAAGGCGGGTGGACCATGCTGTCGCTGATCTTCACGATCATCGTCGTGGTCATCATGCTGGCCGGTTCGCTATGGGTGATGTACCACCTGAACACCAACATGATGCCGATCCACGACCCGAGCCAGTTGCCGTGACCGGCACGGCGACCCACCGTCCGCGCCGGGGGCTGATCCTTCTCGGCGTCCTGGTGCTGGCGGGCGTCGCCGTCTTCACGTCGCTCGGCGTCTGGCAGGTCGAGCGGCTGTTCTGGAAGCTGGACCTGATCCAGCGGGTGGAGGAGCGGGCGCAGGCCGCGCCCGTTCCCGCCCCCGGCCCGGAGGACTGGCCGGCCGTCACCGCCGCCTCCCAGGAGTACCGGCGGGTATCCGTCACCGGCCGCTTCCTCAACGACAAGGAAACGCTGGTCCAGGCGGTGACCGAGCGGGGCGGCGGCTTCTGGGTGCTCACCCCGTTGCGCACCGACCGGGGCTTCACCGTGCTGGTCAACCGGGGCTTCGTGCCGCCCGAGCGGCGCAGCACGGACAGCCGCCCGGACGGGCTGATCGACACGGACACCACCGTCACCGGCCTGCTGCGGGTGACGGAGCCGGGCGGCGGTTTCCTGCGCTCCAACGATCCCGCGCAGGACCGCTGGTACTCGCGCGACGTGGCGGCCATCGCCGCGGCCCGCGGCGTGGCGGAGACGGCCCCCTATTTCATCGACGCCGAGGCCAGCCCGCAGGGTGGCTTTCCGGTCGGTGGGCTGACCGTTCTGAAGTTCCGGAACAACCACCTCGTGTATGCGCTGACCTGGTTCGCCCTGGATCTCATGCTGATCGCCGCGGCCTTCTATGTCGTGCGCAGTGAAAGGCGCCGCCGGGGTTGAAGAAATAAACTCTTTTTCTTCATGGTTTTTCGCCGGTTGGAAGCAGGCATCTTGCCGACTCTTCCACCCGGCTTTTTTGTGCTATCAAAGGCACCCGGATTCCGTGGCAAGGCTGCCAAGCCGGGGCTTCGTGCCCATATAAGTGGGGACCGAAGGAAGCCGGCGAAGGGCCAGACGTTTTCCGTGCGCGACACCACCGACAAGAAGAACCTGTTCCTGCTGGTGCAGTTGCGCTGGCTCGCCGTCGCCGGGCAGGTGGTGACGATTCTGATCGTGCACTACCAGATGGGCATCACCCTGCCGCTCGATCAGATGGGCGCGGTGATCCTGTTCCTGGTCGCGCTGAACATCGCCAGCGTCCTGCATCTGCGCCGCCAGACCTCGGTGTCGAACACCCAGCTCTTCCTGGAACTGCTGATCGACGTGTCGGCCCTGACGGTGCAGCTCTACCTCAGCGGCGGCGCGTCCAATCCCTTCATTTCGCTCTACCTGCTCCAGATCACGCTGGGGGCGGTGCTGCTGGAGGCGTGGTCGGCCTGGGCGCTGGTGCTGGTCGCCACGGCCTGCTTCACGCTGCTGATCGGCGCCTACCGCCCGCTGGCCCTGCCGCCGGGGCTGGAGGGGCTTCTGTTGGGGCTGCACATCCAGGGCATGTTCCTGTGCTTCGTGCTGACGGCCAGCCTGATCGTCCCCTTCATCACCCAGATCACCCGCAACCTGCGCGCCCGCGATGCCCATCTGGCCGACCTGCGCCAGCGCTCCATGGAGGAGGACCACATCGTGCGCCTCGGCCTGCTGGCTTCCGGCGCCGCGCACGAGCTGGGGACGCCGCTCGCCACCCTGTCGGTGATCGTGAACGACTGGCGGCGGATGCCCGTGGTCAAGGGCGACCCCGACATGGCCGAGGACATCGCCGAGATGCAGAACCAGATCGACCGCTGCAAGACCATCGTGTCCGGCATCCTGCTGTCCTCCGGCGAGGCGCGGGGGGAGGGGACGCTGCGCACCACCGTGACCGCCTTCCTGGACGATCTGGTGGAGGAGTGGAAGTCCAGCCGGTCCCCGGCCTGCGTCGACTACGACAACAGCGTCCGCTCGCGGGAGCGGATCATCTCCGACCTCGCGCTGAAGCAGGTGATCTTCAACGTCCTGGACAACGCGCTGGAGGTGTCTCCCGGCTGGGTCGGCATCGCCGCCGGGCGGCAGGGGGACAGCCTCGTCCTCACCGTCAACGACGCCGGCCCCGGCTTCGAGGAGCGGATGCTGGCGGAATTCGGCAAACCCTACCGGTCGAGCAAGGGGCGGCCCGGCGGCGGGCTAGGCCTCTTCCTGGTGGTCAACGTGGTGCGCAAGCTGGGCGGCTCGGTCGCCGCGCGCAACCGCCCCGGCGGCGGCGCCTCCGTCACCATGACCCTGCCGCTCGCCGCCCTGTCCGCGGGAGAGAGCCATGGAGACTGACCGTTCCCTCGTGCTGGTGGAGGACGACGCCGCCTTCGCCAAGGTCCTGCGCCGCTCCTTCGAGCGCCGGGGCTACCGGGTCTACTGGTGCGACAGCCTGGACGGGCTGCGGGCGCTTCTGGAGACGGTGCCCTTCGCCTACGCGGTGGTGGACCTGAAGCTGGGCAACGGCTCCGGCCTGGAATGCGTGCGGGAGCTGCACGCCAGCGACCCGGAGACGCGGATCGTCGTCCTGACCGGCTTCGCCAGCATCGCCACGGCGGTCGAGGCGATCAAGCTGGGCGCCTGCCATTACCTCGCCAAGCCGTCGAACACCGACGACATCGAGGCGGCCTTCGAGCGGACGGAGGGCGACCCCTCCATCGCGCTGGGGGCGCGGGCGACCTCGCTGAAGACGCTGGAGTGGGAGCGCATCCACGAAACCCTGGCGGAAACCGGCTTCAACATCTCCGAAACCGCCCGCCGCCTGGGGATGCACCGCCGCACCCTGGCCCGCAAGCTGGAGAAGAAGCAGGTGCCCTGAAAGGTGCCCTAAATCCGCTTTCTCCTGTCCAGTCGGTCAAAGGATGCGCATGGCCGCTGGACAATGGCGGCCAGTCCGCCCATTTTTCACGGCCTGTTACAGTCGTGTGTCATACGCAGCAGCAAGGAGCAGTGTGAAGTGTCTCTTTCCACGTCGAGCAGCAGCCCCGCCGATCCGCGGACCGAGGCCCGCCGTCTTCTGACGGACGCCATCTCCACGTATCTCCAGTCGTGCAAGGATCTGGCTGCTGCGACCGAACGCGCGACCGAGACGAGCGGCAGCATCGACACCCAGGCCCGCCGCAAGGCTTACCAGACTCTGACCGAGCTGGGCGATCAGGTCCGTCTCGCGCAGCGCCGTCTCGTCACCGCGGCCAAGCAGGCCCGCCGCGTCATGCCGGTGGCCGAGATCGAGGAGGTCGCCAAGAAGCTGGACAAGCGCGACACCACGGAAAGCGCCGCCGTGCTGGTCAAGGCCGCTCTGGTCAACTGACGTCGGTCGGGGGAGGGCTCGCCTGTTCGGCATAGTCGAATCCGCCGGAAGGGCGGGAATCGCCGAATTTTTGCGGGTCACAGCGTCGCGCCCGGTCGAATCCGGTCGGGAGCATCTTGCGCGCGGACGCCCGTCAGGGTAGGTCAGAGGCGCCTGGAGCCCTGGAACATGCTGGGGTTCCGCCACGAACAAGGGGAATTTGGGAATGACGAAGGCCGATCTCATCGACGCGATCGCCGGCAAGCTGGGCGGCACGAAGGCCGACGCCGGCAAGGCGCTGGACGCGGTTCTGGAGAGCCTGCAGGACGCGCTGGTCAAGGGGGAGACGGTCAAGCTGCCGGGCTTCGGCCAGTTCGAGATCGCCGAGCGCGGCGAGCGCACGGGCCGCAACCCGCAGACCGGCGCGGAGATCAAGATCGCCGCCTCCAAGGCGCCGAAGTTCTCCGCCGGCAAGGCCCTCAAGGACGCCGTCAACGGCAAGGCCGAGTAAGTCGCCTGCCTTCTCCCCTCCGCTCACGCGCAGACAGCGTGCTTGCGCTGACGTGACAGGCGGGCCTTTGGTCCGCTGAAGGCGGGGAGGAAAGGTTGCCCGTGAAGCGGGCGGGTGAGGAGGACGTGCCTGTGCCGGACACACCGCCACGCGCACCCCCTCACCCTGACCCTCTCCCCGGAGGGAGAGGGAATTCCATTGTGTTCAATGCGGGTTCGCCGGCCCCGGCGTGGCGTCGGCCAGCCAGCGGCCGAGCGGGTCGTCCGTTTCGGTTGACGCCTCGCTCCAGCCGGGCGGGACGCCGTCCATGTTCGGCAGGCGGTGGGCGATGCCCTTGTGGCAGTCGATGCAGGTCCGCTGACCGCTGAACAGATATTGCTGATGGATGCGCGCCGCCCGCGCCCCCTGCTTGGTGATGTCCATCGACTCCGCGCTGTGGCAGTTGCGGCATTCCAGGGAGTTGTTGGCCTTCAGCCGCGCCCATTCATGCTCGGCCAGCTCGCGCCGCTTCTCCAGGAACTTGTCGCGCGTGTTGATCGTGCCGAAGATCTTGCCCCAGACCTCCTTCGAGGCCTGCATCTTGCGGGCGATCTTGTCGGTCCAGTTGTGGGGGACGTGGCAATCCGGGCAGGTCGCCCGCACGCCGGAGCGGTTGGTGAAGTGGATGGTGGTCTTCAACTCCTCGAACACGTTGTCCCGCATCTCGTGGCAACTCGTGCAGAACTTCTCGGTGTTGGTGACCTCCAGCGCGGTGTTGAAGCCGCCCCAGAACATCACGCCGGCCAGGAACCCGCCCAGCGTCAGGAAGCCGAGGCTGAGGTAGCGGCTCGGCCCCGCGATGATCCGCCAGGGCCGCAGCAGATAGTCGGGCAGCTTCATCGCCGGTCACCCCCGTCCGACGGGCGGCTGATGAGGCTGTCCATGTCCTTGAAGGTGTTCGGGACGATGGGCTGGGCCATGGTCTGGGGAACGTGGCACTGCGTGCAGAAATAGCGGCGCGGGCTGACCGCGCCCAGGGTCTGCCCCTCGCGGTCCACATAGTGGGTGATGCTGATCATCGGCGCCTGGGTGGCCCCGGTGAACTGGCGGCTGTGGCAGGTCAGGCACTGGTTGTTGTTCAGGCTGATCTGGTAATCGCGGATGTTGTGCGGGATGACCGGCGGCTGCTCCGGATAGTTGCGGGCGACCCGCCGGTCGTCGGTGACGTCGGCGGGGATCGGCGGGGCCGGGTCCTCGTCGGTGAACTGGATCGGCGGGCGGAAAGGCTCCCTGACCTGACCGGTTCCCTGACCGGTTCCCTGGGCGGCGAGCAGTGCCGGCACGAGGCAGGGCAGGGCCGCGGCCAGCGCGAGCATGAGATGACGGCGCATGGTTGCGGTCCTCCCTCAGACGGCCACGATCTTGACGGCGCACTTCTTGAAGTCCGTCTGCTTGCTGATCGGGTCGGTGGCGTCGAGCGTGCATTTGTTGATGAGGCGTGCCGAATCGAACCAGGGCACGAAGACGACCCCGCGCGGCGGCCGGTTGCGCCCGCGCGTCTCGACCCGGGTGCGCATCTCGCCGCGGCGCGACATCACCTTGACCTCCGACCCACGGCGCAGCCCCCGCGCCTGCGCGTCGTCCGGGTGCATGTAGACCAGCGCCATCGGCATGGCCTTGTAGAGTTCCGGCACCCGCATGGTCATGGAGCCGGAGTGCCAGTGCTCCAGCACGCGGCCGGTGACCAGCCACAGGTCGAAGTCCTTGTCCGGCGATTCCGCCGGGGGTTCGTAGGGGAAGGCGAACAGGTTGGCCTTGCCGTCCGGGTTCCCGTAGAAGCGCACCCCCTCGCCCTTCGGGACGTAGGGGTCGAGCCTCTCCCGGTAGCGCCACTTCGTCTCCTTGCCCTCGACCACCGGCCAGCGCAGCCCGCGGACCTCGTGATAGGTGTCGAAGGGCGCCAGATCGTGGCCGTGGCCGCGCCCGAAGGCGGCGTACTCCTCGAACAGGCCCTTCTGCACGTAGAAGCCGAATTCCTTCGACTCCGGGTTCTCGTAGGCGGGGTTCAGCTCCGACACCGGGAAGCGGTCGACATTGCCGTTGCGGAACAGCACGTCGAACAGGGTCTTGCCGCGGAAGTCGGGGTTGGCGTCGAGGATCTCCTTCGGCCACACCTCGTCGGTGGTGAAGCGCTTGGAGAATTCCATGAGCTGCCAGAGGTCCGACCGCGCCTCCCCCGGCGCGTTGACGAGCTGGTGCCAGAAATGGGTCCGCCGTTCCGCGTTGCCGTAGGCGCCCTCCTTCTCAACCCACATGGCGGCGGGCAGGATCAGGTCGGCGGCGGCGGCGGTCACCGTCGGGTAGGCGTCCGACACGACGATGAAGTTCTCCGGGTTGCGGTAGCCGGGATAGGTCTCGTTGTCGCTGTTGGGCGCCGCCTGGAGGTTGTTGTTGACCATGATCCAGTAGGCGTTGAGCTTCCCGTCCTTCAGCATCCGGTCCTGCAGGACGGCGTGGTAGCCGATCTTGCCGGGCAGCAGGCCCTTGGGGATCTTCCAGCCCTCTTCCACGTGGGAGCGGTGGGTCGGGTTGGTCACCTGCATGTCGGCGGGCAGGCGGTGGGCGAAGGTGCCGACCTCGCGCGCCGTGCCGCAGGCCGAGGGCTGGCCGGTCAGCGAGAAGGGGCTGTTCCCCGGTTCCGAGATTTTTCCGGTCAGCAGGTGGATGTTGTAGACCATGTGGTTCACCCACACGCCGCGGACATGCTGGTTGAACCCCATGGTCCACAGCGACATGACCTTGACCTTCGGATCGGCGTACATCTCGGCCAGCGCGAGCAGCCGCTCCTTCGGGACCTTGCTCAGCTCCGCCGTCTTCTCCAGCGTGTACTCGCTGACGAATTGGGCGAATTCGTCGAAGCTCATGGGCTTGGAATCGGTCGGGTCCTTGGCGTTCGCCGCGCGCACCTCCAGCACGCTTTCGGGGCGCAGGCCGTAGCCGATGTCCTTCTGCCCCAGGCGGAAGCTGCAATGCTTCTCGATGAACTCCTTGTTCACGCGCCCGGTCTGGATGATGTGGTTGGCGATGCAGTTCAGGATGGCCAGGTCGGTTCCCGGCTCGAAGATCATGGGCACGTCGGCCAGTTCGAAGCTGCGGTGCTCGAAGGTCGAGAGGACGGCCACCTTCACGTGGTTGTGGGCCAGCCGCCGGTCGGTGATGCGCGTCCACAGGATGGGGTGCATCTCCGCCATGTTGGAGCCCCAGAGCACGAAGGCGTCGGCGTGCTCGAAATCGTCGTAGCAGCCCATCGGCTCATCCATGCCGAAGGTGCGGATGAAGGCCACGGCGGCCGACGCCATGCAGTGGCGGGCGTTGGGGTCGAGGTTGTTGGTGCGGAAGCCGGCGCGCATCAGCTTGGACGCGGCGTAGCCCTCCCAGATCGTCCATTGGCCGGACCCGAACATGCCGACGGCGTCCGGCCCCTTCTCCTTCAGCACCCGCTTCCACTGGCGGGCCATCTCATCGAAGGCCTCGTCCCAGGAGACCGGGCGGAATTCCCCGTCCTTGTGGTATTTGCCGTCGCGCATGCGCAGCAGCGGCTGGGTCAGCCGGTCCTGCCCGTACATGATCTTGGACAGGAAATAGCCCTTCACGCAATTCAGGCCGCGGTTGACCTCCGACTGCATGTCGCCGTGGGTGGCGACGACGCGGTTGTCCTTGGTGGCGACCATGACGCTGCATCCGGTGCCGCAGAAGCGGCAGGGCGCCTTGGACCAGGTGAGCTGGGCGTCCTCGCCCGCCACCATGGATCGCTGGGCCATGGCGGGCAGGCTGATGCCCCCCGCCGTCGCGGCGGCCGCGACCGCCTGCGCCTTGATGAAATCCCGCCGGTCAAGCATGGGTTCCTCCCCCTTATTTCTTGACGAATGTGAAATTCGGACGCGTCAGCGCCGCGCCGTAGCGGCCTCCTCCGCGGTCCGGGCCGCCATCGGCTCGGCGTGGTGGAAGACCATGACCGCCGACATCACGCCGGGCATCAGGTGGATCGCGGTCATGCGGTCGGCGATGCGGCCCTCGTGGGGGCCTTCGACGGTCACCACCATCCGGCCCCGCTCCTCCGCATGGACCTCCACATCGCCCAGCGCGGCGACGGCGGCCCGCACGTCGGGGCTGCGCTCGGGCCGCAGATGGACGAGGATGGAGGCGATGTGCCATTCCGCCGGCGCTTCGTCCGGCCGGTCTTGGATGTCAGGGGGCATGGGCGGTCTCCGGTCCGGGTTGCAAGGTGACGGCGTCGGCGGGGCAGGCGGCCACACAGGCGCCGCAACCGGTGCAGGCGCCGTCCTCCACCGTGGGGACCGCGACGCCGCCCGGCGCCAGGGCGAAGCGGATGGCCGCTTCCGGGCAGGCGTCGCGGCAGCTCCGGCAGACGACGCGGTTCATGGCGAGGCAGGACGGGGCGATCCGCGCGATCAGGGTCCAGGGGCGGGCGGCGCGGTCGAAGACCGGCTCGGGGCAGGATTCGGCACAGGCCGCGCAGAAGCTGCACTCGCCCCGCCGGAAGTCGATCTCGGGGAACCCGCCGTCCCCCCGGCGGATGATGGACTCCGGGCAGGCGTCGGCGCAGGCGCCGCAGCGCGTGCACAGGTCGGTGAATTGCTTTGTCCGGGACCAGGGCGGGCGCAACGGCGCGGGCTCGGCGCGTCGCCGTCCGCGGAGAAAGCCTCGCCGTCCCAGATCGACCGACTCATCGGCCATGGCGCCGCACCCCTCAGACCGGGGGCGGACCGGGCGGACCCATGATGAGTTGCGACATCCAGACCAGGAAGCCGTAGCCGCCCACGACGGCGACGGACAGGATCGGCCAGATCACCACCGCCAGAATCAGGAACATGGCGATCTCACGCCGCTTGGCGCCGGGATCGGGCAGGGGCGGATTGGCACCGGCGCGCGACGGGAAGCGGGCTGGGTCCGGTGACGGGTCCGGGGAAAGGCGGCGGTTCATGGCGGCTCCCGTTTTTGGCGGGCAATGGCGTTGCCGACAGCCTGAGAGACGGTCGGACACCCCAACAACAGGTTGAGCGTTGCTTCTGTTCCATGTGGCCGAGCGCGCGACGGGCAGCGCGCCGGTGCGCCGCGGTTATGGCCTCCGGGATGGCCTCTGGAATGGCGTTTCAGGCGGATGATTCGCGCAGCGAACATTTTTTTGAGGGGCCTCGGGATTAAGCGGCCCGCGGGATCGTAAACTGAGTGAAGAGGGGATAAGGAGGTCGGACGGCCTTGGTGTGATTTGGGTCTCCGGATTGTTTATTTCCGATTCGTACGGAACATGCAGATTAGATCGACTATGAGGTTGCTGATGATCTGAAGTTCTGTAAGATTGGAACAGCCGTTTTTGGTGTAACGGCTTCTCCACTGTTGTGATCGTAAGTGAAGCGAACTCAATCAGAGGCCGCGCCTGCTTTGGCGCGGCCTTTTTTTCGTTTTTTCGAAGTCATAGTACGAAAGTTTTGCTCCCAGGTATCGGATTTACGTAGGGCATATCTGCGACGATAGTTGCGACAGAGGGGATTAATTGTGCTGTGATTCCTGAAACGGATGTTGTGTTCCGCTGATTGTGTGGTATACCAAGTACGGAATGCGGAACACCAAGCCTCTCCCAACGGTGGCGGTGGTGCTCCTGCCAAGATGCGAAGGGCACGCAAGCCCCAAAGAAAGGCAATGCGACAACAACCATCGGCCCCGCCCGGCTGAGTTGAGTGTTCGATCACCGCATTGGGGAGGAAGAGTAATGAGTCAGTCCATCGCTGCACCGCCTGGCGGCTCGCAGGCGCCCGTTTCCGAAGGCGCGCGTTGGATGCAGATCGTCGTCGGCATCGTCTGTATGGTGGCCGCGGCCAACATCCAGTATGCCTGGACGCTGTTCGTGCCGGAAATCCAGGCCACCCATGGCTGGACCCGCGCCTCGATCCAGACCGCCTTCACCGTCTTCGTCGTCGTCCAGACCTGGCTGACCCCCATCGAAGGCTACTTCATCGACCGCTACGGCCCCCGCGTCATCGTCGCCTTCGGCGGCGTGATGACCGGCCTCTCCTGGATCATCGACAGCTACGCCGGCTCGCTCGGCATGCTCTATGTCGGTTCGGCCATCGGCGGCGTCGGCGTCGGCTGCGTCTACGCCACCTGCGTCAACAGCGCCATCAAGTGGTTCCCGGACAAGCGCGGCCTCGCCGTCGGCCTGACCGCGGGCGGCTACGGCGCCGGTTCGGCCCTGACGATCCTGCCGATCGCCAACATGATCCACTCCTCGGGCTACCAGGCGGCCTTCTTCTGGTTCGGCCTGCTGCAGGGCACGATCATCATCATCGCCGCCTACTTCCTGCGCGCCCCGCAGAAGGATCAGGTGAAGGCCTCGACCAAGGTCCTGCAGTCCCGCCGCGACTACACGCTGAAGGAAGCGCTGCAGACGCCGGTCTTCTGGGTCATGATGGTCATGTTCATCTGCACCGTGTCCGGCGGTCTGATGGCGGTGGCCCAGCTCGGCGTGATCGCCCACGATCTGGGCGTGAAGGAAGCCCCGATCAGCCTGTTCGGCATCACCATGGCGGCTCTGCCCTTCGCGCTGATGCTCGACCGCGTGATGAACGGCATCTCCCGCCCGCTGTTCGGCTTCATCTCCGACCACATCGGCCGTGAAGCGACGATGTTCATCGCCTTCACCTTCGAAGGCATCGGCATCCTGATGCTCAGCCGCTTCGGCCACGACCCGATCATGTTCCTGATCCTGTCGGGCATGGTGTTCCTGGCCTGGGGCGAAGTGTACAGCCTGTTCAGCGCGACCTCGGCGGACACCTTCGGCACCAAGCATGCGGCGAAGATCTACGGCGTGCTCTACTGCGCCAAGGGCATCGCGGCCCTCCTGGTCCCGCTGGGCAACCTGCTGATGGAAGCCACCGGCACCTGGGCGACCGTGCTCTACATCTGCGCGACGATGGATCTGTTCGCGGCGGTCTGCGCCATCACCGTCCTGCGGCCCATGCTGCGCAAGCACCATGCCCGCAACGCCGAACTCGCCGCCCAGCAGGGCAGGGGTCCGGTCACGGCGGCGGCCAGCCCGTAACCTCCGCTTCAGCGGACCGACCGGAAGGGGACCACGCGCGTGGTCCCCTTTTCGGCGTTCCGGGCGGCCTCGCGGAGCGGGGCGGGGGTGTGGTAAGGCATGTCGGCGGCGGAGGGGGGTATGGGCAAGCGACAGCGGGGGCAGGGAATGGCAAAGGACGACGGCAGCTTCCGGCTGGTGGTCGCCTGTTCGCTGGGCGGGGTGGCGGTCAGCGTGGCCCTCGGCTCGCTGCTGCTGTCGCGATGGACGCCCCGGACGGAGAACACGGTGGTCGAACGGGCGATCCACAACATGGACCGGGAGACCTGCGAGCGGGTTCTGCACTCCTTCACGCAGCCGCAGCCGATGGGCACCCGCGTGCTGTGGCTGTGGGCGGAGGAATCGACGCCGGGCGTCTTCACCGGAGCGCCCTGGACGTCGCGGGTGACCGGACCGGGCGTGCAGACGGCGGCGGCCGGGGCCACGGCCGGGGCTGGTGCTGGAGGTGTGGCCGGCCGCTCCCCCCGTCCCTACGCCTTCGATCCGGCCTCCCAGGCGGCTCCGGAGGCGGCCTGCTCCTTCCCGAACAACTCCCTGCACATCGTGTCGGTGGAGTATCCGCCCAAGCCCGACGCCGCTCCGGGAACCGGCAGGCCGTAAAAAGGAAAAGGGCCGGCCGCTGGAAGCGGCCGGCCCTTTTCGGCAGGCGTTGCGCCGGATGGAAGCGCCGCCTTACTCCTCGCGGTTGCCCATGAGCTGGAGGAGCATCTGGAAGAGGTTGATGAAGTTGAGGTAGAGCGAGAGGGCGCCCATGACGGCGAGCTTGGTGTTGCCCTCGTGCCCGTAGCCCTCGGCGTACTCTTCCTTGATGCGCTGGGTGTCGTAGGCGGTCAGGCCGGTGAAGATCACCACGCCGATCACCGAGATGGCGAACTGCAGCGCGCTGGAGCCGACGAAGATGTTGACCAGGCTGGCGATGACGATGCCGATCAGGCCCATCATCAGGAACGAGCCCATCTTCGACAGGTCGGCCTTGGTGGTGTAGCCCCACAGGCTCATCGCCGCGAACATCGCCGCGGTGATGAAGAACACCCGCGCCACGCTGGCCCCGGTGAAGACCAGGAAGATCGACGCCATCGACACGCCCATCACCGCGCAGAAGGCCCAGAACAGCCCCTGCAGCGCGCTCGCCGACATCGCGTGGAAGCGGAAGGACAGCACCATGATGAAGGCCAGCGGCGCCAGCATCACCACCCACTTCAGCGGGGTCGTGAAGATCGGAACGTACAGCGCCGGCGTGCTCGCCACGAACAGCGCCACAAGCCCCGTCACGCCCAGGCCGAGCATCATGAAGTTGTAGACCCGCAGCATGTGCTTGCGCAGGCCCTCGTCGAACGCCGCGCCGTAGGCCGGCGCCGCGCTGCCGAATTGGTTGCCGTAGAAGGGTCCGCTCATCGTCTCACCATGTCCTTCGGATGCTTGTCGTTCAGATGCTTGTCGTTCGTGCGTCTGCTTCAGAACCACGCCATGCGGGCGTCGCGGGCGTGGGCCAGGATTTCCTTTTCCGGCTGCTCGCCGCACAGCGCGTAGACCGTCGTTCCGACCTGCCAGTAGGCGACCGAGACGTTGCCGATCCGCTCCGCCTGGGGTTCGGTGACGGCGAAGCGGTCGACCTCGCTGGCGAACAGCGTGATCAGCTGCGACCCGCCGTGGCGGTAGGCCGCCTGCACCGCGACCCCGCCGTCCCAGGCCACCGTGCGCAGCCCGTCCGGGGCCTGCCCGATGTCGAGCTGCGGGATCGGCACCGCGACTTCCGGATTGGCGGGGGCGAGCCGGTTGACCAGGGATTGGGCGGCGTCGGCGAACGGCTTGAAGTCGATCCCGCTGTGCAGCGCCTGCTGGTGGGTCTGGGCCGCGATGGTGATGTAGTGGGTGGCCGCGTGGGCCGTGGCCACCGGGTTGACCGACAGGGACGACACCGCGCTGTGCGCCGTCCAGCCGAGACCGACGAGGCAGAGCGCCGCGACGGCGCGCCGCCCGCGGCCCGAGCCGGTGGCGGCCCGTGCCCGCGCCCGGTTCATCAGCTCCGCCGCCGGGCGGCGCCACAGGGCGCCCCACTGCTTGCGGCGCGGCAGCGGCGCGCCGGCGCCGACCGCCGGCTGGGCCGGGGCGGGGGAGGCGGCCGGTTCGGGCGCGGCCAGCTCCGGCTCCGCCTTCTCAACGGCCGGACCGGCTATGAACAGGCGGATCTCGTCGCGCACCCGCATGTCGTGCATGACGCGGGCGGCCTCCTCCGGATTGGCTTCCAGATAGGCTTCCACCTCGATGCGGCGCTGCGCGTCGAGTTCGCCGTCCACATAGGCGTTCAGGTCGATGTCGCTGATCGGTTCGTTCATGGTCATTTCACCACGCGCAACGGGGGGCGCTGGACCCGGTCTGATGAGGTGCGGTCGGACTGGTCCGACGCCGGCTGGCGCCCGCCGCCCGTCTTGGCCCGCAGCGCGTCGCGCGCACGGCCCAGGCGGGACATCAGGGTGCCCACGGGGATGCCCAGGCACTCCGCGGCGTCCCGGTAGGACATGCCGTCGAGCGCCACGAGCACCAGGGCCTCCCGCTGTTCGACCGGCAGGGTCATCAGGGCCGCGATGGTCTGGCCGAGATGGACGTGGCTCAACTGCGCGGGCGGGGAGCCTTCCTCCGCCATCGAGCTGAGCTCGCCGGTCGCCTGGCGTTCGGCCTGCTGGCGCCGCCAGCGGTCCACGAATGTGTTGTGGACGATGGCGAGCAGCCACTTGCGCAGATCGCGCCCGTCCGTGAAGGACGACGCCCCCTCGATGGCCTTGACGAGCGCCTCCTGGACAAGGTCCTCCGCCTGATCGGGGTCGCGCATCAGGACCAGGGCGTAGCGCCTCAGAACGTCCAGATGCTGTCCCAGCTCGTCTCTCATCACCGTCCCGGATTGGTTCTTCACACTCGGCATACGGATCATGCCGTGGCTTAATCCGCTCCGGGGGAAAAAATCGCCACGGGATTGGCTTGCGCGCGGACGCGGGGCGGAGTAGGTCAGAAGCGCCTGGAGCCCTGGAGGATGCTGGGGTTCCGCCATGAACAAGGGGAGTAGGGAATGACGAAGGCCGATCTCATCGACGCGATCGCCGGCAAGCTGGGCGGCACCAAGGCCGACGCCGGCAAGGCGCTGGACGCGGTTCTGGAGAGCCTGCAGGACGCGCTGGTCAAGGGGGAGACGGTCAAGCTGCCGGGCTTCGGCCAGTTCGAGATCGCCGAGCGCGGCGAGCGCACGGGCCGCAACCCGCAGACCGGTGCGGAGATCAAGATCGCCGCCTCCAAGGCGCCGAAGTTCTCCGCCGGCAAGGCCCTCAAGGACGCCGTCAACGGCAAGGCCGAGTAAGCCTTCCGCAAGGACAGTCCTTGTATTGGATGAGGGGGCGGCGGCAACGCCGCCCCTTTCGTCTTTCCAAATTTCTTGGTGACGTCATGAGCAACAACAGCGTCTATCGCTGGATCAAGGTCGAAGGACGGTGGGAGCCGGCGCAGCAACTGGCCGATGGATCCTATATGCCGATCGGCGACATCGTGCCGCTGTCCGCCCGCAGCGTGAAGGTCGGCCCGGTGATCGAGCCGCCGCCCCGCAACGCCGCCCCCAAGGACGACGAGTAAACCCCGCCTCTCACTCGGAGGGCCGGGCGTGGCCGAGCATGGCGCGGACGGCGCCGATCGCGGCCTGGAAGCTGAAGGGCTTGTGCAGGACGCGCAGCCGCTCCGACTCCGGGTGCCAGAGGGCGCCGCTGTCGGCGGTCATGACGATCACCGGCAGGGTCGGCCGCCGCGCCCGGGTCCGGCGAATCAGCTCGTTTCCATCCATCACCGGCATGCGCAGGTCGGTCATCAGCAGCGACGCCGGGCCGCTTTCCAGGGCGGTGATGGCTTCCAACCCGTTGTGGGTCAGCGTGACGCGCAGCCCCTGGCCTTCCAGCGTGTCGGCAAGGGCCAGGGCTTCGAGGCGTTCATCCTCGGCGACGAGGATGTGCGGAACGGACTCCATGGTTCGGCCTGACAATGCAACGCAAAGGGAGTAAGGGGTACGTTGCGGCCGGCCGAATGGATTTCCCCTGATTGCGGAGGGTGATCGAGAAGTCGGGGATCAGGCGCAGTGGTTCAGGCGCAGTGGTTCAGGCGCAATCGGCGAGGTCGGCCAGGGCGTCGGCGTCCAGCAGCTCGACCCGGCCGCCGTCCAGGATGCGGATCAGGCGCGAGGTCTTCAGCTTGGTGAAGCCGCGGGACACCGTCTCCGTGGTCAGGCCGAGATGGTCGGCGATGTCGCAGCGGCTCATCGGCAGGGCGATGGCCCGGCCGGCACCGGCGCGGCGGCTCAGCGCCAGCAGGAAGCTGGCCAGCTTTTCCAGCGCCGACTTGCGGCCCAGCAGCAGCATCTGGTCCTGCGCCGCCACCAACTCGGAGGTGGTGACCGACAGCAGCCGGCGGGCCAGGGCGGGCTGGGAGTCCAGCAGGGAGTCGAGCTGGCAGCGCGGGATGCGCTGGACGGTGGAGGCGGTGATCGCCTCGGCCGAGTAGAGGTAGCGGTCGGCGAAGGCCAGCCCGACCATGTCGCCGGCCTGGAGGAAGCCGATGATCTGGCGGCGGCCGTCCGGCAGCAGCTTGTAGAGGCGGATCATGCCGTCCACCACGCGGAAGACGGCGTCGGCGGCCTCGCCCTCGGCGAAGATGGACTGCTCGCGGTCGAACACCCGGAACTGGGCGATGGCGGCCAGGGGGTCGGTGTCGTTGGCGGCGAAGCCGGCGGCGGGACGGGAGGGGGCGACACGCGGCATCGCCATCGCGGCGGCCTGATGGCCGGGCAGAACACGCGTCGGCTGGGCGGCGATGGCGGTGTGAGCGTGCATGTCGGGCCCCTCGGCTTTCGTGGAAGCGGCCCGTCCCCGTGGGGCAACCGCTCGATGAGCCGAAATTACGCGCTGCGGGGTACCCTGTGCAGTTCGGTCTTGTACCTAAGGGGCTTTGCGTACGTAAGACTACCTACGGGCCATTGCGGGCGCGCGGCGGGCGAGGGGCAGGCAGGGGGCAGACGGGGGCCAGACGGCCTTCACCCCCCATGCACCAGCCGTTCGAACAGGTCCTCCGACCCCATCTGTCCGCCCTTGAGCATCAGCTCGACGCCGTCGGTGGGCGGGTGCGCGCTGTGGGTCAGGCTGACCGTCACGCCGGGGCTGAGCGCCGTCCGGTAGGACAGGCCCCACAGGCCCAGCGCCTTCACCGCCTTGCTGGAGGTGTCGCCCCCGGCGATGCCCAGGCGGCGCAGCGGCACCTTGCGGGCGACCGAGGCGACGAAGTCCGCCGTCGCGTCGGCGATGGCGGCGGATTGGGCGGTGTCGGGCGCCTCGCCCTCCGCCGGGGCGGTCCACACCAGCACGTTCCGGCCCTGGCCCAGGAGGCCCGCGATCTCGCTCCGCAGCCGTTCGCGGTAGGCGTCGTCGTGGCACAGGGCGCCGGCGTCCGTCGGCATCCGGTGGAAGGAGGAGGCCGCGGCGATCTGCTTGCGCGTGACCGGCGACAGGCTGCCGGCCAGCACGAAGACCGGTCCCTCCGCCGGGGCCAGGGGCGCGTCGCCGACGGTGTCGTCGCGCTCCCATTGGGTGGCCAGAGCCTGGACCACGCCGCTCGGCCCGACCGCCAGAAGGGGGGAGCGCCGCGCCCGCTCCCAGATCAGCCGCCCGGCGGGCGCCAGATCCTCCGCCCGGGCGATGTCCAGGAGGACGGCGGGAGCACCGCCCGCCACCATCCGGTCCAGCTTTTCGTCCAGTTCCCCGGCGTCCAGCCCGTAATCCGGGTAGTGCAGGGCGCCCATCCCCTCCAGCCTCTGCGCGGCGAGATGGAGGCGCAGGTCGGCCTCCGTCATCGGGGTCACCGGATGGGCCTTCATGGTCGGGTGGCGGTCGATGCGATGGACCGTCCCGCCGGTGCCCGCCGCGGCGAACAGCGTGCTGAACAGGCAGTAGCGCCCGATGTTCGGCTGGCCGCCGACCACCGGCAGGAAGGGATTGGGGAAGAAGGGCCGCAGGGCCGCCGCCGCCGCCCCGATGCTGCCGACCCGCGGCGCGCTGTCGAAGGTGGAGCAGCATTTGTAATGCATCACCGCCACGCCGAGCCCGGCGAAGAAGCGCCCCACCGGCTCCAGCTCCGCCCGCAGGGCCTCCGGGTCCATGGTGCGCGACGCCCCGGCGATCCCCAGAGCGTCCAGCGGGCCGAGGCCGGCCAACCGCTCCGCGTCGGGGATCTCCAGCAGAAGCAGCGCCCGCTGCCCGGCCTTCGCCAGGGTGGCCAGAGTGTCCGTGGCCCCGGTGAAGTCGTCCCCGTACCAGCCCAGACGGGGGCCGGGCCGGGGCGGCGGATGCTCCGTCACTTGGCCGCTCCGAAGAACTCCAGGGCGCGCTTCAGCTCCGGCCGGGTCGCCGCGGCGTCCGGCAGGGCGACGCCCTCGCGCACCGCGGCCCAGGCCTGACGGATGCTCGCCACGCCGGCGGCGGGGCCGTCCGGATGGGCCATGATGCCGCCGCCGGACATGAACAGCAGGTCGTCCGTCCCCACCGCGTCCCAGGTGACGGGAACGGTCCCGGCCCACTGGCCGGAGGAGAAGGCCGGCATCACCACGTCGTCGCAGCCCTCGGCCAGCGGGGCGAGGCAGGACTTGGCGCCGTCGATGACCTCCGCGTCGGGCTGGGCGAACTTGCCCTGGAGACCGTGGACGTGCATGTGGTCCACCCCGGCCAGCCGCCACAGCGTCTGGTAGGCGTCGAAGCCGATGCCCAGGCTGGGGTGGCGCGACAGGGCGCCGAAGCCGTTGCGGTGCCCGTGCAGGACCAGCCCGCTGTGCCGGCGCAGCGTCTGCACGGCGGAGAAGCCGCACCAGTTCAGGCTGACCATCACGCAGCTTCCGCCCTCGCGCTCCACCAGATCGGCGTGGCGGCGCATGGCGTCCGTCTCGTCGCTGATGTTGAAGGCGACCATGACGTGCTTGCCGGTGCGGTCCTGGTGGCGGCGGACCCGGTCCATCACCGCCGGCACGCGCTGGGCCAGCGGGGCGTGGATCGGATCGGCGCAGATCTCGTCGTCCTTGATGAAGTCCAGCCCGGCGGCGCAGAGCGTGCCGACCAGCTCGCCGGTCTCCTCCGCCGACAGGCCGAGGTTCGGCTTGATGATGGAGCCGACCAGCGCCCCGCGCTCCACACCGGTCAGCCGCCGCGTGCCGGCCACGCCGTGCCGCGGCGCGTCGAACTGTTCGCGGTACGCGGCGGGCAGGCGGACGGAGTCGAGCCGCAGGCCGGTGACCTCGCCCAGGTCGAACAGGTTGCCGGCCACCGTCGCGGCCAGCGTCGGCAGGTTGGCGCCGACGTTGCCGGTGGGGAAGCTGATGGTGACACGGGCGCGCCGCCACGGTCCGGGCCGCTTCTGCCGCTCCAGCCAGCTGTTCGGCAGGCTGGGGGCGGCGGCGGGTTCCAGCTCCTCCACCCGCTCCACCACGGCGCGGGCGCGGGCGCGCAGGTCGTCCGTCTCGCCGTGGACGCGGGTGAAGGTGCCGCAGGACTGCTCCCCCGCCATGACCTCCGCCACCTTGGCGGGGTCCAGCGGGGTCTCGATCAGATAGGTCGCCTCGAAGCTGTCGGACCGCATGGCGCTGCTCACAGACGGCTGAGGTCGGGGAAGGGCCGGACCGGATCGCGGCCGTCCCAGTCGAGGGAGGCGTTGCGGATCAGGTCGAACATCTTGCCCTTCGGCCCGGCGACCTCCGACAGCTCGATCACCGTGCCGGGGTGGTACTCGGTGTCGAAATAGACGAAGCGGCCCTTCTCGCCGACCTCGCCGCTCATCACCGGCTTGAAGCCCTGGCCGGTCAGCCGCTCCAGGTCGGCGTCGTAGTCCTCGGTCCAGTAGGCGACGTGCTGGAGGCCGGTGCGGCCCGCCTTCAGGAAGTCGCGGTACATCGACGGCGCGTCGTTGCGGGTCTGGATCAGCTCCATCTGGAGCGGGCCGGAGTTGGCGAGCGCCACCGAGTTGTGAACCTCGTACCGCTCCCCGCGGTAGGTGTAGTTCCTGATCGGAACCCGCTCGTTGTAGAACCACGGGCCGATGCCCAGGGTGCGGCTCCAGTAATCCATGGCGGCCTCGATGTCGTCGACGACGTAGCCAGCCTGTCGGATCTGGCCGAAGAATCGGCTCATGAAGGAACTCCTGATTTTATCGTTATTGGGGGACCGGCAAGACTTCAGTAGGGAAGGAAGCCGGTGGAAATCCACGGAATGGCGGCGACCACGATCAGGCCCACGAGGAGGGCGGCGACGTAGCCCCAGATGTGCTTCAGACCTTCGTCCGGGCTGACCTTGCTGATGGCGCAGGCGCCGTAGTAGCCGACGCCGAAGGGCGGGGCGAACAGGCCGATGCCCATGGCGAAGATCACGACCATCGCGTAATGCACCTCGTGCACCCCGGCGTCGCGGGCGATGGGGAACAGCAGCGGGCCGAACAGGACGATGGCGGGGATGCCCTCCAGCACGCTGCCCAGGATGATGAAGGCGACGATGGAGATGGCGAGGAAGCCGTAGCCGCCGCCGGGGATGTCGGCCATCCACAGGGCCAGCGCGCGGGAGAAGCCGGACTGCGTCAGGCCCCAGGCCATGGCGGTGGCGCAGCCGACGATGAAGATGATCGCCCCGGTCAGCGACGCCGTCTCGATCAGCATCGGCTTCAGCCGCGCCCAGTCGAACTGGCGGTAGACCAGCAGGCCCATGAGGGTGGAGTAGGCGATGCCGATGGTCGACACCTCGGTCGCCGTCGCGACCCCTTCCACCACCGCGGCGCGGATGACGAAGGGCAGCAGGATGGCCGGCAGGGCGGCCACGGCCAGACGGGCGATCTCGGAGGCCGGCGGGCGGCGGATGTGGCTCAGGTCCTCGTGCCGGTAGCGCCACCAGACGACGGCGCAAAGCGCGGCACCCAGAACCACCGCCGGCAGCAGGCCGCCCGCGAACAGCGCCGCGATCGACACGCCGGTGACCGAGCCGATGGTGATGAGGACGATGGAGGGCGGGATGGTCTCGGTCTGCGCGCCGGTGGCCGACAGCAGGGCCACGAGGTCGCCCGGAGGGGCGCCGCGCTTCTTCATCTCCGGGAACAGGACCGGCGCGATGGCCGCCATGTCGGCGATCTTCGAACCGGAAATGCCCGACACCAGATACATCGCCCCGATCAGCACGTAGGACAGGCCGCCGCGCACATGGCCGAGCAGGCTGGCGAGGAACTGGATCATGGCGCGGGCCATGCCGGTCATCTCGATCAGCAGGCCGAGGAAGACGAACAGCGGCACCGCCAGCAGGATCAGGTGCGACATGCCCTCGTCCAGCCGCCCGACCATGACGAGCAGCGGGGTCGAGGTGGTCAGCGCCAGATAGCCGAAGGTGGCCAGCGCGAAGGAGAAGGCGATGGGAACGCCGCCGAACACGCAGGCGGCGACCACGCCGACGAAGAAGATGACGAGGTTGGCCTGCCCCAGCGGCTTCAGCGCCGGCCCGGCCAGCCAGAAGGCGACGGTCACCGCCGCGGTCAGGGCGACCGCCGCCAGGGTCAGCCGCAGGTTGCGCATCCGCATCAGGCGGATCAGCGCGACCACGGCCATCAGCCCCAGCCCGGTCGGCAGGGCCGCCGCGCGCCAGGCGTTGCTGATCTCCAGCGCCGGGGTGACGATGAACTGCTCCTCCATGGCGTAGTCCAGGGCGGGGTGCAGGATCATCGCCAGGAAGGCGATGGGGGCGGTGATCGCCAGCGTCTCCAGCAGGGTGCGCGCCGTCGGACCGACGCGGCTGACCAGACCGGTCATCCGCATGTGCTCCCCGCGGCGCAGCGCCACCACGGCGCCCAGCATGGACAGCCACAGGAAGAGGATGGAGGCCAGCTCGTCCGACCACACCAGCGGCGCGTGGAAGACGTAGCGCGCCGTCACCCCGGCCAGCAGGATGGCGATCTCGGCCAGAACGATGAGGGCGGCCGCGCCCTCCACCGTCGCCGCGAGGCCGCGGTCCAGCCGATCGGTCCAGGAACCGCCGGACGCGGCCCCTGGCATGGCGCCGCCCTCGTCGAGCGCCGTCGCGTGGTGAGACAAAGCCGCACCCTCCCTTCCCGTGTTGTCCACAGCTTTTCTTCAGGCCGGCGTCAGGCGAGCTTGCCGACGGCGCCTTCCAGAAGCGCCCAGGCCTCGTCGCCGAAGCGGCCCTTCCATTCGCCGTAGAAGCCGCTGTCGCGGAGCTTGGCGCGGAAGCTGTCGGGGGACGGCTGGTTGAAGGTCAGGCCCTTGGACTGGAGGTCGGTCTGCACCGACTGGTTCAGCGCCTTGATGTCCTCGCGCTGCTGGACGCCGGCGTCGTTGATCGCGGTGGAGACGATCTTCTGCAGGTCGGGGGGCAGGCCGCGCCACGCGCGCCCGTTGGCGATGAACCAGAAGCCGTCCCAGATGTGGTTGGACAGGGCGCAGTACTTCTGCACCTCGTACAGCTTGGCGACCTGGATGATCGGCAGCGGGTTCTCTTGCGCGTCGACGATGCGCGTCTGGAGCGAGGAATAGACCTCCGAGAACTGGAGGCTGGCCGGGGCGGCGGACAGCGACTTGAACATGGCGATGCTGAGCGGGCTGACCGGCACGCGGATCTTCAGCCCGTCCATGTCGGCGGCGGACTGGATCGGCTTGGCCCCGCTGGTCATCTGGCGGAAGCCGTTGTCCCACATCTTCTCGAAGGCGTGCAGGCCGACCTTGGAGATGGCGCCGCGCACATGCTCGCCCAGCTTGCCGTCCATGGCGGACCAGACCTGCCCGTAGTCGGCGAAGGCGAAGCCCACGGCGTTGATGGCGGCCACCGGAACCAGCGTGGCGATGACCAGCGCCGACGGGGTGAAGAAGGTGATGCCGCCGCTGCGCACCTGCGACAGCATGTCGGTGTCGCCGCCGAGCTGGTTGTTCGGGAAGATCTGGATATCGACGCGGCCGTTCGTCTCGCGGCGGATGCGCTCCGCCGCCTCGTGCGAGCGGACGTTCAGCGGATGGGTCAGCGGCAGGTTGTTGCCGTACTTGAAATCGAACTCGGCGGCGCGGGCGATGCGCGGCGCGCCGATCAGGGTGGCGGTGCCGGCCCCCGCGGCCAATCCGACCGCCGGGGTGGCGGCCAACGCCTTGAGCATCGTGCGGCGCGAGAGCGGGTTCATGCTTTCCTCCCAGGAAACGTTGATGTAGTTTGATGTTCGACGGTGATTGTTGGTTGGACGGTATGTGCGCGAATGGCTGGTGTCAAACGCGAATGATGATGTGATTTGATGGGATCGGAGGGTTTTGAGCCGTGATGCAGGATGATGCGGACGCCGTCGCCGCGCCCCCCGAAAATGCCCGCGGATTGCCGCGGATCGCCGACATCGCGCGGCTGTCCGGAGTCTCCACGGCCACCGTGGACCGCGTGCTGAACCACCGCCCCGGCGTGCGCCCGGCGACCGTGCAGCGCGTGATGAAGGCCGCGGCGGAACTCGATTACATCCCGGAATCGGACCTCAGCGCGGCGCTGGGACCGAAACCGGTGCGGCTGGCCTTCCTGCTGCCGGACGGGACGAACCGCTACCTGACCCGGCTCGGCCAGCTCATCCGGCAGTCGGAGGAAGCGCTGGCCCCGCTGGGCATCCGCGCGCAGGTCGAGTTCATCAAGAGCTTCAACCCCGACCTGCTGGCGCGCAGCCTGCTCCAGCACTGGCGCAAGGTCGACGGGGTCGCCTTCATGGCGCTGGAGCACCCGGCGGTGCGCGAGGCGGTGAACGAGCTGGCGGCCCGCAACGTGCCCACCGTGACGCTGATCTCCGACGTGCAGAATTGCCGGCGGGCCGCCTATGTCGGGCTCGACAACCGGGCGGCGGGGCGGACCGCGGGCTATCTGTTCGCGCGCTTCCTCGGCGGGCGGACGGGCAAGGTCGCGATGATCGCCGGCAGCCTGAGCTACCGCGCGCACGAGGACCGCGAGCTGGGATTCCTGAACGTTCTGAAGGAGATGGTCCCCGCCATCGAGGTGGTCGGGCTTCGCGAGGCCCACGACGACGAGGCCAAGAGCTACCGGCAGACGCGGACGCTGCTCAGCCACCACCCCGACCTTGCCGGAATCTACACCATCGGCGGCGGGGCGGAGGGCGTGGCCCGCGCGCTGAAGGAGGCGCGGCGGGAGCGCGAGGTGGTCTTCATCGGCCACGGCTTCACGCCGGAGACGCGCTCGCTGCTGATCGACGGCACGATGGAGGCGGTGATCACCCAGGACCCGCGCAGCGCCCTGATGAGCTGTGCGGCCGTCTTCGCCAACCTGCGCGCCGGACGCGAGGCGATGCACGGCGTGGAGCCGCCGCGCATCGAGGTCATCTTCAGGGAGAACCTGCCCTCCGCGGCTCCGCCGTGACCGGCGCCGGGGACGGGGCGGGCCGCTTGTCACGGACCATCACGACCAGCAGGACGGCGCAGAGGATCAGCGCCAGCGCGGCGTAGGTGCGCAGCGGCGGCGTCTCGCCCAGCACGACGATGGCGCCGGTCACGCCGATCACCGGCACGATCAGCGAGCTGACCGACGCCTGCGCGACGCTCAGCCGACGCACGATGGCGAACCACAGCAGATAGCCGCCGACCATCGCCACCAGGATATGGAAGACCAGCGCGACCAGCACGCGTGGCTCCAGCGCCAGCGTCGGGGCGGGGTCCAGCGCCAGCGCGAAGGGCAGCACCACCGGCAGGGAGATGGCGAACTGCCAGCCGGTGATTGCGTTCGGCCCCATGGTCCAGGCCGTCCGCTTGATGAGGACGTTGCCCAGCGCCCAACTCAGCGCGCCGGTCAACATGAAGGCGGGGCCGAGCGGCAGGGCGCCCAGCCGCAGCAGATCGGGGCCGAGCAGAACGGCCAAGCCCGTCAGCCCGCAGGCCAGCCCCATCCACTGGCGCGGGCCGGGCCGTTCGCCCAGGATCGGGATCGCCAGCAGCGTCGCCCAGGCCGGCATGGTGTAGGCGATGATGGCCGCCCCGGAGGTCGCCATGTTCATCTGCCCAAAGGCGGAGCAGATGTTGAAGCCCGCCATGTTCAGCAGGGCGACGGCGACCAGCGGCCAGCGCTGCCCGCGCGGCACGGCCAGCGACTCCCCGCGGGACCGCGCGTAGGCGAACAGCACCGCCGCGCCGACGGCGAAGCCCAGGCTGCGCAGCGTCCAGGGCTGGATCTGGGTGAGGATGATCTTGACGGCGGGCCAGTTCAGGCCCCAGCAGACGCTGATGAGGCCGACCAGCGACAGATCCAGCGCCCGAGCGCGGCTTATCATGGCATGGGATTCCGGGTGTGGGGTGGTCGGTAGCGATCGCACGTTCAGTTCCCTCTCCCCTCCGGGGAGAGGGAGGGGACCCGCCGCGAGAGCGGTGGGGAGGGTGAGGGGGCTGGTGCGCCAACGGCGCACCGCCAAGGGGCATGCTGCCCCTTGGCAATCCCCTGGCGTGGGCTTGTGGCCCACGCTGCCCCCTCACCCTAACCCTCTCCCCGGAGGGGAGAGGGAATTTCACCGAGGGGATTTCATGGGTCCTAGAACCTTACCGCGTCGCCGCCCTTCAGGGACAGCATGGCGCGGGCCTCGTCCGGCGTCGCGACCTCAAGGGCCAGCCCCTCGATCAGTTTGCGGACCATGGCGACCTGTTCGGCGTTGGAGGTGGCGAGGCGGCCCGGACCGGCCCACAGATTGTCCTCCAGCCCGACGCGCACGTTGCCGCCCAGCGCCAGCGACTGCGTGGCGATGGGCATCTGGTTGCGCCCGGCGCCCAGCACCGACCACACATACTGGTCGCCGAACAGCCGGTCGGCGGTGCGCTTCATGTGCATGACGTCTTCCGGATGCGCGCCGATGCCGCCCAGGATGCCGAACACCGACTGCACGAACAGCGGCGGCGTCACCAGCTTGCGGTCCAGGAAATGGGCCAGCGTGTAGAGGTGCGAGATGTCGTAGCACTCGAACTCGAAGCGCGTCCCGTTGCCGGAGCAGGTCTTCAGGATGTGCTCGATGTCCTTGAAGGTGTTCTTGAAGACGAGGTCCCGGCTGTTCTCCAGATAGGTGCGCTCCCAGTCGTGCTGGAATTCGCTGAAGCGGTTCAGCATGGGGAACAGACCGAAATTCATCGAGCCCATGTTGAGCGACGCGACTTCCGGCTGGAACTGAGCGGCGGGGCGCAGCCGGTCCTCCACCGTCATGGCGGCGCTGCCGCCCGTGGTGATGTTCACCACGGCCTTCGTCGCCTGCTTGATGCGCGGCAGGAAGCGCTGGAACAGATCCGGGTCCTGGGTGGGGCGGCCGGTCTCCGGGTCGCGGGCGTGCAGGTGGACGATGGCCGCCCCGGCCTCCACCGCGGCGATGGCCTCCGCCGCGATCTGGTCCGGCGTCACCGGCAGGTGCGGCGACATGCTGGGCGTGTGGATCGAGCCGGTGACCGCGCAGGTGATGATGACTTTGCGCGCGCTCTTCTTGGGCGTGGTCATGATTTCCTCCCTTGTCTCCCTCGCCCCTTGAAGGGGCGAGGGGACGATATGTTGTTCTTCAGATCACCGCTTCGATCAGGAAGGGGCCCTTGCGGGAGAAGGCGGCGGTGAGCAGGCGGTTGAAGCTCTCCGCGTCGGTGGCCTGTCCGCCCTCCACCCCCATGCCGCGGGCGAGCGCCACCCAGTCGAGGTCCGGGCGTCCCAGCTCCGTGCAGTTGCGGGCGTTCGGACCCATGTCCCGGAAGCCGAGGTTGCCCAGTTCCCATTGCAGGATGCCGTAGCGGCGGTTGGCGAAGATGATGGTCACCACGTCGGCCTGCTCGCGCGCCTGGCTCCACAGGGCCTGGAGCGTGTACATGCCGCTGCCGTCCGCCTGGACGGTCACCACCTTGCGATCCGGGCAGGCGATGGCCGCGCCGAGCGCCAGCGGCATGCCGATGCCGATGGCCCCGCCGGTGATGGTCAGCCAGTCGTGCGGACGCGCCCCGGCGCAGGCCGTGTAGACCATCGGGCTGGAGGAAATCCCCTCGTCCACCACGATGGCGCCTTCCGGCAGCAGGGCCGCCAGGGACTGCCCGACGCTGTCGGCGGTCAGTGCGCCGGTCGCCGGTTCGGGAAGGGCGAGCGGCTGCGCCGGAACGGGCGTCCCGGCGGCGTCCACCGCCTTGACCAGCCAGCGCAAGGCGGCCAGGGCGTCGCTGCCCGGCGGGGCGACGTTGTGGATCCGGCAATCCTCCGGCGCCAGACGGCTGGGCTTGTCGGGGTAGCCGAAGAAGCCGACCGGCTCCCCCGAACCGATCAGGACGACGTGCTTCGCCCCTTCCAGCGCCGCGATGCCAAGGTCGATGGGGTAGGGGAAGCGCTCCACCGTCACGCGGCCCGCCCCGCGCTCGATGCGGGTGGCGCCGGTGTGGGCGTAGAGCTTGGCGCCGGTCGCGGCGGCGATCCGGCCGGCCAGGGCCAGCCCTTCCGCCCGCGTGGCGCGGCCGTTCAGCAGGATCACCACCCGCTCCCCGCCGCGCAGGGCGTCGGCGGCGGTTTGCAGGGCGGCGGCGTCCGGAGCGGTGGGGGCGGGCGGCTCCACGACGATCGGGTCCACCGCCGCCGCGTCGTCCCAGGAGGAGTCCGAGGGCAGGATCAGCGTCGACACGCCGCCCGGCGGGGTCAGCGCGGCGCGGATGGCCTCCGCCGTGTCCGCGGCGACCGAGGCGGCGTCCGGCACCGTGCGCACCCAGGCCGACATCGGCGTCGCCAGCCCTTCCACGTCGGAGGTCAGCGGCGCGTCGACGCCGCGGTGCCACGTCGCGTGGTCGCCGACGATGTTGATCATCGGCACGCGGGCGCGCCGGGCGTTGTGCAGGTTGGCCAGCCCGTTCGCCAGCCCCGGCCCGAGATGCAGCAGGGTGGCCGCCGGGCGGTCGGTCATGCGGGCGTAGCCGTCCGCCGCCCCCGTCGCCACCCCTTCGAACAGCGTCGGCACGCAGCGCGCGCCGGGCATGGAGTCGAAGGCGGCGAGCGCGTGCAGCTCCGACGTGCCGGGGTTGGCGAAGCAGGTGTCGACGCCGTTCGCCACCAGCGTCCGGACCAGAATTTCCGCGCCTGGGATTTTTACGCCGGTCATCGTGCCGCCTCCGCGAGTCCGCCTTCGAAACCATCCAGGAAGCTGGCGAGATTCACCGCCAGCGCGTCGCAATCGTAACCGCCCTCCTGCACGACCACGGTCGGCAGGCCGGCGCCGGCGATCTTGCGGCCAAGCGTGGCGAAGCCCGGCGTCGTCACCTTGAAGAAGGCCAGCGGGTCGCCGACGTAGGTGTCGAAGCCCAGCGACAGGACCAGCGCCTCCGGCCCGAAGGCGGCGATGTGGGTCAGCGCCCCGTCCACCGCCTCAAGGAAAGTGGATTCCTCGGTGCCCATGGGCAGGGGAATGTTCAGGTTGCTGCCCAGGCCGCGGCCCTTGCCGCGCTCGTGCGCGTAGCCGGCGAACCAGGGGTAGAAGTTGTTGGGATCGCCGTGGATCGACACGACCAGCACGTCGTCGCGCTCGTAGAAGATCGCCTGCGTGCCGTTGCCGTGATGGACGTCCACGTCGAAGACGGCGACGCGCGGGGCGCGGCCCTGCTGGGCCAGCACCGGCAGCATCGCCTGGGCGGCGACGGCGGCGTTGTTGATGTAGCAGAAGCCCCCGGCCATGTCGCGGGACGCGTGGTGGCCCGGCGGGCGGCACAGCGCATAGGCCGCGCGCTCCTGTCCGCTCGCCACCATCAGCGCCGCGTGGACCGCCGTGTCGGCGCCGCCGCAGACGGCCTCCCAGGTACCGGCGCCGATCGGGCAGGCGGTGTCCGCCATGTGCCAGCCGGCCTGACCGACGATGCCCGTCGGATACTCGGCCATGTCGGTGTTGCGGTGGACGTTGGGGACGATGACCTCCGACGCGTCGGGCAGGGCCGACCAGCGGGCGTGGGCGGTTTCCAGGAAGCGCAGATAGTCGGCGGAATGGACCGCCGCGCGCGGACCGGCGCCGTAGGTTGGCGGCTCCTCCACCGTCACGCCGCGCGCCCGCAGGGAGCCGACGAGCGCCTCCGCCCGTTCCGCCTTCTCCGGCGAGGGCTTCGGCTGGCCGCGCACCAGGAAGGTCGGCGGACGATGGCGCAACTGGGCCTCGGCAAAGACGTAGCGCATGGAAAGGCTCCCGGAGTGAATTGATCCCCTCTCCCCAGAGGGGAGAGGGGGGTTATGCTTTACCCAGCCGCGGCCAGAACCGCGTCGGCCAGGACCGCGCAGCCGGACGCCGCGTGCTCGGGCTTGATGTTCTCCGCCTCGTTGTGGCTGAGGCCATTCTCGCAGGGGATGAAGATCATCGCCGTCGGCACCTTGCGGGCGACATAGACCGCGTCATGGCCCGCCCCGGACACGATGTCGCGGTGGCTCAGGCCGCGCCGCTCCACCGACCGGCGGACATGGCCGACCAGCTCCGGCGCGAAGGGCGTGGTCGGGAAGGCCCAGAAGTCGGTCAGCTCCAGCGTCAGGCCGCGCTTGTCCGCGATGGCGGCCAGCCGCTCGCGCAGCAGCGCGTCCATGCGGGCCAGCGCGTCGGGGTCCGGGTTGCGCAGGTCGATGGTGAACCAGACGCGGCCCGGAATGACGTTGCGGGAGTCCGGATGGACCTGGACGCGCCCGATGGTCGAGCAGGCGTCGCCGCCGACCTCCAGCGCGATGGCCTCCACAGCCTCCATCATCACGGCGGCACCGGCCAGCGCGTCGCGGCGCAGGCGCATGGGCGTCGGCCCGGCGTGGGATTCGCGGCCCGTCACCGTCGCCTCGTACCAGCGCTGGCCCTGCGCGCCGGTCACCACGCCGATCTCGACATTCTCGGCCTCCAGCACCGGACCCTGCTCGATGTGCGCCTCGAAATAGGCGCCCATGACGTGGCCGGTGACCGGAACCTCGCCCTTGTAGCCGATGCGCGCCAGCTCGTCGCCGAGGCGGACGCCGTCGGTGTCGCGGATGTCCAGCACATGGTCGAGCGTGAAGACGCCCATCGCCACGCCGGACCCCAGCATCGGCGGGGAGAAGCGCGCACCCTCCTCGTTGGTCCAGACGATCAGGTCGATGGGGGCGTCCGTCTCGATGCCCTGGTCGTTGAAGCTGCGGATGACCTCCAGCCCGGCCAGCACGCCGTAGATGCCGTCGAAGCGGCCGCCGGTCGGCTGGGTGTCCAGGTGGCTGCCCATGCAGACGGCGGGGCGGTCGGGGTTGCGGCCCGGACGGCGGGCGAAGATGTTGCCAACCTCGTCCACCGTCACGGTGCAGCCGGCCTCCTCGCACCAGCGCACGAAGAGGTCGCGGCCCTCCTTGTCAAGGTCGGTCAGCGCCAGCCGGCACAGGCCGCCCTTCGGCGTCGCGCCGATCGTCGCGAGGTCCATCAGGGTCCGCCACAGGCGGTCGCCGTCGATGCGCAGGTCAGACATGGTCCCTATCCCGATCCCAATTCCGAATTATTGTTGAGTGTCGGCGCGGACGGCGGTCAGCAGCCCGGTCACCGTGGGCAGGCTCAGCCCCGCCCGTTTTGCCAGTTCCAGCGGCGCGTCCAGCACCGCCTCGATCTCCGCCCGCCGGCCCGCCGCCACGTCGGCGCGCAGCGCCGGGCGGATGCGGCCCGGATGCTGGGCCATGGTCCACACATCCTCGACCTTCGCCGCCGCCGGGTGGCCGAGCGCCGCCGACAGGGCCAGCAGTTCCTCGACCACCGCGGCGAAGCCGGGCTGAAGCGCGTCGTCGTGGGCGATCTCCTGCGCCGGCTTGCCGGTGGCGAGGCCGAGCAGGCCGAAGGCGAAGGGCGCCAGCAGCGCCGTCCACACCTCCGCCCGGATGTCCGGCACGGCCAGCGCGTTGAAGCCGCCCGCCCCGAACAGAGCCGCCAGATCCCTGGCCCCCCCGTTCCCCGCCACCGGGCCGAGGGCGAGCCGCAGCCCGCCCAGATGCCGCAGATAGCCAGGCGTCCGCCGCTCCACCGCCACGCGGGCGACGGCGCCGACGATGCGGTCCGCCGGGATGGCGTCCGACAGCAGACCCTTGGGATCGACCGACGCCAGCGGGGCCGCCGCCAGGGGGCCGCCGATGGTCTCGTTCGCCGGGTACCACCAGGGGATGCCGCCGACCACCGGCACCAGCCGCGTCTTCGGCCCCAGCAGGGGAAGAAGCAGGTCCAGCACGTCGGTCAGCAGCGGCGCGGGCACCGCCAGCACCACGACGTCCTGCGGGCCGAGGGCCAGCGTGTCGTCGGTCACCAGGGGCCGCACCGTCACCGGGCGGCCCGAGGGGCCTTCGACCGTCAGCCCGTCGCGCCGCAGCGTGTCGAGCGTCCGCCGCCGGGCGACCAGCGAGGCCGGCAGCCCGGCGGCGGTCAGCCGCGCGGCGATCAATCCGCCGACCGCCCCGGCCCCGATGACGGCGACCTTCATGCCCGCCCCGTCAGGCGCTGTTGCGCAGGGCGGCCGACCGCCGCGTCACCGGAACCACGTCCTCCGGGATGGTCCAGCCCTTGCCGGGGATGGCGTCCAGCAGGGTGCGGGTGTAGGCGTGCTGCGGGTTGCCGAACACCTCCTTCGCCGGGCCGATCTCGACGATGCGGCCCTTCTGCATGACCGCGATGGTGTCGCAGATCTGGGCGGCGATGCGCAGGTCGTGGGTGATGAACAGCATCGACAGGTTCAGCCGGTGCCGCAGATCCTCCAGCAGGTCGAGCACCTGCGCCTGCACCGAGACGTCAAGCGCCGACACCGGCTCGTCGGCGATCAGCAGCTTCGGCTCCAGCGCCAGCGCGCGTGCGATGGAGATGCGCTGGCGCTGCCCGCCGGAGAACTCGTGCGGGAAACGCTCCGCCGCCGAGGCGTCGAGCCCGACGAGCTTGAGCAATGCCTTCGCCTTGTCGAGCGCCTTGTGGCGGTCCTCGCCGAAGGCCACCGGCCCCTGGGTGATGATGTCGCCCACGGTGTGGCGCGGGTTCAGCGAGGCGTAGGGGTCCTGGAAGACCATCTGGACATGCCGGCGGTAGGGCCGGAAGGCCGGGCGCGACAGCGACAGCAGGTCGACCCCTTCGAACAGGATCCTGCCCGAATCCGGCTTGATCAGCCCGACGATGGAGCGGCCCAGCGTGGACTTGCCGGAGCCGGACTCGCCGACCAGACCGACCGTCTCGCCCTGGTGGATGGTCAGCGACAGGTCGTCGCCCGCCACCACCTTGCGCCCCGGCGTGAAGAAACCGCCGCCGAGGTGGAAGGTCTTGCACACCTTCTCCGCCGTCAGCACCGGCTGGCGCGCGCGGGTGAAGTCCTCGCGGTGCTCGATCAGGTGCGGGACCGCTGCGATGAGCTGGCGGGTGTAGGGGTGGCGCGGGTGATTCAGCACCTCCTCGGCGGTGCCGATCTCGACGATCCGGCCGCGCTGCATCACCGCCACGCGGTGGGCGATCTCCGCCACCACGCCGAAGTCGTGGGTGATGAACATCACGCCCATGCGGCGCTTGGCCTGGATGTCCTGGATCAGCTCCAGGATCTGCTTCTGGGTGGTCACGTCGAGCGCGGTCGTCGGCTCGTCGGCGATCAGGATGTCCGGCTCGACCGCCAGCGCCATGGCGATCATCACGCGCTGGCGCTGGCCGCCCGACAGGCGGAACGGGTAGCTGCGGCGCAGATGGTCCGGCTCCGGCAGGCCGACGGAGGCGAGAAGCTCCACCACGCGGGCCCGGCGGGCGGCGCGGTCGAGTGTGGTGTGGTAGCGCAGCACCTCGTCGATCTGGTCGCCGACCCGCATCAGCGGGTTCAGCGCCGTCATCGGCTCCTGGAAGATCATGGCGATGCGGCCGCCGCGAAGCGCGCGCTGGTCGCGCTCCGGCAGGCTGAACACGTCGGTGCCCTGGTGGCGGATTTCGCCGGAGGAGACCTTCACCGCCTTGGGCAGCAGGCCCATCACGGCGTGCGCGGTCATCGACTTGCCCGACCCGGACTCGCCGACCACGCAGAGGATCTCCCCGTGCTCCAGCGTGAAGGTCAGGTCCTCGACCGCGTGCGGGCGGTCGGCGCCGCGCGGCAGGTCGATGGTCAGGTTGCGGACGTCGAGGAGAGGCGTCTCGGTCATCAGGAACGGCCCTTTCGCGCCAGCTTGGGATTCAGCGCGTCGTTCAGCCCCTCACCCACGAGGTTGAGGGCAAGCACGGTCAGAAGGATCGCGATGCCGGGGAAGAAGCTCATCCACCAGGCCTGACGGATCACCGTGCGGGCGGCGCCCACCATGTAGCCCCAGCTCATCAGGTTCGGATCGCCGAGCCCGAGGAAGGAGAGGGAGCTTTCCAGCAGGATCGCCGTCGCCACCATCAGCGAGGCCGACACGATGATCGGGGACAGGCTGTTGGGCAGGATCTGGCGCCAGATGATCGTCATGTTCGACTGGCCGGTGGTCACCGCGGCGTGCACGAACTCGCGGCTCCGCAGGCTCATGAACTCGCCGCGCGCCAGCCGCGCCAGCGGCGGCCAGGAGACGATGGCGATGGCCAGCACGATGGAGGTCAGCGAGGGCGTGAAGATCGCCACCAGCACCACGGCCAGCACGAAGTTCGGGATGGTCTGGAACAGCTCGGTGAAGCGCATCACCAGATCGTCGACGCGCCCGCCGTAGAAGCCGGAGACGGCCCCCAGGAACACGCCGATCAGCACGGCAACGGCGGTGGAGGTCAGGCCGATCAGCAGCGACACCCGCGCCCCGTGGGCGATGCCCGCCGCGATGTCGCGGCCCAGCGTGTCGGAGCCGAGCAGCGCGTCGTCGGACAGCGGCGGCTGGAAGGGCATCGCGGTCATGTCCCACGGGCTGGCCGGGTACAGCACGTCGGCGAAGGCCGCCATCAGGACGATCAGGGTCAGGAAGACCAGCCCGATCACCGCGCCCTTGTTGCGGGCGAAGGCGCCCCAGAAGCCGGAGCCCTTGCGGGACGGCGTGATGGCCGCGGCGGTCATGGCGCCACCTCGATGCGCGGATCGACGAGGGAATAGATCAGGTCGGTCAGCAGGTTGAACACCACCACCACCACCGAGGTCAGAAGGAAGATGCCGAGCAGGACCTGATAGTCGCGCTGCAGCACGGCCTCGAAGGCGAGGCGCCCGATGCCGGGGAGCGCGAAGACGGTCTCGATCAGGATGGAGCCGCCGATCAGGTGGCCCGCCTGGAACCCCGCCACCGTGATGACGGGCAGGATGGCGTTGCGCAGGATGTGCACCGACACGATGCGCCATTCCGGCAGGCCCTTGGCCCGCGCCGTCTTGACGAAGTCCATGTCGCGCACCTCCAGGATCGAGGCGCGGGTCAGCCGGGTGTAGACGGCCATGTAGAAGAGGCCGAGCGTGGTCACCGGCAGCACGAGGTGCTTCGCCCGGTCGAGGAAAGCGTCCCAGCCGGTGTAGCCGGCGCCGATGCTCTCCGTGCCGAAGGCGGGCAGCCAGCCGAGATTGACCGAGAAGAGAAGGATCAGCATCAGGCCGATCCAGAAGATCGGTGTGGCGTAGGCGGTCAGCCCGACCACGGTGATGGCGGTGTCCGACCAGGTGCCGGCGCGCATCGCCGCCAGCGTGCCGAGCGCCACGCCGCCCAGCAGGGCCAGCACGAAGGCGGTCAGCGTCAGCGACAGGGTGACGGGCAGGCGGTCCATCAGCAGGTCGAAGACGGGCCGCTGCTGGCGGTAGGAATAGCCGAGGTCGGCCTGCACCACCTTGGCCATGTAGGTGCCGAGCTGCTCGTACAGGGGGCGGTCGAGGCCGAACTGCTGGCGGAGCTGTTCGACGAACTTGGCATCGGCGGCCCCGGCCTCGCCCGCCATCACCGCGGCGGGGTCGCCGGGCGCTGCGTGGACCAGGAAGAAGTTGAACACGGCGATCGCCAGAATGACGAAGACCGCCTTCACCAGCCTCTGTGAGATGAATAGGGCGATGCGGGGCATGTTGTCACTCCCGGGATGCGTTTTGCCCCCTCCCTGACCCTCCCCCGCTTCGCAAGGGAGGGAATTTGACCCCCTCCCCTGCGAAGCGGGGGAGGGATGGGGTGGGGGCAACCGCTCCCTTTTCTTACTTCTTGACCATGTAGACGCTGTCGTAGCTCTCGTTCACGCCGATGGCGGTCGTGACGGCGTTCTTGAAGCGCTTGTCCACGAAGGTCGGGAACTCCATCTCCAGCAGCCAGGCCACCGGCACGTCCTCGACCAGGATCTTCTGGGCGGCGGAGTAGAGCTGCTGGCGCTCCTCGTCCTTGTTGGTCTGGGCGGCCTGGGCGAACAGCTTGTCCACCTCGGCGTTGGAATAGCCCATGGTGTTGGAGAACATCACGCCCTTGCGGATGTTTTCCGAGACGTAGGTGCGCGACACGCCGAGCGCCGGGTCGCCGTACTGGTAGACGAAGTTGAAGGTCAGGTCGTAGTCCCAGTTGGACACGCGGTTGACCCAGCCGGCGGCGTCGGTGGTCTCCAGCGTCACGTCGACGCCGACGCGCTTCATCGCCTGCTTCACATACTCGCCGAGACGGGTCCAGGTCTCGCCGTAGGGCATGACGAGCAGGCGGACCTTGGCGCGCGTGCCGTCGGAGCCCTTCTTGAAGCCGGCTTCCTCAAGCAGAGCCTCGGCCTTCTTCGGGTCGAAGTCGTACTTGCGGACGTTGGACTCGTGGAAGCGGGTGACCGAGTTCACCGGGCCGGTCGCCGGACGGCCGAGGCCGAACCAGATCTTGTCGCGGATGAACTTGCGGTCGATGGCGTGCATCATCGCCTGCCGGAAGCGCTTGTCGTCCAGCGGCTTGTTGCGCGTGTTGATCTCGATCCAGGACAGCGGCGCGAAGAACTCGTAGCCCTTGGTCGTCATCTCGACGTTGGGCAGGCCCTTCAGGCGCGGGACGTCGAAGGTCTCGATGTCGTTGAACTGGGTCTGCTGGACGGTGCCCTGCTCCACGGCGACGGCGCGCGAGGCGGCGTCGGGGATCACGCGGAAATAGATGTCGTCCAGGTAGGGCTTGCCGGCCTTCCAGTACTCGTCGTTGCGGACGAGGTGGATGTAGGAGCCCTTGTTCCACTCCTTGAACTTGAAGGGGCCGGTGCCGATCGGGGTGGCGTTGGCCGGGTTGGCCTTGAAGTCGGTGCCTTCATAGATGTGCTTCGGCATCATCGGGGCCGACGACACCTCGAAGGCCTGAAGGAACGGGCCGAACGGCTCCTTCAGCGTGAACTGGACGGTGTAGTCGTCCAGCGCCTCGATCTTCTCGCACTTGGAGAAGGTGGCGCGGGCGCGCGGGTGGGTCTCCATCAGCAGCTTGGAGGTCGAGAACACCACGTCGTGGGCGGTGAAGGGCTTGCCGTCGTGCCACTTGGCGTTCTTCACCAGCTTGAAGGTGTAGACCTTGCCGTCGGGCGAGACCTCCCAGCTTTCCGCCAGTTCCGGCTGCGGCTTCAGGTCGAAGCTGAAGGTCAGCAGGCCCTGGTAGATCTTGCCGGCGACCGTCTGCGTCGGACCCTGCTGGTTCAGGCCCAGCACCAGGATCGGCGGTTCCGGCTGGACGATGATGTTCATCGTGCCGCCGCGCTCCTGCGCCGCGGCCACGCCGGGCACGGTCAGCGCCAGCGGCGCCGCCAGGGCGGCGGCCAGCGCCGCGGCGGTCAGGGTTTGACGAAAGTGACGCAAACGATTGCTCATGTCTGAAGCCCCCTTATTGTTGATTCTCGTCACGCGACCGTTATGGATCGATGGATTCGAGGCCGCACCAGTCGGCCATGAACAGGGCGAGCACGGCGGTCACCTTCGCCATGCTGTCGAGCGAGACGGACTCGTCGATGCCGTGGATGCGCTCCGCCTCCGGGCCGTAGCAGGTGGCCGGCGTGTCGCCGTAGAGCACGAAGTTGCGGACGTCGGTGGTGCAGGTCTGGGCCAGCTTCGGCGCCGGCGTCCCGAAGATCGACCGGTGGGCGGCGTCCAGCGCCTCCAGCATCGGGTGATCGGGGTCCAGCGTGCAGCCCTCGGCCTGGAAGCCGCGGAAGATGACGCGGGCGTCGATTCCCTTGAGATCGGAGTCGCCGCGGCAGGCCTCGGCCACCGCGCGCTCGATCTCGGCGCTGACCTCGGCGGCGGCGCGGTCGGGCGGGAAGCCGAAGCGCAGCTCCATCCGGCAGCGGGTGGGAACGGAGGACGCCCACTCCCCGCCGTCGATGTGCCCGACGTTCAGGTTGTAGGGGTGGTGATGGTGCGCGTAGGCGGGATGCCGCCCGTCGGGGTGGTTCCAGGCCGACTCCAGCGCCTTCAGATGCTTCAGCACGCGGAAGGCCGCCTCGATGGCGTTCAGCCCGGCGCCGGTGTCCAGCACATGGGCGGGGCGGCCCGTCACCTCCAGCTCGCAGCGGATCACGCCGACCTGGGCGATCTGGAGCGTGTGGTTGAAGGGTTCCGGGATCACCGCGGCGTCGGCCTTGTAGCCGCGGGCGACGCAGGCGAGGGCGCCGTTGCCGGTGCATTCCTCCTCGACCACCGACTGGAGATAGACCGGGGCGGCGGGCTGGACGCCCAGGCTCCGCAGCGCCTTGAAGGCCATGACGTAGGCGGCGATGCCGGCCTTCATGTCGCCGGCCCCGCGCCCGTAGAGGCGGCCGTCGCGGACCACCGGTTCGAAGGGCGGGGCGGACCACAGCTCCTCCGGCCCGGTCGGCACCACGTCGATGTGGCCGTTCAAAATCAGCGACTTGCCGGTCGCGCGGCGGGGCTTGTGGACGCCGACGACGTTCTCGCGGCCTTCGTAGGAGATCAGCGAGGGGGACCAGCCGGGCTGGGCCTTCAGCGCCTCCTCGTCGATGGCGAAGCGGTCCACCTCCAGGCCCATGTCCCGGAAGATCCGTTCCATCAGATCCTGCGCCGGGCCTTCCTGCCCCAGCAGGCTGGGACTCCGGACCAGATCGGACAGCAAGCGCACTCCATCCTCGCGCAGCGCCGCGACCGCGCCCAGGATCGCATCCCGGTCCACGGCTGCAATGCTCCGCCCACCCTCGTCGGATGCGGGCATGACGACTCCGTTCTTACCACTCCGCCGCGCAGTCGTCCGTGTGTGTCGGCAAATCTCCGGAAAGAAACTGTGGCGATTTCGACTTTCGGACTATGACCCTGGTTTTGCCCGGTTGGGCGCCGCCGGGGATCGACCGCTGACGACAGGCGTATTACAATTCAGCTTCTCATCCTCCGCCAAATCGATAATCCTCATTGCCGACATAAGCAGGATTTATGGCGATGGGATTTCCCCCGATGACGGCGCGCGATCTGGAACGGCTGGGCCACCAGCTCGACTGGAACCTGCTGCGCACCTTCATGGTGATCGTGCAGGAGCAGGGGCTGACCCGCGCGGCGCAGCGTCTCGGGCTGACCCAGCCGGCGGTGTCCCAGGCCCTGAAGCGGCTGGAGGACCAGATGGGCCGCAGCCTGATCGAGCGCGGGCAGGGCCGCTTCCGGGTGACCGAGGCGGGCGAGATCATCTACGCCGAGGTGCTGGAGATCTACGGCAACATCTCCCGCTTCGCCGTCCTGATGCGTGACATCCGCGAGGAGATTTCCGGCCACATCCGAATCCTGCTGGCCAGCCGGATCCAGTCGCTGCTGTTCGACGCCCTGCTGGAGCGCTTCCACGCCACCCACCCGCAGGTGACCTTCCGGCTGGACGTGATGGCGAGCGCCGACGTCCACATGGCGATCCAGCAGAAGACCGGCTCGCTCGGCCTCTGCCTGATGCGGGAGCCGCCGCCGCTGGTCGAGCACGCGCTGTTCGCCCGCCAGATCTACCGGCTGTATTGCGGGCCGCGGCACCATCTGTTCGGCCGCACCGGCCTGACGCTGGGCGATCTGCGCAGCGAGGGGTTCGTCTCCTTCACCTCCGACCAGATCGGCGGCGTGCTGTCGCCGCTGGCCGTCTTCCGCGCGCAGGAGGGGATCGAGAGCCGGATCGTCGGCGCCTCGGTCAATCTGGACGAGGTGCGGCGCATGATCTCCGTCGGGCTGGGGATCGGGCCGCTGCCCCGCCATGTGGCGGAGCGCGACGTGCGCGACGGCCTGCTGTGGCCGCTGCCGCCGGAGGAGGGGGTGGCGCCGGTGGACATCCATCTGCTGTGGAACCCCGCCTCCAAGATGAACCGGGCGGAGCGCGCCTTCATCGAGCATTGCCGCGCCGCCATCGCCGGCATCCCGCTCGACCTGCGTTTCGATCCGGTGGCGGTGAGCGAGTGGATCGACCGGCAGTTCGGCGACACGTGAGCGGCACCATTCGGCCCGCCGCGATCACCGCGCCCGCGTCTTCAGCGTCATCAGATAGGCCACGATGTCGTCCGTTTCGTCGGGTGTGAGGCGGATGTTCGGCATGACCGGGTGCGAGCTGCGCAGGTAGCTGCGCAACGCCATTTCGGTCACCCCCGGATCGGACAACCGTTCGGTCAGGTCGGGCGCTTCGACGCCTTCTTCCATTGCCGGCGGTTTGGCTGCCCGTTCCGCCGATACGCGATGGCATTCCCCGCAGACCTCCTCGGCCAGCCGGCGGCCATATTCGACGCTTCCAAGCCCATCCGGGTTGGTTTGCGCCGTAAGCGGGCCGGGCGGGACCGTCAACGTCATGGCGATGAGCAGAATGCTGGCCCGCATGGCGGCGCCTCCTTCCGGACATGCCAATGTCATCAGAGGACGCTAATAAAAAGCCAGGGTAGGGCGGGCCGGCGCCGCCTGTCCATTCCTCGGACGGGGAAGGACAGAGTTTGCAAGCAAAGATTTCCGATGCGCTGCCGCCGTATTGATAAGCAAAAGAATCTCTCTTGAAAAACAGCAGCTTCCCGGAGTCTTCGCAAAAGATACACGGAATCTCACAAAAATGCCCCGCCAGGAGCCGGCTCCTAATTGGTAGCAGTGTCATATGCCAAAGGGCGAAAACGCCGAAGAAGTCATACCAGAAGATAACATCTCAAGAGAGCATTGACATATGGCCAACCTGTACGGACCGAAGACGCTGACCGCCCCCGCTGGTGCGATCGTCATAGCACCCGGCGCCAACATCCAGTCCATCGTCAATGGCGCTCCCGCCGGCGCGACCTTCTGGTTGCAGTCGGGCGAGTACCGTCTCCAGTCGATCACGCCCAAGGACAACCAGACCTTCATCGGCGCCGAGGGCGCCGTGCTGAACGGGTCGAAGCTGCTGACCGGCTTCACCCAGGACAGCGCCGGGCGCTGGGTGGTCGGCGGGCAGACTCAGCAGGGTGAGCGCCGCGCGACGGACGAGGCGACGCCCGGCGCGATGCGCGCCGGCTATCCGGAAACCGTCTATGTGGACGACAAGCCGCTGACGCCCGTGGACGCGCTGTCGAAGCTGAAGGCGGGAACCTTCTACTTCGACTACAACGCCGACAAGATCTACCTGGGCGACAACCCGGCGGGGCACAAGGTGGAGGCCGGGACGACCGCCCACGCCTTCGGCGGCACCGCGGACGGCGTGACGGTCAAGAACCTCGTCATCGAGAAATACACCCCGCCGGCGCAGGAAGGCGCCATCCAGGGCGACGTCAACTGGACCATCCAGGACAACGAGCTTCGCTTGAACTACGCGGTCGGCGCGACGGCGCAGGACGGCAGCAAGTTCATCGGCAACTACGTCCACGACAACGGCGAGATGGGGCTGGGCGGCGCTGGGGCCAAGATCCTGGTCGAAGGCAACGAGATCGCGCGCAACGGCGCCTGGTCGGGCATCGACGTGTTCTGGGAAGGCGGCGGCACCAAGTTCGCCTACACCACCGATCTGGTGGTCCGCGGCAACTACTCCCACGACAACACCGGCTTCGGCCTGTGGACCGACATCGACAATGTCGGGACGCTGTACGAGAACAACGTCCTCGTGAACAACAGCGGCGGCGGCATCACCCACGAGATCAGCTACGACGCCGTCATCCGCAACAACGTGATGGTCGGCAACGGCGCCAAGCCGCAGGCCGAGGGCTGGCTGTGGGGCGGGTCGATCCAGATCCAGAACTCGCAGAACGTCGAGGCCTACGGCAACAAGATCGACATCACCGGGGTCAAGGGCGCCAACGGCATCGTGATGATCCAGCAGGACCGCGGCACCGGGGAATTCGGGACCTGGACCACGACCAACAACAAGATCCACGACAACATCATCGTTTCCAAGGACGGCAACGGCCAGTCGGGCGGCGTGGCCGATTACAACGAAGCCGGCATGCTGAACGGCGGCAACGTGTGGGACAACAACACCTACTACATGCCGGACGGCGACCGCTGGCGCTGGGGCGACTTCCCGGAGGGCGACAACTGGTCCGCCTACATGAACGCGACGACGCAGGACGAGCATTCGACCCTGTCGCAGGCCTATCCCTCCACCGCCGGCTGGACGACCGTCACCCCCACCACCCCGACCAACCCGCCGGCTCCCACCCCGACGGACACCACGCCGCCCACGGTCAAGGTGAGCATTGCCGACAGCAGCGTGACCAAGGGTGAGGCGCCGCTCGTCACCTTCGCCTTCAGCGAGGCGGTGAAGGGCTTCGCGCTGGCCGACACCACGGTGAAGGGCGGCACGCTGAGCGGCTTCAAGACGGTGGACGCCTCCACCTACACCGCCGTCTTCACGCCCTCGACCAACACCAAGATCACCGACGCCAACGTGGCGGTGAAGGCGGGCAGCTACACCGACCTCGCCGGCAACACGGGCAAGGCTGGCTCCGCCGGCTTCGCCGTGGACACGACCACGCCCACCGTCCCGACAACCCCGACAGCCAGCGTCACGACCATCAAGGTCAACGCCTCCGGTGCCGCGGCGGGCGGGGTGAACGCGCATTTCAAGGTGCTGGTGGACGGCAAGGCCATCGGCGACGCCACGGTCGGCACGGCGGCGAAGGACTACAGCTTCACCACCAACCTGACCGCCGGGCAGCCGCACAAGGTGCAGATCCAGTACGACAACGACGGCTTCGTGAACGGCCAGGACCGCAACCTGTTCGTGAACAAGATCACCATCAACGGCACCGCCCACAACCCGACCGACAGCATCGTCAGCTACGACAAGGGCGCGCTGGACGGCAAGGACGTGGTCAAGGGCCAGTCGTCGATGTGGTGGGGCGGCACGCTGGTGGTCGACGCCCCGGCGAAGGAGTTCCCCGCGGGCGGCACTCTGCCGCAGAGCGGTCCCAGCAGCACGACGATCACCGTCAACGCCTCCGGTACGGCGGCGGGCGGGGTGAACGCCCACTTCAACCTGCTGGTGGACGGCCAGAAGGTCGGTGAGGGCGTGGCCGGCACGGCGGCGAAGGACTACAGCTTCACCACCAGCCTGACCGCCGATCAGGCGCACAAGGTGCAGATCCAGTACGACAACGACGCCGTGGTGAACGGGCAGGACCGCTCGCTGATCGTCAACAAGGTCACGATCAACGGCAAATCCGTCCTGTCCACCGACGGCAACGTCACCTACGACAAGGGCGCGTTGGACGGCAAGGACGTGGTCAAGGGCCAGGCCGGCCTGTGGTGGAACGGCACGCTGGTGGTGGACGCCGACAAGAGCTTCTTCCCCTCGGCCACCCCGGTCGGCGAGGCCGCGCCCCTGGCGCTCGACGCCGGGACGGACAGCGTGTGGAGCCACGTCGCCGCCCAGCAGGCGGCGTCCGCTCCGGCGGCCGTGGCCGACGCGGCGGTGGTGGCGAACAGCCTGTACGGGGCCATGCCCGTCGAGGCCGGCTATGATCCGCTGTTCGACCACATCGACCCGTCGCTGCTGAGCCACGCGGCCTAACGCGACCGGAACGGCGAAGGGCGGTCCAACCGACACTGGACCGCCTTTCGTCGGTTGTCGAAACCGCAAGACTTCTGCGGGCTTGGCGACGGTCCCGGCTGGTATCAATCTTCGCGTGCCCGGAACCGGGCCTTGACGGTTTCCTGCGCCAGCCAGTCCGCCCCGACGTGGCGCGGCCATGGCGCCTGCCGGGTGAAGCCGATCCGGTGCAGGTGGTTCAGCCGCTGCGCACTGGCACCCAGCGCCCGAGCATCCCGGCAATCCATTGCGCCACTTTGCGCGCCGTCCACAGGCCACGGCTGCGGATGTGAACGCTGCGTTCCGTGCCTTCCAACATGGAATCGGCCGCGCCTCATTGGGATCATTCACTTGCCGTTGGTATTACACATCGCCCCGATGTGTCTCTGATGGGTAAGCGCATCACTCTCATTCAATCTAGCTACGTGTCCTGGAAAGGGCGCTTTGATATCATCGGCTCGATAGACGGATCTCCCCTGTTCGACTGCGTGTCGTTTGCCCGGTGCGGCTGGCACAACCGCGTCACGACGGCGCGGGGTGTGCAATGGCTGACACCCCCGACCGAGACCAAGGGACGCTATCAACAGGCCATCCCGAAAACACGGATCGCCGGGTCCTGCGCGGGCGAGCGGTGGAGGGCGATCAGCCGTGCGCCATTCGCCGCGCTCGCTCCCCGACTCTGGGCGTTCTACGGCGGGTTCGAACGCGAGGTGATGCTGATGAGCGACATGAAGATTGGCTTCAACCGCCCCACGTTGGCCGGCAACGAATTGGAGTACATCCGCCAGTCCCTGGAGCAGGCGCACCTTTCCGGAGATGGAGCGTTCACCAAACGCTGTCATGCGTGGCTGGAACGGCGGCTTGGGGCACCGCAGGCCTTGCTGACCCATTCCTGCACGGCAGCGCTGGAGATGGCCGCCCTTCTGACCGACGTCGGTCCGGGGGATGAGGTCATCATGCCCTCCTACACCTTCGTGTCCACCGCGAACGCCTTCGTGCTGCGCGGAGCGGTGCCTGTCTTCGTGGACATTCGGCCGGACACGCTGAACATCGACGAGCGCCTGATCGAGGCGGCGATCACGCCCCGCACCCGCGCCATCTGCGTGGTGCATTACGCCGGCGTCGCCTGCGACATGGACGCGATCTGCGCCATCGCCGCCCGGCATGGTCTGGCGGTGATCGAGGATGCCGCGCAGGCGCTGATGTCCGCGTACCGCGGCCGTCCGCTCGGCACCTTCGGCGCCTTGTCGGCCTTCTCCTTCCACGAAACCAAGAACCTGATTTCCGGCGAGGGCGGCGCCCTGGTCGTCAACGATCCGGATTTGATCACCCGCGCCGAAATCATCCGCGAGAAGGGCACGAACCGCACGCGCTTCCTCCGTGGCGAGGTCAACAAGTACACCTGGGTGGACGTCGGTTCGTCCTATCTTCCCTCCGACATGCTGGCGGCGTTTCTTCTCGCTCAATTCGAGAATGCCGACCGGCTGGACGAGGAGCGCCATGCCATGTGGAACGCCTACCATGAGGCTCTGGCACCGCTGGAGGAACGCGGCCTGTTGCGCCGTCCGCTGATCCCGGCCGAGTGTCGGCACAATGCCCATCTGTATTACGTCCTGGCGCGCACGGCCGGTGAGCGCAATGCGTTGATCGCCCACCTCCGAACGAACGGCGTTCAGGCGCCGTTTCATTACGTGCCGCTGCACACCGCGCCGGCCGGACGGCGTTATTCCCGCGCCGCGGGGGAATTGCCCGTCACGACCGATCTCTCCGCAAGGCTGCTGCGTCTTCCGATGTGGTACGGGCTGGGTGCCGGAACCGGGCAAGTGGTCGAAGCCGTGCAGGACTTTTTCCGCACGGTCCATTCGAGGGCGGCGGCAACGACGGGCTATGCTGCCTCAAGGGCGATGGCGCGTCATTTGGCTTGGGTGCGAAGCGCATCCGGCGAGGTTCCACCAACGCCAGCTGAGGCCGCCACCGGCATGCCCCTCTCGATCAATGCGAACGCATTGAATCGAGAGGGGTCCACGGTTGGAAAGTGATGGAGGCGATCATTCTCCAACCGTATCAATCAATCGTCCCGGCATGGGCCTTTTTTCATGCTTGCTCTTACGCAGGCGCCGGCGTGTAGAGGTCCGGCGTGATCCGGCAGCTCGCGAAATCCTGGGCGCGCGCGTGGGCGGCACGGCTCATGGCGCGCAGGCGTGGGCGGTCCCGGTCCAGGGTCACGATGGCGTCGGCCAGCCCGTCGATCACCTCCGCCGCCGCGCGCCCGCGGCAGGGAACGGCGAAACCGCAGGAGGAATCGATCATGATTCCCGAGCCGCCGAGATCGAGGCAGATCACCGGCTGCGCGTTGGCCAGCGCCTCCATGATGACGTTGGCGGCGGAGTCGTGCAGGCTGGGGAACAGAAGCGCGTCGGAGCTTCGCAGCACCTCCATATAGTCGGGCTGGGACAGCCACTCGATGAAGTCGACATGCTCGGCGATGCCCAGCCGGTCGGCGAGAGTCTTCCATTCCTCCGACTGCGGACCGCTGCCGATCATCTGAAGGCGTGCCCGCGCCCCCTTCTCCAGCGCCTTGGCCAGCGCGGTCAGCGCGTAGTGGCCACCCTTCCAATAGAGGAAGCGGCCCGAGAAACGCAGCTTCAGCGGCGCTCCGGCATCGCCGCCGGTTTCGGCCTTCATCGGCACGAAGCGGTCGGGCGGGAGCGAGCAGCCGAAATGCTGGCGCGCCTTGTGGCGGTCCCCGGCGGGCAGGACGTGGCGGCTCTCATGGGTCTTCACATAGATCAGGTTGTAGCGCCGGTAGGTCAGGCGCAGGAAGGGATCGATGCGCGTCATGGCGATGGCGGCGTCGCGGACCAGCTCCGTCGCGACGGCCTTCCAGCCCAGCGGGCGGATCAGCGGCCAGGGCGCCCGCTCGCCGCCGCCGACCGGTCCGATCACCGACAGCGGCGCCAGCCCGCCGCAGAAGGCGGGAAAACGGATTCCGCCGATGGTCACGTTGTGGATGATGTCGAAGGGATGCCGGCGCACCAGCTCCTTCACCACCGCCCGGCAGCGCCATTGCCACGCGATGTAGGACAGCTGGAACCGCGTCTTGCTGTCGTGGTGCGCCATGGTGTCGGGGCGGTCGATGAACACGAAGTCGTCCGGTTCGAAGGCGGTTTCGCCGCGTTCGATCTTGCGCAGGATCTTCGGGCGCAGACGCCCCTGCGTCACCACCGTCACGCGGCAGCCCGAGCGCTTCAGCCCCTCGCCCCAGTTCCAGCCGTTGGCGGATTCCGACCCGCTGTCCGGCTCGCAGGCGAAGGCCACCAGAAGAACCGACTTTCCGGAATTGGCGGATTCGTCGGTGAACGGCACGCTCATCGTTCGTCCTCCCTCAATCAATGCGGCAGCGGGGACCGGTTTTCGAGTTCGTTGCGGTAGATCAGGCCGGCGGCGATGCCGACGCCGAACAGGACCCAGAACCAGATGCCCAGCATCGGCCCCTCCAGCGTCACGTCGAAGGAGGCGTTGATGACGATGGACAGCCAGTAGCAGAAGAGGAAGACGAACAGCCGCGCCCAGGCGCGGTCGCCGTTGCGGCGGGCCAGCAGGAAGGCGCGGATCATGAAGACCGACCAGCTTCCCAGCAGCGCCGCCCACAGCGCGAAGCCGGGCACTCCGGCGCGGGCGAGGATCGTCATGTGGGCGTTGTGCGGGCTGCGCAGCACCTGCCCGTCCTCGGCATCGACCACCTGGAACCCGTCGTCGTCGGCCAGATTGATGCCGAAGCCCTTGCCGTCCCAGAAATGGTCGCCCTGCACGGTGTAGCCGATGATCTTGTCCCACCACATGATGCGCCACTGCTTGGTGCCGTCGAGCGTGGCGGTGTCGGTGGTGCCCAGGATGCTCATCACGTTGGTGACGAGCTGGTCGACCGACAGCTTCCGCGACGAGACCTCGATCTCCAGGTTCAGGACCAGCGCCACGATGACGGTGACCGCGGCGATGCCCAGCAGCGGAGCGAGCTGCCGGCTGCGCGGCACCAGCGCCAGCGCGATGGCCAGCGGCACGACGATGGCGAGCATCCCGCCGCGGCTGTGCGCGGCGACCAGCGCCATGCCGAACACCAGCATCGCCAGTTGCAGCGGGTTCAGGCGGCGGAAGCCCAGCAGAACGAACAGGGCGACGCCCGCGAAATGCACGCCGACCTCGCCGGGGCGCAGGCTGATGAAGGGGACGCCGTAACGCGGCCAGGTGGGAATCTGCGCGTTCAGAAGCTGGAACAGCGGGTAGACGACCGGCATCACCGTGACGAAGAACGCCGCGAAGCCGCCATAGGCCAGCACGAGGCGGCGCAGCCGTTCCGGCTCGTCGTACAGCAGGGCGATGACGACGAAGGCGAGCAGGCCGTACATGACGATCACGCTGTCGCGCAGCGCGTCGAAGCTGTAGGTGCCGAAGAAGGGCAGCGTGCGCGCCAGCACCCAGACGATCAGGATCGCCAGCAGCGTTCCCGGCAGGCTGGAGACCGTGGCGAAGACCCCGCCGGTGCGCAGCATGACCAACAGGCCGGAGAGCAGCAGCACCTCGCCGATGAACAGCGGCGGCGCCCCGATGTAGGCGAAGCCGCGCCCGGCCAGGGAATAGCCCAGCAGGACGATCATCAGGAAGGTCAGGTAGTGGTCCGCGGCGCGGGTCCGGCTGCGCTTCGGCGTGGCGAGGATCGCGCTCATGACGGGCGTCCGTAGGCGGCGGCGCGCAGCCGGGCGGCGATCCGCCCCCAGTCGCCGATCGCCACCACCATGCGGTGGGCGTTGGCCGTCATGGTCCGCCAGGCGCCGGGGCCGGTCCGTTCGGCCCGCGCCAGCGCGTCGGCCACCGCCTCCGCCGTCAGGGCGGACACGCCGAAGCCGGCGCCGTGGCCTTCCACATAGGGGACGAGGCCGGTCTCCCGCGTCACGACCAGCGGCAGGCCGGACAGGGCGGCCTCCAGGCAGCCGGTGGGCATCACGTCGAAGCGGGAGGTCAGGATGAAATAATGCCAGCCCGCCATCATCGCCGCCTTTTCCGCCCCGAAGACCGGGCCGTGGATGCGGATGTGGGTGCCGAGGCCATGGGCGTTCGCACGCCGCTCCAACTCGGCGCGGGCGGGGCCGGACCCGGCCAGTTCCAGCACCCCGCGCCCGCCGGCCCGGCGGTAGGCGGCGAAGCCGTCGATCAGCAGGTCCACGCCCTTGTGTTCGATCTCGTAACGCGCGCAATAGCCGAAGGTCGGCCGTCCGCCGTCCGGCGCGGCTCTTGGGATCGGGGCGGGAAGGGCGCCGCGCCGCGCCGACCAGGCGGTGTTGGGCAGCAGACGGACGGCAGCGGTCGGGGCCACCCGGCGGACGATGGCGGCCTCCTCCTCGGTGATGGCGTGGACGAAGCGGGCGCGGGCGAAGGCCGGGCCGTCGAAGACGCGCAGCCATGCCGCGGGCAGGCGGCGGCGCACCCGCCCGGTGATGTCGTAGATGTGGGAGCACTGGCCGTGCAGCGTCACGCCATAGGCGACGCCGCGCCGGTGCAGCCCGCGGGCGAGCGCGGCGAACAGCGGCTTCACCGCGCCATGGATGTGCACCACCGTGTCCGGCCCGGCGCCGTCGAGCAGGCGGTCGAGCGTCGCGTCCGAGATGGTCAGCGACCGCCCCGACAGCCGCGGCCCGCCGAGGGGGAAGCGCTGCGCCGGGCAGTCCGCCGGGATGCCGGTCAGGGCGTCCGGATCGTCGGAGAACAGGCACAGCCGCGCGTCGTCGCCCATCGCGCGCTGCTCCGCGATCAGGCTGCGCACCACATTGTGCAGCCCGTTCGCCGAGGAGGGATGGGCGATGGCCGGCTGGATCACGACGTGCCGGAGGTCGAGCGGGCGCCGCCCGGCCCCGTCCTGGGCGAGGGCGTCCTGGGCTAAGGCGTCCTGGGCGATTGCGGCCGGGGCGAAGGCGGCGCTGCCGTCAGCGGGCGACATGGGCGGTCCTCGTCTTGGAGAGGTAATAGTGGGCGGCGCCGACGCGGAGCAGGCTGGAGAACAGCAGGGCCATGCACACCCCGGCGACCCCGTACATCGCCGCCAGCGGGCCGACCACCGCGAACACCGCCAGCGTCCCGGTGACGTTCACCACGAGCGCGAACTGGCTGCGCTGCACGCCGTAGAAATAGGAGCAGACCATCTCCGCCAGATAGCCGCTCAGCGCCCCGATGGAGAGCAGGCGCAGCGGCCATTCCTGGTCGGCGTAGGGCGACATGGCGCCATAGACGATGTGCAGCATCTGGTCGGGGAACAGCAGGCCGAGGCTGTAATAGACCAGCAGCGGTGCCGCCCCGATGACGACGTAGCCGCGGATCGCCAGCCACGCCTGCTCGTCGGGATGCAGCCCCCCCGCTTCCGTGTGCAGGGTGCTGCGCCCGCGTGCCGCGATCTGGGGGACGAGGTTGCCCATGCCGATGATGATCGGGTTGGCGATGTTCACCAGATTGACCACGGCCTGGAACGCCGCGGTCGACGCCATGCCGTCCATCGCCGCCATCAGCCAGACGAGGCTCTGCACCCGCAGCATCAGGAACAGGTTGTTGGCGAGCGCCCAATGGCCGATCGACCAGAAGCGTCGGACCACCGCCGGCAAATCCGACAGGCCGTCGAAGCGCGGGCGCAGGATCGCGAAATGGACGACTGCCCCGGCCAGCGCCGGACCGGTCATGGCGATGAACACCCGTTCCAGCGTCAGGTGGCCGCTGAGAGCCATCAGGTTCAGCACGGCGATCTGGCCCAGATAGGTGACGCTGTCGCCCCACAGCGCCTTGTCGTGCTTCAGCCCGGACATCAGCCCGCGCCGCCCGATCTCCTGCACCTGCCAGACGATGAAGTAGAGCACGGCGGGGCCGACCAGTTCCGGCATGCCCAGCCCATAGCCGACCAGCGCCACGATGCCGGACAGCGGCAGGATCGATCCGGCGGTCATGAGGATGGCGCGGCCCGCCAGCGTCCGGCGTTCGGCGCGGTCCAGCACCGCGCCCTCCACCGACAGCGGGTACTGGATCAGGCTGACGTTGACGACCTGGAGCGCCAGCAGGACCGACAGGAAGAAGACGAAGGTCCCGTATTCCTCCGACGGGAAGGTCCGGGCGAGCTGGATGTTGATGGCGAACATGCCCAGGCTGACCACGCCCTGGTCGGCGAGGGTCCAGAAGCTGCGGACGAGCGACGCCGGGATCATCCTCATGCGTTGCCGACCCGCGTCGTCTCGGTGGGGGCGGGCAGGGGCGCGGGCTGCCGGTCCTCGTTGGCGGGGCGGGCGGCGGCGGGGGCGGTGCGCGGCACGTCGCGGTAGGCCCAGCGCAGATAGGCGGCGGTCAGCGCCATCCCGTCCTCGAAGGTGAAGCGCGGCGCGTAGCCGAGCAGGCGCCGCGCCTTGCCCAGATCGATGACCGCCCTGGCCTGATAGAGCGCCAGCTTCTGCGCGTCGGGCAGCCAGAGCTGGTTGCGGCTGGCCTTCTTCTTCAGGAAGTAATGGACCATCACGAGATGGCGCAGCCGCGGCGGCAGGCTGTCGAACCCGCCCTGGAGCAGCCGGCGGGCGGGGCGCCAGCGCACGATGATCTGGATGATCTTCTTGGGGTCCTGAAGCACCATGGCGATGTCGCGCCGCAGGCTCTTCATCTCCTTGCGGATGGCCTCGGCGGGCTGGAAGCGCAGGCTGTCCACGCCCAGCGCCTCCTGGAAGCGCCCGAAGACGGCGGCCCAGGGCGGGGCGTCGGGGCCGGAGATCACGAAGCGCTCCCCGATGGCCTGCGGGCTGCGGGTCGCCGCGATCATCGCGTCCACCAGATCGTCGATGTAGACGGCGTTGCACAGGCCGCTCTCCTGCGGCAGCACCACCGTGCCGCTCAGCAGCATCTCGGCCGGGGCGTTCGTCCAGGGCTTGCAGAAGGGGCCGTAGACGATGGAGGGCTGGAGCACCACCCCCGGCAGGCCGCGCTGGCGCGCCGCGTCGAGCACCATCGCCTCCAGATCGAGCTTGTTCTGGACGTAGCTCCAGGCCCGGTCGCCGTCGCGCGTCTCCTCCGACAGCGGGCCGTCGGGCAGCGGCTCGTAGACCGAGAAGGTGCTGAGATGGACGAAGCTCTCCACCCCGTTGGCGAGGCTGGCGTCGATCAGCGCGTTCATCCCGTCGATGTTCTGGCGGCGCGACCGCACGTCGTAGGCGCAGTGGAAGACCCAGTCGGCGCCGGCCACCGCCTTGCCGATGGCCTCGCGGTCCAGCAGGTCGGCGCGGACGATCTCCACCGGGAAACGGGCCAGTCGCACCGCCTGCGCGATGTCGCGGACGATGCAGCGGACCTTCGCGCCATGCTCCAGGCACAGCCGCTCGACCAGCCGCCCCCCGATGAAGCCGGCGGCGCCCGTCACCACCACGGTCGGGCCGTCCGTGCGAGGGCCGTCCGTATGGGGAGCGGCGGCCGGCGCCGGGCCATCCACCCAGGGCAGGGCCAGCGGCTTGCGGGTGGCGTAGCAGCGTTCGATCAGCGCGGTGGAGGGCAGGGCGTCGCGCCCGCCGACGGCGGCCGGGCGCCCCTCGCGGATGGCGTCGGCGAAATCCCTCAGCTCCGCCTGGAACAGGTCGCCGAAGATCTGCGGCGGGATGTGGTTGGCCGAGAAGCCGTCATGGACGAAATCGAGGATCTGCGGCACGTCCGAGGCGATATGGTTCTCGTAGAGATGGACCTCGACGCTGCCCTTGGTGCCGTAGACGCGGATGGTGTTGCGCAGGGCGCGGGTGCGGCTCAGCTCCAGCGTTCCGCTGGCGCCGGACGCCATGGTCAGGGAGAGCCGGCAGTCGGATTCCAGACCGCCGTGGCTGTCGTCGCTGTAGTCGACCTCCGCCGCCGCGCCGAACCACCACAGCAGCAGGTCCAGCGTGTGCGACCCGGTGTCGAGCAGGACGCCGCCCCCCGCCCCGTCCCGGCGCAGCATCGACGGGGAGCTGATGCCCCAGTTGTAGACGAAGCCCTCCCGCGCCTCGAAGCGCAGGATGCGGCCGAGCTGGCCGGAATCCACCAGCGCCTTCAGCCAGCGGACGCCGTTGACGTAGCGGCGCATCAGCCCGACCGCGAGCACCCGCTGGCGCTCATCCGCGGTTTGCACCATGCGTTCGGCGTCGGCCAGCGTGACGGCCAGCGGCTTCTCCATGAAGACGTGCTTTCCGGCTTCCAGCAGGCTCTGGCCGACCGGCGCGTGGAACATCGGCGGGGCGGCGACCAGCGCCGCGTCGAAGTGGTCCGCCGCCTCCCGCCAGTCGGCCACGGCGACCGGCGCACGGTTGCGGCCCAGCAGGGCCTGCACCGCCTCCAGCCGCTCCGGCGAGGGATCGACGAGCACGTTCGGCCGCCAGCCCAGGCGGAGCAGCGCCGGCAACAGGTGGTGGCTCACGATGCTGCCGCAGCCGATGATGGCAAGCCGCGGGAACTCGGCGTTCGTCATGGAATCCTCGCTTTTGGGATTGCCTTCGCGTGGGCGCCGTCCGTCGGCGCCGTCAATGCCGCGCGGGCGCGTGCAGGGCGTAGTAGTAGGCGTCGTCCTTGTGGCCGTACTTGACGTGCTTGGACGCGACGACCCGCGACAGCACGACGCCGCCGACCGCGCTGTCGACCGATTTCAGCTTGTTGAAGCCGGCCGTCACGGTGTCCAGCGGGGTGTGCTGCCAGCGCACGACGTAGATCACGCTGTCGGCCAGGAAGGACAGGGCCAGCGCGTCGGAGAACAGCATCACCGGGGCGCTGTCGATCACCACCACGTCGTAATTGTGGCGCGCCCATTGGATCAGGTCGCTCATCGCCTGGGAGCTGATGCGGTCGTGCGCATCGGGGGTGCCGACGGTGTTGCCCAGGACGCCGAGGTTGGTGGTCTCCTGATGGATCAGGTCGTCGATGCCGGCGCGCCCGTCCAGCAGGTCGGCGATGCTGCCCTGCGGCTGGTAGCCCAGCAGCTTCGCGATGGAGGGGCGGCGGAAATCCGCGTCGATCAGCAGCGTGTTCAGCCCCAGACCGGCCAGCGACCGCGCCAGATTGGCCGCCAGCACCGACTTCCCTTCCTTGGGGATGGAGGAGGTGACGAGCAGCACCTTGGGCGGCGTCCCCCGCTTGCGCGGCATGCAGGCCATGGTGCGCACCGTCTGGATCGCCTCGCGGAAGGCCCCGATCTCGCGGGCGCGGCGGCTGTCGGAGTGGAGGGGCAGGTTCCAGGTCGCCTCGTTGCGGGGAAGCGACGGGACCATGCCGAGGCACGGCACGCCGGTCGCCCGCTCCACCTGGGTCGGCGTGCGCAGGCCGGAGCTGAGCCGCTCCAGCAGCAGCACCAGCGCCACCGCCAACGCCGTGGAGCCGACCAGCCCGACGCCCAGCGACATGCGCAGCTGCGGGAAGGCCGGGCGGATCGGCGGCAGGGCCGGGGCGCTGAGATGGGCGTCCAGCGCCCCGGTGTTCTTCAGCGCCATCGTCTGCTCGTAGCGTTCGGCGAGGCTGCGGTAGAGCGTGCGGTGCGCGTCGGCGGCGCGTTCCAGGTCGCGGAGCCGGATGCCCGTCGCCTCGATGCCCTTCTGCTGCTCCTGCAGGTCGGCGATGCCCTTCAGCAGGGTGGCCTCGCGGATGCGCGCGACCTCCAGATCGGCGTCCAGGCCCTTCTGGATCTTGCCGACCTCGTCGCGGATGCGCGCCTTCAGCTCGCCGATGCCGCGGCGGAGATTCACGATGTCCTGGTGCTTGTCGCCATAGACCTGCTGAAGCTCGGCCAGCCGGCGCTCCAGCATCGCCTCCGCCTCGCGCAGCTTCTGGATCAGCGGGGAGGCCAGCACCTCCGGGATCGCCGCGGCGTTGTTGGCGGCGCTCTGGTCACGGGCCTGGCGCACGCGGGCCTCGGCCGCCGCCTTCTGCGCCTGCGCGGCGGTCAGCTGGGTGGCGAACTCGTTCATCTGCTGCTGGACCATGTTGCGCCCGTCCGGCGGCAGTTCCAGCAGGCTGTTCTCCTTGCGGAAGCTGCGGATGGCCTCCTCCGCGCCGCGCACCGCCTCGCGCGCCTCGATGAGCCGGCCGCCGAGCCACTGGTTGACCCGCTCGGTCATGTCGCGGTTCATCTCCGTCCGGTAGTCCAGATAGGCCTGGCCGAAGGCGTTGGCGATGGCCGCGGCCTTGGCGGGATCGACCGACGACGCCTCGATGATGATGGTGAAGGACCGGTCGTCGTTGCGCGCCTCGATCCGGCGCAGCAGCGTGTCGATGGTCAGCAGGCGGGCCTGGTCCGGGTCGCGGGCGTAGGGGCTTTCATCGGCGCGGAACAGGGCGGTCGCCTGCTGCACGATCTGGCGCAGCACGTCGTTGCCTTCCGGCGGCAGCGCGCCGACGCCGGCCTTGGTCACCCGCTTCAGCCAATGGTCGTCCGCGCCGTCCGGCGCCTTGAGCGTCGGATTGAATTCGGGATCGTTCAGCAGGCCCAGCTTCTCCACCACCCGTTCCGCCAGCGCACGGGATCCGACGATGGACACCTCGCTGCGCACCGCCGGCGCCTCGGGCGTCAGGTTGGAGACCACCGACTTGAACTCCGCCAGCTCGACCCGCCGGGAATCGAGCTGCACCATCGCGGTGGCCCGGTACATCGGCTTCAGCGACTGCATGACGTAGGTGATGGTCGCCGTCCCCAGCAGGATGATGGCGAGCAGCAGCAGCTTGCGCCGCCACAGCACGGCCAGCGTGGCGAAGACGGTCGCCTCCTGGCGGCCGCGGACATCGGAGGAGTCCCCGGCGCCGGATTGCAGGAGGCTGTCCGGAAGGACGCTGGCGTGCGCTTCGTGGCCTGGAAGCGTTCCGCCTTTGCCGATCGAAGAATTCACGTCGTCGCCCCTTTCGTCTTGCTGGCTGGCGGTCCGGCCCGGAATGGGCGTGGCGGGTGGGTGCAAAGGACGCGTGGCGGCCTTTTCGTCATCTTTGGAAACAGCCGAAAATTCGGGTGCTTTTTAAAGAGCAACGCCGAATGGACGGGCCTGATGGGCAGTGATGTTCCGCTGCTGCAACCGTTGCCGGACAGACTTCGAGTATCGTGAATAGCGCCGCGCAACAATTGAAAAAAAGAAGGCCCATCCGTCGCTGTGCTTACGACGGCGACCGTCATAAATAATCATATCCGATACCCCGTCCGCGTGTTTGACGGTCAACTCCGCGCCGGTCACAGTCTGCCGGGTGCAACGGAGCCGGTTCAGGCTTCAAAACACCGCGCAATTCCAGACATAGCTGTGCATTCCCGCGCAGGGGACCAAATGTTGGTCCGTATCGTGCGGTGGAACGCCGCGCTTCGATGCTGGATTTTAAAATAATCGCGGAAGCGGTTTGGCGCGATGTCTCCGCAGTCTGCCGCCATCCGGTTCAAATTTCCCGGTCAACTCCATGGAGAGGCTCAATGACGTCCACGACTGAGCGCGTTCTTGTGACAGGTGGCGCCGGCTTCATCGGATCGCACCTGTGCGAGCGTCTTCTGGCCGCCGGGAAAGAGGTCCTGTGCGTCGACAACTATTTCACGGGTGCGCGTTCGAATATTGCGCATCTTCTCGACAACCCGAAGTTCGAGGCGGTGCGCCACGACATCACCTTCCCCCTCTATGTCGAGGTGGACGCGATCTACAACCTCGCCTGTCCGGCCTCGCCGGTGCACTACCAGTTCGACCCGGTGCAGACGACCAAGACGTCGGTGCACGGCGCCATCAACATGCTGGGGCTGGCCAAGCGGGTGAAGGCGACGATCCTCCAGGCCTCGACCAGCGAGGTCTACGGCGATCCCTTCGTCCACCCGCAGCGCGAGGACTATTGGGGCAACGTGAACCCCATCGGTCCGCGCGCCTGCTACGACGAGGGCAAGCGCTGCGCCGAGACGCTGTTCTTCGACTACAACCGGCAGCACAAGGTTCCGATCAAGGTCGCGCGCATCTTCAACACCTACGGGCCGCGCATGAATCCGAACGACGGGCGCGTGGTGTCGAACTTCATCGTCCAGGCGCTGAAGGGCGATCCGATCACGATCTACGGCGACGGGTCGCAGACGCGGTCCTTCTGCTACGTCGACGATCTGGTCGAAGGGCTGCACCGGCTGATGGAGACGGACGGGACGGTGACCGGCCCGATCAACCTCGGCAATCCCGGCGAATTCACCATTCTGGAGCTGGCGGAGACCGTCATCCGGATGACCGGATCGCGCTCCAGGGTCGAGCGGCACCCGCTGCCCCAGGACGATCCGCGGCAGCGCAAGCCCGACATCACCAAGGCCAACGCCTACCTGAAATGGATGCCGCACGTGCCGCTCGAAGAGGGGCTGGAGCGCACCATCGCCTATTTCGCCAAGACCTATTTCTGAGCGCGGCAAGGCAGCCGGCAGCGCCGCCGCATCGCTGGGGTGCGGCGGCAGGGAATGGGCCAACAGGGAACGGCGGATGTTCGAACTCCCTTCACGAAACAGCCCGGCGAAGCCGGACTACGGCGCGCGCGTGGGGATGGCCTTCCAAGGCCCGCGCCCGGCGTCCGCCTCGCCGGTCGCCGCGGCGGCCTCCGCCCCCGCCCTGCTGTGCGGGCTGGTCGTCGCGGACGCGCTGATGGTCGTCGGGACGGGGCTGGCGGCGGAGGGCATCGCCGCCCGGTTGCTGCGGGCGGCCCCCGCCGATCCGGCCCTGTTCACAGGCGTCGTCAACGCTTTCGCGGGCGTCTTCAACGCCGCGGTCGGCCCGTTGGTGGTGCTGTCGCTGATGTGCCTCTACAGCGCGGGCTGCTACCGCAACCTGCGTCCCAAGGCGGTGCGGCGGACCATCGGTTCGCACGCCGGGCCGCTGTTCGGGGCCTGGACGGCGGCCTTCCTGGTGCTCGTCCTCATGCTCGGCGTGACGGGGGACCTGCGGCGGCTGGACACGGCGGCGGCGGGGACGCTGTGGCTGTGGTACGGGCTCGGCCTGTTCGGGCTGACCGCGCTGCGCAGCCTGTTCCTCCGGCTGGCGCGCGACTGGAATCTGGCCGGCGGCCTGCGCCAACGGACCCTGCTGGTCGGCACCAACGATCTGGCCTTCGAATGGCTGGACCGGCTCCAGCGGACGGAAGGGGCGGGCTACCAGGTGATCGGCGCGGTGTCCACCGCGGCGGACCGGCCCGCATCCGTGAACGCCCCGCCCCTGACCACCGCCCGGCTGGCCGGTGTGCCGGTGCTGGGGGGCGTGACCGGGCTGGTCGAGCAGGTGCGCAAGAACCGCATCGACCTCGTGGTGGTGGCCCTGCCCTGGAGCGCCGAGGCCGAGATCACCGACATTCTGGAGCGGCTGCGCGTCCTCGCGGTCGACGTCCGCCTGCTGCCGCACCGGCTGATCGCCCGCACCGCGGGCCTGTCGGTCGATGCGACGGCGGGCATTCCACTGTTGGGCGTCATCCATCACCCGCTGGCCGGCTGGCGCGGCGTGCTGAAGCGGTCGGAGGACCTGCTGATCGGCGGCGCGGCGCTGGCGGCGCTGGCCCCGGTCCTTCTGCTGGCCGCCGCGGCGATCAAGCTGGAAAGCCCCGGCCCGGTGCTGTTCCGCCAGAAGCGCTTCGGCTTCAACAACGAAGAGTTCGAGATCTGGAAGTTCCGCACGATGCACACCGACCGCGGCGACCAGTCGGGCGCGCAGCGGACCGTGCGCAACGACCCCAGGGTGACGCGCGTCGGGCGCTTCCTGCGCCGCACGAGCATCGACGAGCTTCCGCAGCTCTTCAACGTCCTGCGCGGGGACATGTCCATCGTCGGGCCGCGGCCCCATCCCGTGGCCATGAAGGCCGGCGACGTGCTGTACCACGAGGCGGTGGAGAACTACGCCTGCCGCCACCGCGTCCGCCCCGGAATCACCGGCTGGGCGCAGGTCAACGGGCTGCGCGGCGAGATCGACAACCTCCACACCGCCGCCCGCCGCGTCGAGCACGACCTCTACTACGTCGACAACTGGTCCCTGGGGCTGGACGCCGAGATCATGGTGCGCACCGCCCTCCTCCTTTTCTGGGACCGCAACGCCTACTGACCAAAAAAGCCCCGGCTGAACCAACAAACAAACCGCGAAGGAGTTTGACGCCATGTCCGTCGCCCTTGTCACCGGTTCCTGCGGATTGATCGGGTCGGAGAGTTGCCTGCATTTCGGTGCGCTGGGAATGGACGTCGTCGGCATCGACAACGACATGCGGCGGACCTTCTTCGGCGACGAGGCCTCGACCGCGTGGCAGCGCCAGACGCTGGAGCAGACGCTGCGCCAGCGCTACCGCCACCACGCCATCGACATCCGCGACGCCGCGGCCATCGACGCGCTGTTCGAGCGGCACGGCTCCAGCATCTCCCTGATCATCCACACGGCGGCCCAGCCCTCGCACGACTGGGCGGCGCGCGATCCGCAGATGGACTTCTCGGTGAACGCCAACGGCACGCTGAATCTGCTGGAGGCGGCGCGGCGGCATTGCCCGGACGCGGTGTTCATCTTCACCTCGACCAACAAGGTCTACGGCGACACGCCGAACCGCCTGCCGCTGATCGAGACCGAAACCCGCTATGAGATCGACCCGACGCACCGCTACGCCGGCGGCATCGCCGAGGACATGTCGATCGACGCCACCCTGCACAGCCTGTTCGGCGCCTCGAAAGTGGCCGCCGACGTGTTGGTGCAGGAATACGGCCGCTATTTCGGCATGAAGACGGTGTGCTTCCGCGGCGGCTGCCTGACCGGGCCGAACCATTCGCCGACGCAGCTCCACGGCTTCCTGGCCTATCTGATGCGCTGCGCCGTCACCGGCACCCGCTACGACGTGATCGGCTACAAGGGCAAGCAGGTCCGCGACAACATCCACAGCAACGACCTGATCGCCGCCTTCCACGCCGTCCACGACGCGCCGCGCAGCGCCGAGGTCTACAACATCGGCGGCGGGCGCGCGAGCAACTGCTCCATCCTGGAGGCGGTGGCGCTGTGCGAGGAAATCACCGGGCGCCCGATGGATCTGGCCTTCAAGGAGGCCAACCGCATCGGCGACCACATCTGGTGGGTCAGCTCGCTCGACCGGTTCCGCTCCCACTACCCGTCCTGGGACATCCGGCACGACGTGCGCAACATCCTGACCGACATTCACGACAGCAACTTGCGCCGCTGGCGCGTGGAGGCCGTGGCATGATCGACCATGGGAAAAAGGAAGTCCTCGGCGTCTACGTCAACGCCGTCGATTACGAGGCCGGCGTGCGCGCCATCATCGACGCGGCGGAGCAGCAAAAGCCCTTCGCGGTCAGCGCGCTCGCCGTGCACGGGGTGATGACCGGGGCGCTCGACCCCGAGCACCGCTACCGCCTGAACGCCATCGACCTCGTGACTCCGGACGGCCAGCCGGTGCGCTGGGCGCTGAACCGGCTGCACGGCGCCGCCCTGCCGGACCGCGTCTACGGCCCGAACCTGATGCTGCGCACCTGCGCGGCGGCGGCGGCGCGGGGGCTTCCCATCTACCTCTACGGCGCCACGGCGGGGCTGCTCGCCACGCTGACCACGGCGCTGACGGAGCGTTTCCCCGGCCTGATCATCGCCGGCGCCCGCCCGTCCGCCTTCCGCACGCTGAGCGCCGAGGAGCGCGCGGCGGTGGACCGCGAGATCATCGAGTCCGGCGCGCGGATCGTCTTCGTCGGGCTGGGCTGCCCGCGCCAGGAGACCTGGGTCTACGAGCACAAGGCGGCGCTGTCGATGCCGCTGATCGCGGTCGGCGCCGCCTTCGACTTCATCGCCGGGAAACAGCCGCAGGCGCCGATGTGGATGCAGAATGCCGGTCTGGAATGGCTGTTCCGGCTGTCCACCGAGCCGCGGCGGCTGTGGCGGCGCTACGTCATGCTGAATCCGGCCTTCCTGTTCCTGCTGGCCTGCCAGGCGGTGCAGATGCCGCTGGTCCGCAGCGGCCAGGCGCGGCGTCCGAAAGGAGAGCTTCGATTTGGTTAGACGGCGTTCGTTGTTTGGTGGTTGCCAAATAAAAATGCCGTCATTAAAAATGAAAAGCCATCCGATGCTGTGACACTGCTTGCCGTTTTCAAAATGAAACGGTGCGGCATCGGCGGATTTTCCTGATCGACCTCGGAACAGCGCCGTGAACCGCGACCGACGCGGCCCGCGCTTCCATGACAGTCGAGGATTCCTGCGATGAGCCTGAAGATCCTGTCGGCGATCGTCGTGCCGCCGCATCTGGCGGTCAGCGGCGCCAGCAAGGCGGCGGAGAAGCTGAGCGTCGCGCTGCAGGCGCACGACCGCATCGACATCGCGAACATGGGCATGGCGAGCCGGGTCCCGATGGACCCCGGCAAGCCCGGCGAGCGGATCGAGGTGCGGACCTCCAGCCCCTTCGTCGGGCTCGATTCCATCCTGCCCAAGCGCGCCAAGACCCTGTTCTACCAGTCGAGCATCCCGGCGCTGATCCGCCACGGCTCCTACGATCTGGTGCACATCCACAACCCGATCCCGGCGCTGGAGATGATGCGGGTGGCCCGCGCCTGCGTGGCGAAGGGCGTGCCTTACGTGGTGTCCACCCACGGCTTCGTGGAGATCGGCAACCCGGCGGCCTTCCGGCGCATGGACGCGGCGCGGCGGCTGGCCTGGGACCTGCTGATCGACCGCCCCGTCCGCTACGTCGTCCGCAACGCCGCGGCCATCTGCGCGATCTCGCCGGTCGATCTGCCCATCGTCCGCGGCTTCGGCTTCACCGGGGACGACATCGCCGTCATTCCCTACGGCGTCGACCGCCCGAACGACTGGGGCGCGCCGACCCCGGCGGACCGCGACATCCACCGCCGGTTCGGCATCCCGGAGCGGGAGGAGGACGGCGGCCCCGTCACCGCCTTCTTCCTGGCCAACCACACGGCCAACAAGGGGCTGGGCGTGCTGCTCGACGCCTTTATCGGGCTGCCGATGCCGTTCCGCCTGATCGTCGGCGGCGAGAAGCGGGACTTCGTCGATTACGAGGCCTACCAGCGCCGCTGCGGGCCGGGCCAGACCATCCACCTCACCGGCAATCTGGCCGAGGCGGAGGTCGCCGCCATGTTCCGCCGCTCCGACCTGTTCGTCTTCCCGACCCTGGCCGACACCTTTCCCAACGTGATTCTGGAGGCGATGGCCTTCGGCGTCCCGGTTGTGACGACCCGGGTCGGCGGCATCCCGCATCAGGTCGATGACGGCTGCGCGGTGATCGTCGAGCCGGGCGACCCGCTGGCCCTGCGCGCCGCCGTGGAGCAATTGGCCGCCGACCCCGAGCGGCGGGTGCGGATGGGCCGCCATGGCCGCCTGCGCGCCACCCAGCGCTTCGACTGGGCCGCCGCCGCCGCCGACACCCACCGGCTCTACGACGCGGTGATCCGCCGCCCGGCGGGCGCCGCCGTCCTCAGGGCTGCCTGAATCCCTGCCCAACACCCCCTGCCCAACCGGTAAAAGCCGCAGCAATGGAGAAGACACCTATGGAAGGCAAGACGCTCGTGACCGGCGGGGCCGGCTTCGTCGGCTGCAATCTGGTCAAGAACCTGCTGGAGGACGGGCGCGACGTCGTCGTCCTGGACGCCCTGCTGCGGCCGGGCAGCGAGCGGAACGCGGCGTGGCTGCAAACCCTCAACGCCGGGTCCCGCCTGACCTTCATGAAGGCCGACGTGCGCGACTTCGCCGCCGTCAAATCCTGCATGGCCGGAGCGGAGGAGGTTTACCACCTCGCCGGTCAGGTCGCGGTGACCTCCTCGCTGGACGATCCGCGCACCGACTTCGACATCAACGCGCTCGGCACCTTCAACGTGCTGGAGGCGGCGCGGCGCATGAAGAACCCGCCGAAGGTGGTCTTCACCTCGACCAACAAGGTCTATGGCGGGCTGGAGCATGTGGCGGTGGAGCGGACCGGCAGCCGCTACCGCTTCGTCGACCGCCCGCTCGGCGTCTCGGAGGCGGAGCCGCTGGACTTCCATTCGCCCTACGGCTGCTCCAAGGGGGCGGCGGACCAGTATGTGCGCGACTACGCCCGCATCTACGACCTGCCGACCGTCGTCTTCCGGATGAGCTGCATCTACGGTCCGCGCCAGTTCGGCAACGAGGACCAGGGCTGGGTCGCGCATTTCATCATCTCCGCGCTGACCGGGCGGCCCATCCACATCTACGGCGACGGCATGCAGGTGCGCGACGTGCTGTTCGTCGAGGACCTCGTGCGCGCCTTCCGCCTCGCCACCGAGAAGATCGAGGTCAGCCGCGGGCAGGTCTTCAACATCGGCGGCGGGCCGGAGAACACCATCTCGGTCTGGCACGAGTTCGGGGAGATGCTGTCCACCCTGCGCGGCGCGCCGGTGGAGGCCGACTTCTCCGACTGGCGGCCCGGCGACCAGCCCTGCTACGTCAGCGACATCCGCAAGGCGGAGCAGGTCCTCGGCTGGCGCCCGCAGGTGGACCGCGACACCGGCATCCGCCGCCTGTGGGACTGGGCGGAGCGCTATCTCGCGCAGAACGGCCTGCCCACGGACCAGACCCAGTTGGAGCCGGGCCGCATCGCCCTCAGCGCGTAATCCCATTCCCGTGCGGTGGAGGAACCTATGGACGTGCTTGTAACGGGCGGGGCCGGATTCATCGGCTCCCACATCACGCACCGCCTCGTGTCGCTCGGCCACCGGGTGACGGTGATCGACAACGAGTCCACCGGGCTGCGATCCAACGTGCCGGCGGAGGTGCGCTACATCCGCGGCGACGTCACCAACCCCGCCGACCTCGACAAGGCGTTCGAGGAGCGGCCCGACGCGGTGATCCACATCGCCGGGCAGGTGTCGATCATCCGCGCCTTCAGCAACCCGGTCGGCGACCTGCGCACCAACGTGGAAGGGACGGTGAACGTCCTCCAGCAGTGCGTGGAGCGCGGGGTGAAGCGCCTTCTCTACGCCAGCTCGATGAGCGCCTACGGCAACGCGGAGACCGTGCCGACGCCGGAGGACACGCCCTGCTCCCCGGTGTCCTACTACGGGGTGACGAAATACGCGGGCGAGCGCTACGTGCATCTGACGGCGGCGCGGCCCGACCTGCCGGGCGGTCTGGCCGTCACCTCCTTCCGCATGTACAACGTCTACGGACCGCGGCAGGCGGTGGACAACCCCTACCAGGGGGTGCTGGGCATCTTCCTGGGCAACATCATCCGGGGCGAGCCGATCCGCATCTACGGCGACGGCAAGCAGACCCGCGACTTCGTCTTCATCGACGACGTGGTGGACGCCTGGGTCGGCGCGCTCGACAACCCGGCCAGCCACGGGAAGATCTTCAACCTCGGCAGCGGGCGGCAGACCAGCATCAGCGAACTGGCCGACCTCGCGCTGGGGGCGCTCGGCCGGACGCGGGCGGACCATCCCGTGCTCTACCACCCCGAACGTCCGGGCGAGCAGCGCAGCGTGCAGGCGGACGTGGCCTATGCCGGGTCGGTGCTCGGCTGGACGCCGCGCACCCGGCTGGAGCAGGGGCTGGCGGAAACCGTGCGTTGGGCGCTGCGCGAGAACGGCCGTGAGAACGGGCTGGAAAGCGGTCCGGGAAACGGCATGGCGGAGCGCGCCGTGGCCTGACGGCCAATTTTCGAGCCGGCCAGGGATGGCTTCGGCAACGCCATTAAGGAACAGGAGCGGAATAATGCGGATCGCGGTTGTGGGGACCGGCTATGTCGGCTTGGTGTCCGGCGCCTGCTTTGCCGAATTCGGCATCGACGTGTGCTGTGTGGACAAGGACGAAACGAAAATCCGGCGCCTGAGGGGCGGCGAGATCCCCATCTACGAACCCGGCCTCGACGTCCTTGTGGCGCGCAACATGGCGGCGGACCGTCTGTCCTTCACCTCCGACCTCGCGGTCGCCATGGAGGGCGCCGACGTGGTGCTGATCGCGGTCGGCACGCCCTCCCGTCCCGGCGACGGCGGGGCCGACCTGACCTACGTCCACGCCGCGGCGGCGGAGATCGCGCGGACCATGTCCCGCTACACCGTCATCGTCACCAAATCGACCGTGCCGGTCGGCACCGGGCGCCAGGTCGCCGCCATCGTGCGGGACATCAACCCGCGCTCCGAGTTCGACGTGGTGTCCAACCCGGAGTTCCTGCGCGAAGGCTCGGCCATCGGCGACTTCATGCAGCCCGACCGCGTGGTGATCGGCGCGGACACCGACCGGGCGCGGGCGGTGATGGACGCCCTCTACCAGCCGCTGATCCGCGCCGGGACGCCCTTCGTGCGCACCGGCATCGAGACGGCGGAGCTGACGAAATACTCGGCCAACGCCTTCCTCGCCTTCAAGATCACCTTCATCAACGAGGTGGCCGACCTGTGCGAGCGGGTGGGGGCCGACGTGCAGGACGTGGCGGCGGGCATGGGGCTCGACGGGCGCATCGGCCGCCCGTTCCTGAACGCCGGGCCGGGCTTCGGCGGGTCCTGCTTCCCCAAGGACACGGAGGCGCTGGTGCGCACCGGGCGGCAACACGGCGCGCCGGTCCGGCTGATCGAAACGGTGGTGGACGTGAACCGGGCGCGCAAGCGGCTGATGGCCGGGCGGATCCTCCAGGCCTGCGGGCCGGACGCGGCGGGCAAGCGGATCGCCGTGCTGGGCATCACCTTCAAGCCCGACACCAACGACATGCGCGAGGCGGCGAGCCTGGAGATCATTCCGCTGCTTCAGGAGGCCGGGGCAACGGTTCACGTCTACGATCCCGCCGGCATGGAGGAGGGGCGCCACCTGCTGCCCGGCGTGGTCTGGCATGACGACGCCTACGCCCCGCTCGCGGAGGCCGACTGCGTCGCCATCCTGACAGAATGGAACGAGTTCCGCGCGCTGGACCTGAGCCGCGTCCGCAGCCTGATGCGCCGCCCGGTCATGGTCGATCTGCGCAATGTCTACGCCCCGGCGGCCATGGCGGCGGCCGGATTCCACTATTGCTCCGTCGGGCGGCGCGACGCGCGGCCCGAAGCGGCGAAGCGGCGCAAGGCGGCGGAGGCGATGCTTCTCAGCAACAGCTTCGCGGCGGACTCCTGTGTCCTTCCCTTCTCCGGACAGCTTGCGGCGGCCGCCTCCGACCTGGCGGATTGACGCGGGCGCGACGCCGGCCGACTCCGGCCACGTACCGGTGCCCTGAACGGACCGTCCCCGCCCCGGCGGCGGCGGTCCGGCGCGGGGTGCCGGCTGGGATCTCCCGATTCCGAAAGACGCAGCCATGATTGGCTTGGACGCGCTGGCCGGCATCCGTCGAGAGTTCATGCCCCGTGCGCCTTCCGGCGCGCGGGGCGGCGCCGTTCCCCCGCGCCCGGACGGGCTGACCGGAGGGCGGACCCCGATCGCCGTGCTGCTGATCGACGACCGCTCGCTGTTCGGCGAAAGCCTTGCCGCCGCCATCAACGCGTTCGCGCCGGACGTGGCGGTCAGCCACCGCCGCAGCGCCGTGGCGCTGGCGGACCTTCCCGCCGCGCTGCGCGGCACCGACGTGGTTCTGGTGAGCATCGGCCGCGCCGACCCGGCGAAGGGCGGCATCGGCCAGCTTCTGGACGCGCTGTCGGGCGGCAGTTCCCATCCTCCCGTCGCCGTTCTGGCGGACCGGCCCGGCGTCGCGGTGGCCGCCGCCGCGGCGCGCCTCGGTCTGCGCGGTGTGCTGAGCGGGCGGATGCCGCTGGCCGAGGTGATCGCCGCCCTGCGGCTGATCCACGGAGGCGGCACGGTCAGTCCCGAGTCCGGCCCCGGCCCCAATCCCGGTTGAACGGTTCCTGAGCGGCCGGTTCGGCCGGTTGCCAGACCTTGCGCACGGCCTCGGCGCGGTTGGAAGCGCCCAGCGCCCGCAGGATGCCGCGGACATGGACCTTCGTCGTGTTCTCGCTGATTCCCAATTCCTGCGCGATGACGCGGTTCGATTTCCCCTCGCGAAGCCGTTGCAGCACGCCGCGCTGACGCGCGGTCAACGCCGCGCCGCCGGACGGCATCGGCGGGTCGTCCTTCATGTCCTCGCGACGCTGCAGCCGGTGGAGGAAGGGGGAGGGGAAGAAGGTGCCGCCGCCCGCCACCAGACGCAGCGCCTCCTGGGCGACGACGAGGCCGACGCTGGTCGGCAGACACCCCCGGACGCCCAGCCGGCTGGCCTCCAGCGGCAGGTCAGCCTCCTCCCCGTCGGACAGGATGACCAGCGGCGTGCCGCCGAGGGCACGGGCCACGTCGCGCAGCGTCGCCAGGACGCTGCCGTTCGGCGGGGTCAGGCTGGCGAGGTTGCACAGCACGACCGTGGGTGGCGTTCCCGCGGCGAGCGCCGTCCTGGCCTCGTCCACCGACGCCGCGGTCCGCATCTGCAGGGACGGGTCGCGCAGGCTGAGGCCGGCGGACAGGCTTTCGCGGGTCAACGGGGTTTCATCCAGAAGAAGGGCTGCGATGCTCCCGCGCCCGTTCACCGGTTCCGGGCCGCGTGCGGCGGCGCAGGGCGATGGAACCGCCTTCCCGCTCGATGCCATGAAGCATGTCTCCCGACCCGTTTTCCTGGTCTGATGCTGCGCTGCACCCAAGCTCCCGTCAACGTCAATCCCGCGCAGAAATAACTATGTCGGTTCTTGCCTTTACCACCTATTTGAAGTGTTTCCGTTCGAATTCCGTGTATTCCGGAGGGGTTCTGGCCAAAGCCATCCGGAAGCGCAGTGCCTTGTCCTTGATATATTTCCATTGGTCAGAGTGCGTCAGTCCCTGACTTGTGTCGTTCGGGTCTGTTCTTTTGGCCGCAGAGCGGAAGACAGCGACCGGCGGTCCCCTGCGGTCCGGCGGTGGGGTGGGGGTGAAACAGGCGCTCTACTCCGCCGCCATCCTCACAAAGGCGTACGAAGCCGGCGAGGCACGGCGCGATGAGCGCCGGAATGGGTACGGAATAAAACGGCGGGTCGTCACAACCTTGCATCGAAGTGCGTATTTACCAAGCCTGCTGTTCTGGTAACGTTGAAAACATCAAATGCAAACCGCGCAAGCATTCCTGATGATCTTCCAACAGAAACAATCCATGTGGTCGACAGGGAAAGGCGCTTAAAATGAAAAAAGTGAAATCTTTCCGAGTATCCGCGAGCGGACGCGCTCACCCGAGAATTGAGGTCCTTCTCACCGGCGAGGACGGGTCACGGCCTGCAATCCTGGTTTGAAGAGGTGAGAAGAACTGGTGTTTGACCGATAGGGGGAGCGGATGACGACGGACATCAAAAAGCAATCTGCGGTTGTTTCAGGAATCGCCCCAGGCGTTGCCCCGGGCATCGCCCCAGGGATCGCCCCAGGGATCGCCCCAGGGATCGCCGTGGTCCTGGCGGACCCGAACAGCCTGACGCGGGACTGCTTCTCGCTCGGGCTCAGCACGCTGTGCCAGGATATGACCGTGCGGTCGGTGGCCTCGCTGAAGGACGCCGCCGGTGTGCTGGCGCGGGACGGGCGGACCGAGGTCGTGTTGTGCAACATCGGTGCGCAGATGGGACTGAATGACGTCCTGTGCGCCGCCATCCGCGACGCCGTGTCGGCCTGTCTGCCGGTGCCGCTGGTGATCATCTCGGACCGCGACGACGGCGGGATGATCCTGGAAAGCCTGCGCCTCGGCGTGCGCGGCTACATCGTGCCCAACCTCGGGCTGGGGGTCATGCTGGAGGCGATCCGGCTGGTCGCCGCCGGGGGGACCTTCGTGCCCGCCACGTCCCTGCAATCGCTGATCGAGCCGGTGCCGGGCGGCATCGCCCTCCCGCAGACGCCGCCGGCGGGCGCCTCCGTGCCGGTGACGGACCGGATCGGCGGGCTGACGCCGCGGGAAATGGCCGTGCTGACCTGCATGCGCGAGGGCAAGTCGAACAAGCTGATCGCCTACATGCTGGGCATGTGCGAGAACACCGCCAAGGCCCATGTGCGCAACGTGCTGAAGAAGCTGGGCGCCACCAACCGGACGGAGGCCGCCTTCATGGCGCACGCCCATCTGTCCCGCGGGGCGTCCCTGGAATCGAACCAGCCCTGATCGGTTGGCGCCGCAACGGAACGGTGCGGGACCAACCCGCGCCGTTCTTCCGCGTTGCGCTCAGTTCTCCTCGCGCATGACGCGGCACACCGCTTCCGTCCGGTTGGTGGCGCCGAGCCGCCGCAGGATGTTCCGGACATGCACTTTGACCGTGCTTTCCCGCATTCCCAGCTCGTGGGCGATGAGCTTGTTCGGCTTGCCCTCCTGAAGGCATTCCAGGACGGCGAGCTGACGGGGGGTCAATTGCGTGAGGTGCGGCTTGCCGTTGACCGCGGGCGCCGGGACGGATAAGGCGGCGTGAAGCACCGGTTCCGACATCTCGGCCTGGTCGATGATCAAGCGGTGCAGAATGGGTGCCGGAACGAAGATGCCGCCCGCCGCGACCAGACGGATCGCCTCCAGCGCCATGGTGAGCCCGACGGTGGTGGAGATGTAGCCGTGCGCGCCCTGGCGGATGGCTTCCAGCGCGGTCACCGTTTCGTCGGAATCCGACAGCATGATGAGCGGGATGCCGTCCAGCACCTCCAGAAGTTCGGCCAGCCTCGGGCGGAACTCCGGATCGGAGGGGAGCCGCCCGCTGAAATTGACCAACGCCACATCCGGTGAATCGTCCCGCCGCATCACGCTTTCCAGATCGGCCACGGACGCCGCCGTCAGCACCCGCACACCCCGTCCGCACAGGTTCAGGCTGGTGGACAGACTCTCCCGCGTCAGCGGCGTTTCGTCGTGAAGGATGGCTGTGACGATCTGATCCTCCCCCAGGGGGCGCGTGCCCCCGGACATCCGGTAATAGGACCCGAAGGAGCCGGAGTCGTTCATCGGTGCGGCGGTGAAGGGGGTGGCCGTCAACGGGGTGGCGGCTAGGATGTGTTTGGGCGTGAAGGATGTGGCCGATGGGGCGCGGCGGAAGGCGTTGGGCAGGCGCGTTCCGTCTTTGCACGGCAACATACAGGATCTCCCTCAGCCACACGCCATGGACACGCCGACCCGTGGAACCGCCCGGGATCGTCGCCAAGGTCGCCGCCGACATCACCGGAGCGAAGACTTTGGCCCTATTCGATCAATTGAACCGGATCAAGCGGGAAGGCGATGCTGCAAGAGGTCTGTGCGACCGCTTCGAGCCTATAACATCGCAGCCGGTTTTGACCGTCAATCGCAAACAAGATCATAATACTGTGCGCGGATATCCGCAAAGTACCTCCAAATTAGTAACTTTTTCAAAGTTGTAACAGTGGGGCTGAAACCTATGCTTGCCTGAGGCGTGTATTGCGCTCTCCTGAGAGGAGTGGGCCGAGAGGAAGGTCATCGAACCCTGTCCATTTGGGCCATCGCAGGGCAGGCCAGCGACCTCTTCTGCGGAATATCCGTATGCATGACGCTGTCCATTTCCTGTCCCTGGGCGCGGATGGCGTTCCAGTCGGCCTCCGCGTCGTTCCAGAACCAGACGCGCTCCCCCGGATCCGCCAGATGGTAGCGGTTGCGGTAGAGCCGGTTGCCGGCGGCGACCATGGCGTTGTCGGCGTCGACGTCGGTGACGGCGCCGACCCGCGCGTTGGCGTTGCGGATGACGATGCTGTTGTCGAAGATCTCGTTGCCGACGGCGGGGGTGTAGGGCGCGCGGTCCTGGGACACCACCGTCACCGCGTTGCCGTAACTGCCCGGCACGTCGATGTCGTTGCCGTAGACCTTCACGCCCTGCGCGCTGGAGATCAGGATCTGGGCGCCCCAGAACCAGCCCTGGCCGCGTTGCCCGTTGTCGGCGACCCGGTTGTTGCGGATCACCCCGTCGTAGCTGATCTCGTAGGTGATGCCGTTGTCGGCGTTGCCGAAGACCAGATTGTCCTCGATGAGCAGCCGGTGCACGTCGATGTCGGCCCAGATCCCGGCGCCCACATTGTCATGCACGCAATTGCCGCGGACGATGCCGCCGCCGCCGGATTCGGTGATCTTGCCGCCGCCGCCCTCCCAATGGAAGTCGACGCCGGCATAGCCGTTGCGGGCGATCTCGTTGCCGGCGATCAGGAAATCCGTCCCCGATCCGGAAAAGCCGGCGTGGCCGTTGTCGAGGATGCGGTTGCCGAGGATGCGGCTGCCGTTGCCGGCGTTGACGCCGACGCCGTGGTTCAGGCGCAGCACGCTGTCGCGGACGGTCCAGCCGGGGCCGAACTCCGCGTCCACGGCGGCGGCCTGGATGGGGGCGGCGTATTTCTCGATGGTCAGAGCCTGGATGACGACGCCCGACGCCGTGCCGCCGAAGGCGCGGGGGTGACGCTGGTTTCCACGGTCCGTCCGGTGGGATCGTCGCCGATCACGATCTCGTCGGCGTCGTAATCGAAGAACCAGCGCCCCGGTCCGACGGCGGACCGGTCGCCGACATGCAGCATCGGCGTGTCGTCGATGAACAGGTCCTCCGGGCGGGCGCAGCGGGGAAAGCCGGAACGGCAGAATTCGGCCGCGTTGACCCGGCCCTCCTGCGTCTGCCCGCGGGCCACCCAGACGGAGCCATGGCGGACGAAGGCGGTGAGCCGCCGCGCTCCGCTCAGCACCGCGCCGGGGGCGCCCTCGAACAGATCGCGGTCCTTCGGCACGATGGAGTGCAGGCGGTGGATGCCGGCCTCCAGCCGGAAGCGCGTGCCGGGGGGATGGCGGTCCACCGCCGCCTGGATGTCGGCGCCGGGCCGCAGGGAGACGGTGGGAGGCTCCGCCGCCGCCGCCCCACCCGCAGCCATCGCAAGACCGGCGAGAAGGAGGGCCGCCGCCGCGAGACGGGCGGGTCGGGGGGCATGCCGCCGGGGCGTGGCGCGTCCGGTGTCCATGGTGGCCTCGATGGGTCGTCCTTCGGCGATGGGCCTCCGGCGATGGGTCAAGACGCTAACACGCGGGTCCGGCGGCCAGAATCGTCAAACCGGATGATCGACCTTCGTCGGCTCCGGGGCCTGACCGGAGGGAACCGGAGAGGTCACGGGCCGTTGCCCAAGGGCACACCCCCCAATCGTTCGAGAGCGTACCATGGCCTCCCGCATCGAGGATTATGCCCTTTTGGGAGACTGCGAGACCGCAGCCCTGTTGTCCGCCGAAGGTTCCATCGACTGGCTGTGCTGGCCGCGCTTCGATTCCGATGCCTGTTTCGCCTCGCTGCTGGGCACGCCGGAGAACGGGCGCTGGCTGCTGCGCCCGAGCGATCCCGATGCCCGCACGACCCGTCGCTACCGTGGCGACAGCCTGATCGTGGAGACGGAGTTCGAGACGGAGGGGGGCGCCGTCACCATGATCGACTTCATGCCGCCGCGCGGCGAGGCGTCCGACATCGTGCGCATCCTGCGCGGGCGGCGCGGGCGCGTCGCCATGCGGATGGACCTGACGCTGCGCTTCGGTTACGGGCACGTCGTGCCGTGGGTGACGCGGATCGGCCCGAACACCCTGCGGGCCATCGCCGGGCCGGACATGGTCGTCCTGCACACCAGCGCCCCGATCCACGGCGAGAATCTGAGCACCGTCGCCGACTTCACCCTGGCGGAGGGCGAGAGCATCAGCTTCGTGATGATCTATTCGCCGTCGCACCTGCCGCTGCCGCAGCCGGTCGATGCCGAGCAGGCTCTGTCCGAGACCGAACGGTTCTGGGCGGAATGGAGCGGGCGGTGCACCTACAGCGGTCTCTGGCGCGACGCGGTGGCGCGGTCGCTGGTCACGCTGAAGGCGCTGACCTACCGCCCGACCGGCGGCATCGTCGCGGCGCCGACGACCTCCCTTCCCGAACAGCTCGGCGGGGTGCGGAACTGGGACTACCGCTATTGCTGGCTGCGCGACGCCACCCTGACCCTGCTGGCGCTGATGAACGCGGGCTACCTGCAGGAGGCGCGGGATTGGCGGGACTGGGGCATGCGCACCATCGCCGGCAGTCCGCAGCAGATCCAGATCATGTACGGCATCGCCGGGGAGCGGCGCCTGCTGGAATGGGAGGTGCCGTGGCTGCCGGGCTACGAGGGCGCCAGCCCGGTCCGCGTCGGCAACGCCGCGGCTCCCCAGCTCCAGCTCGACGTCTATGGCGAGATGATGGACGCGGCGCATCAGGCGCGGATGCGCGGCATCGAGATCCAGCCGGAGGCCTGGCACGTCCAGTGCGCCTTGCTCGACCACATGGAATCGGTGTGGGACCAGCCCGACGAGGGCATCTGGGAGGTGCGCGGCGGGGCGCGGCATTTCACCCATTCCAAGGTGATGGCCTGGGTCGCCGTGGACCGCATGGTGAAGAGCGCGGAGAAGTTCGGCCTGGACGCGCCGCTGGAGCGCTGGAAGGCGCTGCGGCAGGCCATTTTCGAGGATGTCTGCGCCAACGGATTCTCGAAGGAGCGGAACAGCTTCGTCCAGCATTACGGCGCCAGCCACGTCGATGCCGCTCTGCTGATGCTGCCGATGGTCGGTTTCCTGCCGGTGGAGGACCCCCGCATCCAGGGCACCGTCGCCGCCATCGAGGAGGAACTGCTTCAGGACGGGCTCGTCAAGCGCTACCGGACGGAGAGGACCGACGACGGGCTTCCCGACGGGGAGGGGGTGTTCCTCGCCTGCTCCTTCTGGCTGGCCGACGTCTACGTGCTGCAAGGGCGTCAGGCGGAGGCCGAGGCGCTGTTCAACAGGCTGCTCGCCCTGCGCAACGATCTGGGCCTGCTGTCGGAGGAGTACGACACGAAGGCGAAGCGGCTGGTCGGCAACTTCCCGCAGGCCTTCTCGCACATCGCGCTGATCAACACCGCCTTCAACCTGACCCGCGCCGAGAAGCCGGCGGAGCAGCGGCAGGACGGCGACTGACGGCGGACAGGAAAAGCCCCTCCCGCCGGTGAGAGCGGGAGGGGCGGATCGGTCACGGTCAGCGGATGTTGCTGCCCGTGGTGGTGCCCGTGGTGGTGCCGGAGGTGCCGGTGCGGCTGGTGCTGTCCGTGGTTCCGGAGGTCCCGCTCATGCCGGTCCCGGAGGTGCTGGAGGTTCCGGACGTGCCCGTCGTGGACCCGCCCATACCGGTGCTGCCCATCCCGGTGCCGCCCATGCCGGTGCCTGAGGACCCGGTGGTGCCGAGCCCGGCCATCGCCGACGCCCCGGCGGTCGTGCCAGTGTCGCCGAAGCTCCGCTCGCGGACGCGTAGGTTGTTCTGCACATGGCGGACGCCGGAGATGGTTTCGGCCATGTCCTCGGCGCGGCGCTTGGTCCGGCGGTCGTCCACCGTGCCGCTCAGCGTGACCTCGCAATTGCTGACGGTCACGTCGATCTCCGACGCGTCGATGTAGGGATCGTCGGTCAGACGGTCGTTCACATCCTCGCGGATGCGGTCGTCGGAGCGGGTATAGCCGCGCGGCCCGCGGCCCCGATGGTGCTGGGCGCCGGGATCGTCGTTGCGGGCGTCCATGCGGCGGCGGCGTTCCGCATCCTCGTCGCCGAACCAGGAGGCCATCTCGTCGCCCGCCCGTTCGAAGAAGCCGCGCTCCTCGTTGCGGCCGGAGCCGCCACCGCCGTAGCCCATCCGGCCGTAATCGCGGTTGCCGTAATCACGGCTGCTGTAATCCCGGTTGCCGGTGCCGCGGGACCCGTAGTCCATGCCGCCGTAGTCGCGGCTGCCGTAGTCGCGGCTGCCGTAGTCACGGCCGCCATAGGCTCCGCTGCCGTAATCGGAGCGGCCATAATCGGAACGCCCGAAGCCGCCGCGGTAGCCGAAGTCCTGGCCGTAGTCGCCACGGTCCTCGTAATTCTGGCGGTCGTCGCGGGAGCGCCAGTCGCGCTGGCCCTGGCCGAAGGAGCCGCGGGACCCGTAGTCGCGGCCATACTCGCGCCCATACTCGCGCCCGGACTCGCGATTGCCCGAACCTTGGCCGTAGGAACCTTGACCATAGGAGCCCTGGCCGTAATCACCCCGGCCTTCCTGCTGGCGCCAATAGTCGCGGCCATAGTCGAAGCCTTCGCGGCCCTGGCCCTCATAGCCGTAGCCGGGCTGGCGGCCACCGCCGCCCATCATGCCGGACCGGCCGGACTGGCCCGAACCGGATTGGCCCGAACCGGACTGGCCCCAATTCGATTGACCGAACTCGTCACGGCCACGGTTCTGGCCACGGTTCTGGTATGAGCCGGCGCTCCACTCGCGGCTCTCGCCGCGTCCGTGGTCGCGCTCCCACCGGTCGTCATCGCGGCGGGTGCCCTGGTCGTTCCTCCACCTGGATTCATAGTCGGACATGGGATACTCCCCATTTGGACAGTGCCCGTTCGCCGGGCGTCCGCAAACAACAGGGGAGGCGGCGAAGGATCGCGGGCCGGCGGCGGCGTCGCCATGCCTTTGGCTTTCATCGTTGCCATGCGCCTTGCACAGGCCAGCCAATCGGAGCGCCTTCGGGAGCCCGCAACCGCCCGCAATTCCAGCCTTCGCGCCGTCCGCCGCCGTGCCGCGCGGAGTCCGCAGGGATTCAGGCGCGGACCCGGGCGCGAACGGCCCCTTGAACGGCGCGGGAAAGGAAACATATGTGCAACATCGCCGGCGGATGGCCGTAACCTTCGGGTGACCGACCGGCAAACCCCTTTGCGGGTCGTGATTCAGCGGTTGACCGGCGTCTCCATCTGGATTACTGGCTCGAACACCGCTCTCCCTGGCCGCTTCGGCCGGCTGCCTCGACCCATCCCCATGGTCCTGGCGCCGCCGTTGGCCGGGGAGACCCCCGAGATCCGCATCGACACGCGATGCACGCCCGTCCGGCAGCGTTGAATGCCGGCTGAGATGTTGTGAAGCAGAAGGACGTATGACGTTTGATAACAAGCGCCGCCGCGCGGCGCCCAAGGGCGGCAACCGCCCGAACTCGAATTTTGGCGGCAACCGCCCGAACACGATTGTTGGCGATGTGCGCAGCGGCAAGTCCGGCGGCCCGCGTTTCCAGAAGAACCAGAACCCCAAGCCCTACGAGCGCCCGAAGGCGACCCGTCCGCCTGGCGCGCCGGTCCCCGGCCCGGTGCCGGGCAACGACGAAATCCTGTTCATCCCGCTCGGCGGCTGCTCGCGCATCGGCATGAACATGGCGCTCTACGGCCATGCCGGAAAATGGCTGATCGTGGACGCCGGCGTCGCCTTCATGGGCGACGAGGCGCCGGGCATCGACAGCCTGATGGCCGATCCCTCCTTCATCGAGGAGCGGATGGACGAGGTGGTCGGGCTGGTCGTCACCCACGCCCACGAAGACCACATCGGCGCCATCCACCATCTGTGGCCGGGGCTGGAATGCCCGATCTACGCGACCCCCTTCGCCGCCCACGTCATCCGTGAACGGCTGAAGGAGTCCGGAGGTCTGCGCCACGCCCGCATCCGGGTGTTCGAGCCGGGTGCCTCCTTCGAGATCGGCCCCTTCGGCATCGAGACCATCACCGTCACCCACTCGATCCCCGAGCCGGTGTCGGTGGCGATCCACACCAAGGCCGGCACCGTCCTGCACACCGGCGACTGGAAGTTCGACCCGCACCCGCTGGTCGGCCCGACCATGGACCTGGACGCGCTGAAGCGCCTGGGCGACCGCGGCGTGCTGGCGATGATGTGCGACAGCACCAACGCCAACGTCGACGGCACCACCGGCTCCGAGGCGGACGCCCGCGCCGGCCTGATCGAGGCCTTCGCCGGGCGCAAGGGCGCCATCGCGGTGACCGGCTTCGCGTCCAACGTCGCCCGCATGCAGGCGGTGGCGGAGGCCGCGGCGGCCCACGACCGCAAGGTGGTGCTGGTCGGCCGGTCGATGCTGCGCATGGAGAAGGCGGCCCGCGCCAGCGGCTATCTGGAGAAGGCTCCGGAGTTCATCTCCATCATGGAAGCCTCCTGGACGCCGCGCCGGAACCTCGTGTTCCTGTGCACCGGCAGCCAGGGCGAGGAGCGGGCGGCGCTCAGCCGGCTCGCCCGCGACGGCCATCGCGAGCTGTGGCTGGAGAGCGGCGACACGGTGATCTTCTCCGCCCGCGCCATCCCCGGCAACGAGGTGGTGCTGGCCGACGTGCAGGACCATCTGAAGGCCAAGGGCGTGACGGTGGTGACTCCGGCCGACGCGCCGGTGCATGTGTCGGGCCACCCGAAGCGGGATGACCTGATCCGCATGTACGACCTGATCCGCCCGCGCTTCTCCGTGCCGGTGCACGGCACCATCGAGCATCTGGAGGCCCACGCCCGCCTTGCCCGCGCCTGCGGCGTGGAGAGGGCGCTGGTTCCGGAGGACGGCGACATCCTGCGGATCGCCCGGGAAGGCACCGCGGTGATCGGCCATATGGAGGCCAAGCGCCTCGCCAACACCGGGCGGGAACTGATCCCCTGGACGGGCCTGCCCGTCGCCGAGGACGCCGACGCCCTGGCCGAAGCCCTGGAGTCGATGGCCGCCTGACGCGGCCATCCCCTCCCTCACCGCCACGTTCCATAGGGCCACGAATCACCAGAAGGGGGACACCCGCCCTCCGTTCGCGCGCACCAGGGGCCGGTTCACGGCCCTGTTTTTTTCTTGGAGAGTTGCCCATGGCTGGCTATCCCGCCGACCGGCTTTCCTTTCCCGACATCCTCGACCCGGTGCTGGAAGCGCCGGACGGGGACGACACCGCCCTCGACCGCGCCATCAACGAGGTGGCCGAGGCGCTGGCCGACAGCGGGACCCTAATCGTCGATGCCCTGGGCCAGGCGGCCTACGGCGTGACCGACGAGGAGGCCGTCCTCGGCCTGATCGACACCTACATCCGCGTCCTCCTGCATCTCGGCGAGGTGGAGGAGGCGGCGGACATGGGCGAGGTGATCGAGCGGATCCAGCGTTTCCAGCGCCGCCGCAAACGCCGCGGCTCGCGCGCCTCCTGACGCCATACTTTTCCCGGACCGGCGGGCCTCTCTTCTTCAGACCGGCGGGACGGTTCCGCCGGTCAGCCAGCGGTTCGCCAGGGCGCGCAGCCGCGCGGTCTGCTGCCGCTGGCGGTGGACGGACACGGCGTAGCCGATCCCGATGAAGCCGACGATCACCACCCAGAAGCCGAACAGGTAGCGCCAGTCCGCCCCCGCGGTCAGCAGCACCAGCAGGACCAGCGTCACCACCCCCGCCACCACCCCGCCGATGATGCGCATCCGCAGGAAGGCGGCCTCGTCGCTCTGCTCGAAATCCTCGGCCAGTGCCTGGATTTCCAGACCGGCCTGACGGCGGGCCTCCGCCGCCGGGTTCAGCGCATCCATGCGATCTCCATTCCGTTTGTCGGGCTTTGGACCCCAGGCGCGATGATCCGTCACATTCGCCTGCTATGAAAGGAAGAACAGGCGAAACGCGCTTCCGGCCCTCCGCGCTCACGGTGCGAGCGGGCCGCTTCAGGAGGGGAGTCTCCGACCATGCAGACCGGCCCGACCAAGCAGACTGGCCCAATGATGCAGACCGGCCCAATGATGCAGACTGGCTATGTGCGCACCTACGAACGCATCGCCCCGCTCTACGACGCGCTGGACCTCGGCTACGAGGTGATGTGGAAGCGGCGCCTGCGGCAGGGCACGTTCCGCGGCCTGTCCGGGCGCATCCTGGACGCCGGGGCGGGCACCGGCTGCAACATCCCCTTCTATCCGGCCGGCGCCCGCGTGACCGCGGTGGACGCCAGCCCGGCCATGCTGGCCCGCGCCGCCAGGCGGGCGGACCGGTTGGGGCGGGCGGTGGAGTTCCAGGTGCTGGATCTGGCCGCCACCGGATTTCCCGACGGCCATTTCGACCATGTGGCGGCGACCTTCGTCTTCTGCGTCCTGCCGGAGGAACTCCAGGTGCCGGTGCTGCGCGAGATGCGGCGCATTCTCAAGCCGGAAGGGACGCTGCGCATCCTCGACTACACCCAGTCGGAGCGCTCGGCGGTCCGGCTGTGGATGCGCGTGGTGTCGCCCTGGCTGAGCTTCGCCTTCGGCGCCCGCTACACCGCCGGCTATGAGGCCCATCTGCCGCAGGCGGGCATGGGGGCGGTGGACAGCCGCTTCGTGATGGGCGACTGCGTGAAGCTGGTGGAGGCCCGCGCGGCCTGAGCCGCCGGGCCATCGCTTAACCGGTCGACAGGCGGTCAGCCGGCGCGCCGCTGCTCGTGCGCCGGGCCGTCGCCGAAATGGTCGAGCGCCTGGGCGAGCGCGTCGTCGAACACCTCCGGCTTCTCGGTGAAATAGTCGAAATAGCCGTAATGACGGCGCAGCGGCAGCTCGGTCAGGGACCGGATGCGGTAGGCCGGGTCGTTCAGCGTGCCGCGCTCCATCAGTTCGATCACCCGGCGCAGCCGTGCGACCTCCGCCTTGTAGGAGTTGGCGAACCACTGGCGGATCTTCCAGTTCTCCACCTCCAGCTGGTTGCGCGGCACCGGCCCGATCCAGGAGACGGGGAAGGGGGCGGCCACCGTCACCTCGTCGAAGCCGTGCAGTTCCGACAGGATGATGCTGCGGTGGTAGGCGCCGTCGATCAGCCCGCCGGGGGCCTCCTCGAACCCATAGAGATAGAGCCAGAGGGCGCTTTCCACCGCATCGGCGGTGATGTCCTCCAGCCCGACCTCCCCGGCCATCAGGCGCCGGGCGGCGGCGTTGCCGTGAAGCAGTCCGTTGCCGGAGCGGAAGTCGTAGGTGTTGAAGACGACGCCGATCTCGGCCTCGTTCAGGGTGCGGGCGATTTCGGCCACGGTGTCGCGGTCGCGCACCGGGGCGTACTGGCGGGCCGGCATCAGCCGCTCCAGAACCGCCGAGGGCGACAGCGGGACATCCAGCCAGCGCCGCGCATGCTCGCCCAGCACCGGGCGGAAGACGCCCTTGTGCCCGAACAGGGCGGTCTGCCAGGCCTGAAGGAGCCCGCCGGACGCCCCCGTGTGTTCGAGAAGCAGGCGGCGCACGTCCTCGCCGCGCAACCAGGCGGCCAGAACGACGATCTGCCCGGAGGTCACGGTGAACAGGTCGGGCATCCGGTCCAGGCGGTCGAGCGCCGTCAGCACGCCCGCGCCGTGCAGGTTGAACCCACCGAAGCCGCCCAGGGCGACCGCTCGTTTCTGCATGTCAAAAACTCCAACCAAAGAACAACCGGCCCGCACGGCGCCGCTGTCGCGGACCGCCGCCGGGCCAGCCCCGCGACCGCGCCAGCGCAGACAGGACTGCGAAGCGCGGCGGGGCGTTACCGCCGATGTGTCAGGGAAGAATGAGGCCCGTCCGGCGTCAGCCGGCGGCCCGGCCGCCATCCAGGCGGTGGGGATCGAGGTCGGCCGCCCGCCCTTTCAGAAACGCGGCCAGCCGGCCCAGCAGGGACCGGAGATGGTCGGCGCGCATCCGCGCGGCCTTGCGGCGGATGAGCTGCATGTCGCGTTCGGAGGGAAGGGCGGAAGCGAAGTGCGAAGGCGTGTTCATAAGGGACCTCCTCAAAGGATTGAGAAGGCGTCTCCCCCTCGGGAAAGGGTTTATCGTTATGTTGCAGTGCACAATATAGGGCAGCGCCACTGCCCCGTCAAGGCTGGTCCGCTTTTTGTCCGCCGGTCGCCGGTCTCGGCGGGCGCTCAATCCCCGGTCTGGCTCAACGGATTGTGGTTCAGAAGGTCCTGGATGGCGCCTTGAAGCTGCCGCGGGGTGATCGGCTTGCGCACCACGCCCAGGCCGAGCGCCGCCGCGTCGCGGTCGCAGTCGGTGCCGATCTCCCCGGTCAGGATGATGGCCGGAACCGGGATTCCAACCAGAGAACGGATCTGCACGATGGCTTCGGTGCCGATCCGCCCGTTGCGCAGCCGGTAATCGGCAATGATCAGGTCCGGGCGGCGGGTCAGTCCGCGCAGCCGGTCCAGCGCCTGCTCCGCGGAGCCGGCCACCACCACCTCGTACCCCCATTCCTGGAAGATGGTCCGCAGCCCCATCAGGACGATCACGTCGTCCTCGACCAGAACGGCCAGCTGCCCGTCGCCGGACGGGGTGGTTTCGGCTTCGGGCGAGGGAAGGGCGACGGCGGGCGCGGCGGCGCGCGGCGCCTCGATGGAAAAGACCGAGCCGTGGGCCGGTTCGGAGCGGACCGTCACCGGATGGTTCAGCAGCCGGGACAGCCTCTGCACGATGGCCAGCCCGAGGCCGAGCCCCTGGTTGCGGTCGCGTTCCGGGTTCCCGACCTGATGGAACTCCTCGAAGACCTTGGTCTGCTGCTCCGCCGAGATGCCGATGCCGCTGTCCTGCACGGTGATGCGGACGCTGCCGTTCGGCGCCTCGCAGGACACGCGGACATAGCCCGTCTCGGTGTAGCGGATGGCGTTCTCCACCAGATTGCGGAGCATCCGGCCGAGCAGCAGCCGGTCGCTGCGCACCGCCAGATCCGGGGCCGGTTGGACGACGCTGAATTCCAGCCCCTTGCTGGCCGCGATGGGGGCGTAGGCCGCTTCGATCTCCTCCAGCATCGGGCGCAGGGGCAGGGTGCCGATCTGCGGGGTGATGACGCCGGCGTCCAGGCGCGACACGTCCAGCAGGCTGTCCAGCAGGTTCTTCAGGGTCTCCAGCGCGCGTTCCAGCGAGGCCAGCGGGCCGCGGCCCTTGTCGGGGTCGACGTGGCGTTGCAGGACGCCGGCGAACAGCAGGGCGGATTGCAGCGGCTGGCGCAGGTCGTGGCTGGCTGCGGCCAGGAACTTCGACTTGGAGATGTTGGCCTCGTCGGCCTTGGCCTTGGCATCGCGCAGCGCCTGCTCCATCGCCTTGCGCCCGGTGATGTCGAGATTCAATCCGCTGAGCCGGACCAGGCGCCCGCTGTCGTAGACCGGGCGTCCGATCGCCATGATCCAACGCACCCCGTCGCGCGGATGGAGGATGCGGAACTCCCCACGGTAATCGGAGCGCCGGGCCTCCAGCACGTCCCTCGTGAAGCGGCGCACCGTGTCCCGGTCCGCGGGGTGGACCAGCTCGAAGAAGCTGTCCTCGCCGGGCGTGAAGCTGTCCGGGGTGACGCCGTACAGCCGGTACATGCCGTCCGACCAGGCCAGCGTCCGGTCGCGCAGGTCGAAATCCCAGATGCCGGCTTCCGACGCGGCCAGCGCGATGGTCAGCCGCTCCTCGCTGCGGCGCAGGG